>NZ_JASVWV010000007.1:0-188710 GCF_030286765.1 Proteus faecis
ACTTGATACATCTAATATTTTAGAAGATATCGTCTCTGCGAGTGCCCACACAGATTGTCTGATAATTTGTTAAAGAGCAGTGCAACATTCGCTGCCGTTTCCGGTCTTCTGCGTTGTTGCGAGGAGGTGCATTCTACATCTTCCTCATTCAGTGTCAAGCGTTTATTTTCAAGGCTTTTCACTTTTTTTCTTTGTTCTCTCGGCTAACTCACTTAGCGTGGTTTGCCGTGACAACGAGGGCGCATTATAGGGAGTTTTGTGAAGCTGGCAATACTTTTTTTGAGTTTTTTTACTGACCGTTGAATTTTCAATCAAATTGCACTTAAAGTGCCAGTTTTCTAAGCGATTCAAAACCAAAGCCCGCTAAAACAGGTTTTAATAATTCACTATTCTCATCTTCTTTTAAGCAATAAGCGAAGCTAATTTCATTTGAACCTTTTATTTTCGCTTGATTTACGACCAACCACGCAGTTCTTCGTGCAATTGCAGCACCAGAATCGATAATTCGTGTGCCATCAGGTAAAACAGAAAGAAGTTCATCAGCTAATAAAGGGAAATGTGTACAACCTAATACCACAGTATCCGGTGGTTCTTTCATTTTTAGCCAAGGTATAAGGATTTTACGAAGCGCATCTAAAGAAACGGATTCACCATGAAGTTTTTTCTCCGCTAGCTCCACCAGCTCAGCCGAACCCAAAGAGTGAACTTTGCAATCAGTCGCAAAGCGTTCAATAAGTTCATGGGTATAAGGACGCTTAACTGTTGCTCTTGTTGCTAATAATCCAACCACGCCATTACAGGTTAATTTAGCTGCCGGTTTAATAGCAGGTACAACACCCACAATAGGAATATCAATAAACTTAGCACGTAAAGCAGGGAGGCTCACTGTGCTTGCTGTATTACAAGCAATAACAATGGTGGCGAGATCATGCTTTTCAGCAACCGCGCTAACTATTCGAACAACACGGTCAATAATGAATTCTTGTGATTTCTCACCATACGGAAAAGCTTCATTATCGAAAACATAGATATAATGAGCATCCGGTAATTTTTCACGGATCTCACGATAAACAGATAAACCGCCAACCCCTGAATCAAAAACCAATACAGTAGGGTTAGCGGTAAGTTGTACATCAGAAGTTGTAGCTTCCTGTAAGGAAGTATTCACGTCCTGGCGTGCGATAGCCATAAGCTGTCTCATAATCTTTATCAAACAGGTTGGCTATTCTACCACGAATTGAGAGATGTGATGTAATAGGATATGACGCAGTTAAATCCCAAATACTCACACCACCTAAAGAAACATTCTCATTAGTTCCATAATCTTTATCTGTCCGTTGACCGATATATTGGTAAGTTACCCCCATATCGAGTTTTTCTACTTGCCAATCAAGCTGATATTTCAGTTGTTGACGCGCTCGACGATCAAGACGTTGGTGCGTTTCTTTATTTCTTGCATCTATATATTGATAATTAAAGGTATGATGGAAAACCCATGTATCCAGTTCCCCTGTAAATTCAGCACCTTTAATTAACACCTCGCCAATATTATGATTTTTCCAACCTTGATTAGGATCTGACTGAATAAGATTATTAATTCGGTTTCTATATGCTGTTAATCGCCACGTTAAAGGCCCCGTTATGCCTTCAAATCCACCTTCCCACTGTTTACTTTTTTCAGGTTGTAAATCTGGATTACTTCCCCATTCACTATAAAGTTGCATCAATGTAGGTGCTTTAAATGCTGTACCATAACCCCCTATCACGCTATAGCCTTCAACAAACTCCCACGCTAAATTAGATTGCCACGTAGTATGCCAATTATATTCAGAATGATGATCAGAACGTACCGATGCTTCAGCAATCACATTGCCTAACTTTTGCTGTCCGGTTAGATATAAGCCTGTATTATCGAAATGTTCTTTATTAGGAAATCCGTTAGAGCCTTCTTTAACAGATTGACGTTGCCAATCAACACCACCACCAATACTGCCATTGCCTAATAGAAGGTGATTACCCCACTGCACATTATATTGCTCCGAATTAGTAAAACGGCTTCCTTTACCATAGCGACCGTAACGGGGATCATAGTCATAATCTTTGGTGTAGTTATAGCTGGCATTTAAAGAAGAAGAGTAATTATCACGATGAAACTTTACACCACCATCATAGGTACGACTAAAGAGAGCTCTTGTATCCGTTAACGTTTTATTATAACTGTCATAATAAGCATCATACGCTGTGCGATTATCGAAACCATAAGCCCGTGCATATAAAGAAACATCATCGTTAACATCGTGGTTAACACCTAACCACAGAGATTTATTCATAAAACCATCGCGATCGGGTTGCGGATGTCCACCAGTATTGCCATTCGCCTCTACATCATAACCTTTAGTATAGAGATAACTGCCCGCTGCAGTTAATGTCGTTCTATCACCGACTTTCTGTTTTATAGAACCATCATATTCTTGATAACCATGCGAACCCATTGTGGCATTAAGCGTTCCTCCTTCTGTTTTTCTTTCTGTGAGGATATTAATCACGCCACCAATTGCATCAGAGCCATAAACAGAAGAGCGAGGCCCTCTTATATATTCAATACGTTGAACAAGAGAAAGGGGAATTTGGCTAATATCAGAACTACCAGATACATTCGCCTGATTTAAACGCACACCATCCACTAAAATCAGCACGTGGTTTGAATTTGTACCTCTGACAAATATTGAGCTTTGCTGCCCTATTCCACCGTTTTGCCCCACATCAATACCGGGCATTCTGCGTAACACATCAATAACACTATTACTCTGCCAACGATCGATCTGTTCACGTTCAACAACAGTGATAGGCGCTAAAATAGACGAGTCAGGCTCTTGAAAGCGGTTTGCTGTCACACTTAATGTATCGCTGTTATTCGCAAACGCACTAAAACTGCCCACCATTACACTCAACGCTATATTTGAAATAAGAAAAACTTTTTTATTATTCATGAAAATCTGCATCCAACAGAATAAGTAGCAGGATGCCGCCCAAATTAAATAAAACGCGTATTTAATTAAAGATGCGACAGGTCTTCGGCAGGTCTTCGGACTCTAGGTTAAATAAACAATTTTGTGTATTTAAGATAATGACTTCCCACGGTACTTATTAAGGTACTTGTAGTGTCTTTTATTATCCTTGATCCTATTACCGCTGCGCGTCAGTTCTGGCTTTGCACCAGATTCCCTTTTCACTCCTATTAGGAGACCGAATAACTATGCTACGATTTCAAATCCACTGAGTCCAGAAATTGAACATGAAGAATACTGGACATCTTCATGAGGATCTCTACAATTTCGCTCGCTTAATTTTATTACTGCCAAAAAAGGCGAGATACCATGCAGAATTCATTACCAACGCAAACATATCAGTCTCAACTGAATGAAAAAACACAACGTTTACAAACAATGATGGCACCTTTTAATGCGCCTGAAGCAGAGGTTTTTTCATCACCAGAACAGCATTATCGTATGCGTGCGGAATTCCGTATCTGGCATGAAGAAGACGCGCTCTATCATATTATGTTTGACCAAAAGACTAAGCAGCGTATTCGTGTTGACCAATTTCCGGTTGCCAGCCAACTGATTAATAAAATGATGGTTGTCTTGTTGGCAGAAATAAAAGATAAACCAACACTCAGAAAGAAACTGTTTCAGATTGATTATCTTTCTACGTTGAGTAATAAAATTATTGTCTCACTGCTTTATCACAAGAAAATTGATGAAACTTGGCAACAAGAAGCAATGGCATTACGCCAATCATTAATTGCTCAAGGTTTTGATGTGCAATTAATCGGTCGTGCATATAAAACAAAAATTATGCTTGATAACGATTTTATTGATGAAGTATTACCCGTCGCTGGCAAAGAGATGATTTATCGCCAAGTTGAAAATAGCTTCACGCAACCTAATGCTCAGGTCAATATTAAAATGTTGGAATGGGCATTAAAGGCAACGGAAAATGCAAAAGGCGATCTGCTTGAGCTGTATTGTGGTAATGGCAACTTTTCATTAGCACTCGCGCGTAATTTCGATCGTGTACTGGCAACTGAAATTGCAAAACCTTCTGTTTATGCCGCGCAATATAATATTGCAATGAATCATATTGATAATGTGAAGATTATTCGCATGTCTGCGGAAGATTTTACTCAAGCAATGAATGGTGTAAGGGAATTTAAACGCCTAGAAGGGATTGATTTAAAAGATTACCAATGTGAAACCATTTTTGTTGACCCACCTCGTAGTGGTTTAGATGAGAAAACAGTAGAGTTGGTTAAAACTTACCCTCGTATTTTATACATTTCTTGTAATCCAGAAACACTGTGCCAAAATTTAGAAACCCTAATAAAAACACATAAAATCAAAAAGTTAGCTTTATTTGATCAATTTCCATATACTCATCATATGGAATGTGGCGTGTTATTAGAAAAAAGATAACTGCATATTTCACTTGTTATAGATAAAAAATCCCCAATAGTACGAATAAAAACAAAAACACCAGCAAGATCACTTGCTGGTGTCAAAATTTCGCTGTGTTTACAACAAAGAGATAAGTACAGACTAGTACTGTTCTGCTTGTGATGCTCTCTCAGCTTCCTCTGCCTGTATACGTAAACGTTGACGATGTTTGAACTGACGATAAATCCATAACGCAACGATAACAATACAAACTGAAGAGAAGAAATTTGAACCCCATTCAGGGTTAACGGTTCTGGTGTAAGCGTTATAACCGAATAAGCCTAATAAAAAGAATGAAAAAATCAACTTAGGCATTCCATCAGTCATAGGTTGATTTAAATAGCGCTGATATAAACAGTAAACTGCCAAGATTAAACTGATGAGTGGGAAAACCGACCACGTCTCAATCAACGGATTAAAAAAGCTTGAATATGTACCATGTAAAGCGACACCAATGACTGTGGCAAGTAATAGCGTGCTTTTTTCACAGCGATTTTGTTCCATCATTTGTCTCCTTTCTGATGCGTTTTTTTCTTTATCTCTGGGTTATCTTGTTGAGGTATTTGCGTTTCTTGCTCACGTCGATACCAATAATAGGCACCTTTAGCAATCATTCGCAGTTGTATAACTAATCTTTCTTCTAATTGTTGACGCTTTTCAATATCGATATCCAGTGCTTCTGCGCCTGCACTAAATACAATAGTGACCATTGCTTCAGATTGCATTTCTGTAAAATAGCGTGGCATATGACTCTCTTGCTCAAGATAGTCTGCCAGTTCTGCAATAAAATGTTGGATCTCTCGTGCGACAGCCGCACGAAACTCAGCAGAAGTCCCAGAACGTTCACGAAGTAATAATCGAAACGCATTAGGATTATTACCAATGAATTCCATAAAAGTTGCTACTGATGTTCTGATAACGCTACCGCCTTTCGCAATACGTTGACGTGCTTGGCGCATTAATTGACGTAACATCAATCCACTTTCATCAACCATGGTCAGCCCAAGTTCATCAACATCTTTAAAATGACGATAAAATGAGGTGGGTGCAATACCAGCTTCTCTAGCCACTTCTCGTAAACTTAGACTTGTAAAGCTACGCTCGGCACTGAGTTGGCTAAAAGCTGCTTCAATTAAAGAGCGACGGGTTTTTTCTTTTTGTTTAGCTCTGATGCCAATATTATTACTCACAGAAATCCTGATAATCCTAATTTGGTTTATACTCAATATATCAAACTTTGTTAAAAAAGCAGTGCGTACAATCATCTCTCAAGACACATTCTCATAAAAACTCAACAAAGTGTGACTAATGCCCTTAATGTCCGTTGGGCTATTATTCATTGTAATGTTAATATAGCGTTGTCGGTTTGTATAAAACAGGTCTCTTCCTATGCAACATTCTCATTTCGATGCAATTGTGATCGGTTCAGGTCCTGGTGGTGAAGGCGCGGCCATGGGGCTTGTTAAACAAGGAAAGCGCGTCGCAGTTATAGAACGTTATAACAAAGTTGGTGGGGGCTGTACTCACTGGGGAACCATTCCTTCAAAAGCCCTACGTCACGCAGTAAGTCGTATTATCGAATTTAATCAAAACCCGCTTTACAGTGACCAATCTCGTCTGATTAACTCCTCTTTCTCCCAAATACTTCGCCAAGCCAGTACCGTAATTAATCAGCAGACTAAAATGCGCCAAGGTTTTTACGAACGTAATAATTGTACGATGTATTCAGGTGAAGCTGCATTTATTGACGAGCACCGGATCAGCGTGCGTTATCCTGATGGCACTTGCGATATTCTTTCGGCTGATAGTTTTATTATTGCAACAGGCTCACGTCCTTATTGCCCGCCAGATGTCGATTTTTCTCATTCTCGTATTTATAACAGTGACACTATTCTCGATTTAGAGCATGAGCCTCATCATGTCATTATTTATGGTGCCGGTGTTATTGGTTGTGAATATGCCTCTATTTTTAGAGGATTAAGAGTAAAAGTAGACTTAATTAATACTCGTGATCACCTATTGTCTTTCCTTGATCAAGAGATGTCTGATGCACTTTCTTATCACTTCTGGAATAACGGCATTGTTATTCGTCATAATGAAGAATATGAAAGCATTGAAGGTGTCGATGATGGGGTTATTGTTCATCTAAAATCAGGTAAAAAAGTCAAAGCAGATTGCCTACTTTATGCGAATGGTCGAACAGGAAATACAGACACTCTAGGCTTAGAGAACGTGGGTATCAAAACAGATAGTCGTGGACAAGTTTCTGTTAATGCACATTACCAAACCAGTTGTGAACACATTTATGCAGTCGGTGATGTCATTGGTTATCCAAGCCTAGCTTCAGCCGCTTATGATCAAGGCCGAATTGCGGCTTTGGCTATCACAACTGGTAAATCAGAAACACATTTAATTGAAGATATTCCAACGGGGATCTACACCATTCCTGAAATTAGTTCTGTTGGTAAAACAGAGCAGCAACTCACTGCAATGAAAATCCCTTATGAAGTGGGACGCTCTCAATTTAAACATTTGGCAAGAGCACAAATTGCAGGCATGAATGTAGGGAGTTTGAAAATTCTCTTCCACCGCGAAACCAAGCAAATTTTAGGTATTCACTGCTTCGGTGAACGTGCTGCTGAAATTATTCATATCGGTCAAGCAATTATGGAACAAAAAGGTGAAGGCAATACTATCGAGTATTTCGTTAATACCACCTTCAACTATCCAACAATGGCTGAAGCCTATCGTGTTGCGGCTCTTAATGGTTTAAACCGCTTATTTTAATGCGTTTTGTTTTTCTGCATAAAATGCGGTCATATGTTCACGGATTGTCTCTGCTAATTGTTCATAACGATTACGCAAAGGCGATCCGGGACGATAAACCAAAATAATAGAACGTGATGGATTAGGATCTGTACATTCTAGATAACACACCCCATCACGCTTTTGTTCTTGAGGGACGGATAAATCAGGTAATAAGGTAATTCCACTACCGGCAGCGACCATATTACGTAGGGTTTCTAAACTTGTTGCTCTAAAATGAGTATCTTCTTTTGCACCCGCTTGGAAACAGAACCCTAACGCTTGATCGCGTAGGCAGTGTCCATCTTCTAACATCAATAAACGTTGACCCGCTAAGTCACCCATCGGCACAGATCCACGTTCATGCCATGGATGTCCTTCATAAATAGCTAACTTCATCGGCTCTTCAAATAAAGGCACTTCAATAAACGGCGCACTCTCTTTTACCATTGCTAAAATGGCACAATCGAGTTTTCCGCTATCTAATTGAGCTAATAAGCTATGAGTTTGTGCTTCATGAAGATACATCTCTAACTTAGGATAGTTTTTATGTAATTCAGGAATGATGTGAGGCAATAAATAAGGACCAACTGTAGGGATAAGCCCGATATGTAAAGGCCCGGCCATACTTTCACCTTGCAATGAAGCCATTTCTTGTAGCACTTTGACTTCACGTAAAACGGTTTTCGCTTGATCCACCAGCAATAAGCCTTGTTGAGTAAACAAAACCTTACGGCTCGTTCTTTCAAGTAACATTACACCGAGTTCATCTTCAAGTTTACGAATTTGGCCACTTAATGTTGGCTGGCTCACATGGCAAGAATCTGCCGCCCGACGAAAATGTTTATGCTCAGCTAGAGCCACCAGATATTCCAAGTCACGGATATTCATTGCAGATCCCACATTTATTGCTGATAGTTAATGACTATAGATAATATAGTAACTGATAAATTTTTCTATCAGTCGAATGTTATTCTGTCTCTCTTTTTCGATATTATCGGCAATTTAAAATAAAAAAACAGAGTGAGATTCACCCTGTTCTTTTTTAATAACAGTAAGTTGTCTTAAATAAACTCTTTTCTTATTTATTTATATTTAAAACTTCTTTGGCTTTTGCTATCGCATAAGCGACCTGTTTTTGAGAAACACCACCTTTGGCAAGACGTTTATCCAAACAAGATTGGAGCGATAAAATATCGTACACATCAATCATAATTTTACTGTTAAACATCTGTAATTCAGAAAGAGGAAGTTCTTCAATCGCTTTACCTTGCTCAAGGGCGCAAACAACCACTTCACCCACAATATGGTGAGCTTCACGAAATGGTACACCTTTGGCAACAAGATAATCTGCCAGTTCAGTGGCATTAGCATAACCTTGTTTCGCGGCTTCTTCACAACGAGGACGACGAATTTGGATCCCATCAAGAACAAGGGTTGCCATATGCAAACAATCAGACCATGTATCGATAGCGTCAAACAACCCCTCTTTATCTTCTTGCATATCTTTATTGTAAGCGAGAGGTAGACCTTTTAAGGTCATCATCATACCCGTTAATGCACCTTGTACTCGTCCACATTTCCCACGGATAAGCTCAAGTGCATCTGGGTTTTTCTTTTGTGGCATTAATGATGAGCCAGAGGTCACTTTGTCTGATAATTCAATAAATCCCGCTTCACCACTATTAAAGAAAATAAGATCTTCTGCAAAACGAGATAAATGCACCATACCAATAGCTGCAGAGGATAAGAGCTCTAAAACATGATCACGATCGGATACGCTATCTAAGCTATTATTGGTTGCACTCGCAAAACCTAACCATCCCGCTAATTGTTCACGATCGATATCATAAGCCGTTCCAGCTAAAGCCCCACAACCTAATGGACTGATATCTAAACGTTTTAATGCATCAGCTAGGCGACTTTCATCTCTGGCTAGCATTTCATTGTATGCTAAACACCAATGTGCAAAAGTTATTGGCTGAGCACGCTGTAAATGGGTGTAACCCGGCATTACCGCATTTTGATTTTGTTCTGCGGTAATAACTAAGGCTTTTTGTAGCTCAACAATCGCTTGGCGAAGATGAATCACTTCTTCTTTACACCATAATTTTAAGTCTGTAGCGACCTGATCATTACGGCTACGCCCCGTATGTAGTTTTTTACCTAAATCACCCACTTTGGCAATAAGCTTACTTTCAACCCAACTATGGATATCTTCTGCATCACTTTGCAAAATAGACTGAGGGTTTGCCGTTACTTCTTCTGATAATTCATTTAAAGCTTGCTCAAGTTGAGCTTGTTCATCTTGTGATAACACACCAACGGTGACTAACGCTTTAGACCAAGCTACTGAACCAAAGATATCCTGTTGTGCCAGTCGAAAATCAAACCGCAGTGAATCATTGAATTGTTTAAACCGTTGATCTGCTTCCTGACTAAAACGTCCACCCCAGAGTGCCATAATCGCTTCCTGTATTTGTTCTGTATAATAAAAAGAGTGAGAGTGATGCTTATTCGCACCACTCTATTGTCTTACGTTATTTCTTGCTCAATGCACGAATACGTGATGGCAGAGAATATAGACGGATAAAACCTTCAGCATGGCTGTGGTCGTAAACTTCGTCTTCACCAAAGGTTGCAAACTCTTCAGAGTACAGGCTGTTGTCTGATTTTTTCTGAATTGCATTCACATGACCTTTATAAAGCTCTAACACCACTTCACCATTCACATCTTTTGCCAGTGCTTCAGCAGCAGCTTGTAGTGAAGCACGAATTGGCGTAAACCAACGTCCATCATAAGCGACATAAGACATCTCTAAGCCTAATTGCTGACGCCATTTAAATGCATCTCTATCAAGGACAAGTTGTTCAACACCACGCAAAGCCGCCATCATGATAGTTCCCCCTGGGGTTTCATAGCAGCCACGAGATTTCATTCCCACTAAACGGTTTTCAACAATATCAATACGTCCGATACCATGCTTCACACCTAATGTATTTAATGTATCTAAACATTCAAAAGGTGATTGTGTTTTACCGTTTACTGCGACAACTTCACCCGCTTTTACTGTAACCGTGACTAATTCTGGTGTTTCTGGGGCTTTCTTAGGATCGACGGTCCATGCCCAACAATCTTCATTTGAGGCATTCCACGGGCTCTCTAATACCCCTCCTTCTGTTGAGATATGCCATGCGTTTTCATCACGGCTATAAATTTTCTCTAGGGTTGCTGTTGTTGGGATATTACGAACTTTTAGATAATCCAATAACGCTTCACGAGAACGTAAATCCCACTCTCTCCAAGGCGCAACCACTTTCAGTTGTGGAGCCAGTGCCGCATAAGTGCTTTCAAAACGAACCTGATCATTACCTTTACCCGTTGCACCATGAGCAACAGCATCAGCACCTAATTTTAAGGCTAGTTCAACTTGTGCTTTAGCGATAACAGGACGTGCCATTGAAGTACCTAATAAGTAGCTACCTTCATATAAAGCACCTGTTTTTAATACTGGGTAAACGTAATCTTTGATAAATTCTTCACGTAAATCGACGATATGACACTCAGAAGCCCCTGATGCCAATGCTTTTTGTTCTACACCAACTAAATCATCACGGCTTTGACCCACATCTGCCACAAAAGCGACAACCTCGCAGTTATCATAATGTTCTTTTAGCCAAGGAATGATTGCCGATGTATCCAATCCGCCAGAGTATGCCAATACAATTTTCTTAATACCTTTAGTCATAGTGATAACCTTCAATTCCCAATTTGTTTAAATCCGCCAACTATCAAATAGCGATAAGATTTCTAGAGTGATTTTTTAAGCTAAAATACGAGTTCCTACTGCAACACCATTAAATAATGTCGTCAGTTTTTCAGCATGGCGCCAACTTGCGATTTCAACAGGTCGTCCTAGCGTTTTAGCCGCTTCCAATGCTGCGTTTACTTTCACTATCATGCCGTCAGTAATAATGCCTTGATCGATTAACATCTGTGCTTTTTCAGCTGACATCTCGGCAATCTTCTGACCTTTACCATCTAAAATGCCACTAACATCGGAAAGCAGGACTAAATCAGCGCCTAATGTTTCAGCAATAGCGGTTGCTGCTTGGTCAGCATTCACATTCATCAGCTCACCTTGTTCTGTCATACCAATAGAACTGATAATAGGTAGATAGCCAGCACCCAATAGTAAATTGAGTAAATCAGGAGAGCCGGGATTGGCCTTTCCTACATGGCCTAACTCTTCATTAATTTGAGTCACTTTCGCTAATTGCCCATCCCCCAAAGAAAGCCCCACGCCATTAAGCCCAAACTTAGTTGCCCACGATAACAAGGTTTTATTGGCACTTCCGGCAAGTGCTCCTGTGATGATATCTATCTGATCAGCAGGTGTGACACGAAGCCCCTGTTTTTTCACCACAGGCAATTGCAATTTACCCATCAACTCATCCACTAAACAGCCACCACCATGCACGATAACTAAAGGACGAGAATACGTTGAGCGATACTGTTGTAATGCGGTGAAAAACCGCGTTAACGCTTCTTCATTATCAAGGAGCACACCACCCAGTTTGATAATTAATGGTTCCATGAAACTTCCCTACTCATTATTTAAATAAGTGATTCGGTTTCATCGAAACCAAACCGAATATTCATACATTGCACTGCTTGTGCAGCAGCCCCTTTCAACAAGTTATCTTCAACACCGACGACAATCAGATGTTCACCTTGTTGAGCAAACCCAATATCACAGAATGCTGTTCCTACAACGGCTTTTAATGCAGGTAACCCTTTTTCATAAACACGCACTAATGGTTTATCTTGATAAGCATCTTCAAAAACCTGTCTGACATCCTCTTGTGTCACGCCTGTTTTTAACTTACAGGTAATAGTGGCTAAGATCCCTCTGGCAAAATTGCCTAAATGAGGTGTAAAAATCACATTGATACCCAGATGTGTTGCAATTTCAGGTTGATGACGATGAGTAAACACGCCATAAGGTTGCAAACTCACTTCACAAAAGCTACTGGTTAAGGAGGCTTTTCTACCTGCGCCACTCACCCCGCTAGTCGCATTAATAACTGGCCACTGTGCTGTATCTAAAAATCCCGCTTCTACTAAAGGTTTTAATGACAACTGAGAGACTGTTGGATAGCACCCTGGCACAGCGATTAATTGAGCCTGACTAATCATGTCAGCATTCCATTCAGCCAGCCCATAAACTGCCTGTGATAACCAATCAGTATTTTTATGCTCAAATCCATAGTATTGTTGATAAAAATGCTTGTTTTGTACTCGATAGGCACCAGACAAATCGAATACCACACAACCTTGCTCTAAAAAAACAGGGGCGATGTCATGGCTGACTTCATGAGCCGTTGCGAGAAAAACGATATCAATGTTTTCAGCGGCTTTAGCAACATCAACCATCGGCTCAAGTGGGAGATCCACTAAGCCACGATATTGTGGATAAAGTTCAGAAAAGCACTTTCCTGCATCTGCACTTTGAGCGGATACCATCAGTCTGCTCAAATTCACATGAGGATGCTGCTGAAGATAGGCGGCTAATTCAGCGCCAGTGTAACCACTTGCTCCTACAATCAGAGTATTTAACATGTCATTCTTACCTTGTACTATGAACACAAACCGATTAATGTATTTTTATTCAAAAAAAGTGCATGAATATTGATACTATTATGAAGAAAGGCTGTCAACAGTGAATATTAAATTACCTACATTTATTGAGATTTATCGTCAATTAATTGCAACACCCTCTATCAGTGCTACAGACGCTAAAAACGATCAAAGTAATGAAGCGCTGATTAATCTGCTTGCTAATTGGCTGGAAACATTAGGTTTTTCAATTGAAATCCAACCCGTGCCCGAAACACGAGGTAAATTTAACCTTCTGGCAACATTAGGAACGGGAAAAGGTGGATTACTACTCTGTGGTCACACTGACACAGTACCGTTTGATGAAGGCCGTTGGACACAAGATCCTTTTACGCTGACAGAGAAAGGAAATAAGTTATATGGCTTAGGCACTGCTGATATGAAAGGCTTTTTTGCCTTTATTCTTGATGCATTGCGGGATGTCGATACTAAGACCTTAACTCACCCTCTCTACATTCTTGCTACCGCAGATGAAGAAACATCAATGGCAGGGGCTCGTTATTTTGCCGCTCATACAACAATCCGCCCTGATTTTGCCATTATTGGCGAACCCACATCACTAAAACCTATTCGTGCACATAAAGGGCATTTATCAAATGCAATACGTATTACAGGGCAATCAGGGCACTCTAGTGATCCAGAAAAAGGTGTGAATGCAATAGAACTGATGCATGAATCTATTACTCACCTGAGTACACTGCGCGATACGTTAAAAACTCGCTATAACAACCCTGCGTTTGTTATTCCTTATCCAACGATGAACTTTGGTTATATTAATGGCGGTGATGCAGCAAATAGAATTTGTGCTTGCTGTGAATTACATATGGATATTCGCCCACTACCAGGATTAACATTGCAAGACTTGGATGATTTACTTCACGAAACATTAGCGCCAGTCAAAGCACGTTGGCCAGGTCGTTTAAGTGTTGAAGCGTTACACGATCCTATTCCGGGTTATGAGTGCCCAACCGATCATAAAATGGTCGCCGTGATCGAAAAACTGTTAGGTGAGAAAGCGCAAACTGTGAATTACTGTACTGAAGCGCCGTTTATTCAAGATCTCTGCCCTACCTTAGTTTTAGGCCCAGGTTCTATTGAACAAGCACATCAGCCTGATGAATTTATTGATATGGCATTTATTGAACCAACTCGTGAATTAATGGGGCAATTAATTGAAAACTTCTGTTTAACAGAGAAAACGCAATAATAAAAGTTAATAGAGTCTGGTCTATTTCTCTTCAATTTATACTCAAAATAATTTGAGTTGCAGGTAAGTGACTAACTGAACGTAGTCGCCCCTGCAACTTGAAGTATAACGAGTATAATTTAACGACTAACGTAACCAATTAGTTTTGGCAAGTTGTACAATCTCATCACCACGACCATTAATGATCGCTTTCATCATATACAAACTAAAGCCTTTAGCCTGTTCAAATTTAATTTCAGGAGGCATAGAAAGCTCTTGTTTTGCGGTTACCACATCCACAATTACAGGGCCATCATGTTCAAAAGCTTCTTTAAGTGCATTATCTAGATCTTCACCTTTTTCTACTCGAATACCTTTTATACCAGACGCATTAGCAATAGCAGCAAAATCCGGATTATGTAAATCTGTACCATCCGTTAAATAACCGCCGGCTTTCATCTCCATCGCAACAAAACCTAATACACTGTTATTAAAAATAATCACTTTGACCGGCAAATTCATTTGAGCTAATGAGATAAAATCACCCATTAACATAGTAAATCCACCATCACCACACATTGCCACAACTTGACGCTTTCTATCTAACGACTGCGCACCAATGGCTTGAGCCATCGCATTTGCCATAGAGCCGTGATTAAAAGAGCCCAGTAACCGACGTTTTCCATTCATTCCTACATAACGAGCCGCCCATACTGTTGGCGTTCCTACATCACAGGTGAAAATAGCGTCATCATTTGCTAATTCACTTAATCGACGCGCTAAATATTGTGGGTGAATGAGTTCACGATCACTGGGTTGTGCTAATGCATCCAGATCTTGCCGTGCTTTGGCATAATGTTTTAATGAAGCATCAAGATGAGTTGTGTCGGTTTTCTCTTTTAAACGAGGTTGTATCGCATTCAGTGTGGCTTTAATATCGCCAACCATCGCCATATCAACATGACAATGTGAACCAATACTACTTGGATTAATATCGATTTGAATAATATTGGCTTTTGATGGATAAAATGCGCGATAAGGGAATTGCGTACCTAATAACACTAACGTATCAGCATTTTCCATCGCATGATAACCCGATGAAAAACCAATTAATCCTGTCATCCCCACACTGTAGGGGTTATTCCACTCAATGTACTCTTTCCCTCGCAATGCATGTACAACAGGAGCTTTTAATGTTTGAGCCAATTTAATCACTTCATCACGAGCTTGAGCACATCCGGCACCACACATTAAGGTGATATTTTTTCCATTATTCAATGCATCGGATAATTTTTCGATTTCGAAACGATTTGGCATGATGAGTGGAGACTGCAACGGATACCAGTTTTCATGCGCATCTTCTGGAGCAGGTTTTAGTGCAACATCTCCCGGTAAAACAACAACCGAGACCCCTTTTTTCAAAATAGCGGTTCGCATTGCAATGGCAAGCACTTGAGGGATCTGCTCTGGATTTGAGACTAATTCACAATAATGGCTACATTCGCGAAAAAGTTCTTGAGGATGTGTTTCTTGAAAATAATTACTACCAATTTCAGCAGAAGGAATATGTGCAGCAATGGCTAACACAGGAACATGATTACGATGGCAATCAAAAAGCCCATTGATAAGATGTAAATTTCCTGGTCCACAAGAGCCTGCGCAAACCGCTAATTGGCCATTAACTGCCGCCTCTGCTCCTGCAGCAAAAGCAGCCACTTCTTCATGGCGAGTTCCCATCCACTCAATGGTTCCCATCTTTCGCAAGCTATCACTTAATCCATTGAGAGAATCGCCTGTCACGCCCCAAATACGTTTTACACCTGCATTATGGAGTACTTTAGCAATATAGGTTGCAACTGTTTGCTTACTCATGGTGATGTTTTTCCTCAGTTTTGGGTGAATTGTGCCTCTGCGAGCTACATTTATCTCCTTCCCATATTCTGTTTCTCTTCCTCATCAGCTTGCAGAGAAAATAATCTTACTAACTCAAATATAAAGAATAACACCAATCACTATAATGTCACTGTGAAGATAAGATCCGTCCTTAAAAATACAAAGAATAAAATATCACTTCCAAATACATTCATTAAATTTATAATAACCGCACCAAATAAGAATATCTCTCATTAATAACTTATTATTATTTGCTAAAGTGTAGACAAATTTTTATTATGGGATTATTTTAATAATTAAAATAATTTTTAATTATTATTTTTCTCATTACATCTTTATTAACAATTAAGCTGACTCATTTCAGCCTTACTCACTGTCTTTATTAAAAAATTTAACTTTCCTCTATTTGTTAATAAATTTATCACCATTGCATTATTTCATGCTCCATGAAAAATAGGTATGAAATAAACATGACATTGGTCACGCTACCTTTTGCTTTTTGTCCTCTAGAATAAAGCCTGATTATTTTTCAACGGAGATTAACGGATGGACAAAAGTAGAAGTCCGATAAAGGTTTTCTTTATTAGTATTCTGGCAGTCCTTTTCTTAATTTTTATTTCACAATATGTCATTGGTAAAAAAGAAATTAAGATTGGCATTGCGGTAATACCTATTTTACCAATGTTATTTGCTGTAATTATTGGTATGTGTATATCTGCTGGATTTACCCGTAAAAAAATTAAAGTATGGGGTAAATTATTTACAGAAAAAGAAGAAGGCTTCTGCGGTAAAATGGTAGGTTTCAGCCTACTTATTTTAGGCACACAATATGCAGGAATGATTGTTCCTAATATTAAAATGATTTTAAGTGTCGGTATTCCTTTATTTGTTCAGGAACTCGGTAACTTATTACCAGTATTAATTGCGGTTCCATTAGCCATTAAATTTGGATTTGGTCGTCGTGCAATTGGTGCTTGTTCATCTATTAGCCGTGAACCTTCTATCGCTGTTATTCAAGGTAAATTTGGTACAGGCTCTCAAGAATATATTGGTGTATTAGCCATTTATTTATGCGGTTCTGTTATCGGTACTTTATGGTTTAGCGTATTAGGTAGTATTGCACCATTAACTGGATTACATCCACTTGCTCTTGCCGCCGGCTCTGGCGTGGGTTCAGGTTCAATGTTAAGTGCTGCATCAGGTGCATTAATTAATGGTCTTGATGAAGCATTAGCACAGCAAGTATTAAGTGTTGCCGCTGCATCTAACTTATTATCTTCAGCATTAGGCGCACTGTCATTAACCTATTTAGGTTTACCTCTTTCAGAAAAAATTTATAAAATTTTCACCAGAGGCAAAACTGCATGAAAAATATAATTATTGATATGAAATTTGTATTCGTTGCTATTTTACTGGCAATGTTTACTCAGACGTTAACATCAGGGATCGCTCTTTATGCAATGTGGGATAGCTTTATTGCTATGTCATTAGTGGTATTTATTTCACTCGTTGCAAAACATTATTTACCTTCATCTTTACCAACATTTGCTTATGCAACAATTATCGGGATACTTATTTGTTTACCCGAAACTCCGGTAAGAGATTTCTTTATTAGCTCTATTGGTAAAGTTTCTTTCTTATCTTGTTGTGTTCCTTTATTAGCATTTGCTGGTTTATCCGTTGGTGGTCAATTAGAAGAACTTAAGAAAATGTCATGGAAAGTTATTCTTATTTTCATGATTGTTTCAACTTGTTGTTTCTTTGGGGCATCAATCGTCGCGCAAATTGGATTTACTATCCAGGGAGTTATCTAATGAATAATATTTATAATGTCAGTGAAAAACTCTTTCAATTAAATGACTTTAGTAAAAAAACACGACAAGACCTGCATAAAATACCTGAGCTATCAGGTGAAGAATATAAAACATCTAAATATTGTCGTGAATTAATGGAAAGTTTCGGTTATCAAATTAAAACTTTTGATGGATATACTGGTTTTACCGCAGACTTAATTGTTAATTCTGAATTTCCATTAATTGCTATCCGTGCCGATATGGACGGATTAGAAATGCCAGACTTAACAAATAATGAACATAGTTCAATTCACCAAGGTTGTGCACATAACTGTGGTCACGATACTCATATGACCATGGCATTAACCAGTGCTAAGTATCTTGCCGAAAATAGAGAAGAGATGAGCGCGAACGTTCGCTTTATTTTCCAAATGGCTGAAGAAGATATGCGTGTACCTGGCGCTGAAAAAATGGTTGAACTAGGTTGCATGGAAGGCGTTGATGAAACTTATGCACTTCATAACGATGCCGCAATTGAAACGGGTTGTGTTCGCTTTAATGATGGTGTGATGTCATCTTATGGCTCTGCATGGACATTGGATGTTTATGGTGTTTCTGCCCATGGTTCTACACCACACAAAGGCTTAGATGCGATTCGTGAAGCAACGCGCTTAATTGATTATATGGATTATGTTGTTGCGAAAAAAACAGATCCATTTAGCCCAGCAGTCTTTGGTTGTGGCATGATCAATGGGGGAACAATCCCTAATGCATTAGCTGATCACGTACAAGCTCGTGGTACTATCCGTTCTATGGATGAAAATACCGACCAAGTACTGAAAGCAAGTTTTGATGAAATCGTTGCACGCAGTACAGCGGGTGGATTTAAAACCACATTAAGCTATAGCGGATACCCAGCTGTTGTGAATCATCCAACTGCACATCAGCATTTATTAGATGCGATGCGTAAATTCTTACCAGAAGAGAATATTGAATCAAACGGTAAGCCAATGACAGGCAGTGAAGACTTTAGCTATATGGTTAATGCCACAAAAGGTAAAGTCGGTGCAATGTTCTTCTTAGGAAGTGGTAATCAAGCGAAAGGTATTAATAATTACCTTCACGCAAATCCTTATTTTGTCGATGATGATTGTTTACTAGTCGGTGCTCAGATTTTTGTTAATATTCTGACTCGTTAATCTCTTATTATTCTGCCTTAAGCCCGTTATTGCCCCCGCAAAAAACGGGCTTTTTTATACCTGATTCCGGTATCTATTCTGCAACGCTATTATTTACATTTACTGATCGTAAATCAGGTAATCCTTGGTATACCTCTTTGCTGTGCCATTGTGTTTCCCACTGATCTGGCATCTGAATAATATTTCTATCAATATGTGGCGCATAGAGAGAAATAAATTCATGCATATAATCTTTCATATGGGTATGTTTACTGACACAAATATGGGTATAGCTCGGTTGCACTAAATGATCGATATTAATACATTTTAATGCGCCGCTATCTTCAGTCTCATCATAAGAGGCGGTCGCAATAACACCAATACCTAAATGTCGCTTAACATAGTATTTAATAATCTCTGTATCCGTCGCGGTTAATGCCACCTTCGGTTTAAGGTTACTTTTATAAAACACCTTGTCTAATTTAGATCCTCTTGTAAAACCGAAAACATAGGTAATCAATGGATACTCTGCCATTTGTTCGATGGTAACCTGCTCTTCATCTTTCAATAAGGCAAGAGGATGATCATAAGGAACTAATAAACTACGAGTCCAGCGGTAACAAGGTAATGTAATGAGATCTTCATAAAGGTGCATGGATTCTGTTGCAATAGCAAAATCCACATCACCATTTTTAACCATCTCCGCTAATTGAGCAGGGGCACCTTGATGAAAATGTAGCGAAATATTAGGGTAATAGCGACGAAAGTGATCAATCACATTAGGTAATGAATAACGTATTTGAGTGTGTGTTGTCGCAATATGTAAATCAACTTTTTTATTACGATCTTCTTCTGCCACAATGCTTTTTATTCGGTCCACTTGGCCAAGAATATCGCAAGCAATTTTATGAACTTCTTTACCCATCGGGCTTAATGCTAATAAGTTATTATTTTTACGCACAAACAGCGACACACTAAGCTCATCTTCTAATATTTTTAGTTGCTTACTGATTGTCGGTTGTGAGGTATAGAGTTTTTCAGCCGCATTAGTAATGTTGAAATTATTTTTCACGACTTCAACAAAGCTTTTCAGTTGATTAATGTTCATAGAGGTACCCGGGGTTATCTGCACAAATGCGCGGTTAATTATTAAATTTATAAATTGTTATTCTAAATATAGGTAACGCTTGGCGACCTTTAATATCTCTGTAGTAATATCCCATAACTGCCTTGATATAAACTTATAATAAGAATAGCGAGATCTATTCTATTATCCACATTTTCATCTTGATTATTCTCTCAAATAATTAAGTAAAATAAGGCGTTATTATTTGCTATTTATCTATCAGACCTTACATTATGCACAATGCCCATATAAATGCGTTAGCCTGAATCAAAAAAACAGAAAAAGGATATAACACACTGTTATTAAAATAAAAAAACAAATTTGTTTTTTATTTATTTGAATGAAGCTTTCAATTAACTTAACGCAAATAATCACTCAATAACGCCATAAATTTTACACAAAAGCAGAATTACGTTATGATATTGATCACGTTTTAATACTTAGAGGCTCTGTTTTGTTATATCAAAACAACAAAGAAAACATTCTAATATCTTATTCAATCTCATCTATACTTAATAAATATTCTCTTATCTATTAGCTTAATACCACTATTTAAACTTGGTAGAAGTAAGCTGTTTTTTAGTGAATTTTTATTACTCACTCTTCTCGCTAACAAATAGTCACTTCATTTCTTTTAATTAATTGAACAACAAGAAATTACGAATACCTTAATAAAAGGTCACTTAATATGAAAATGAAGAAAAAAAGAAACAAACCGCTAAGAATCAATGATATAACTATTATTGATGATAGTAAGCTTAAAAAAGCGATTACGGCGGCAGCATTAGGTAATGCCATGGAATGGTTTGACTTTGGTGTCTATGGCTTCCTTGCGTATGTCTTAGGTCAAGTCTTCTTCCCTGGTGCATCTCCAGGTGTCCAGATGATTGCTGCCCTTGCCACATTCTCAGTGCCATTCCTTGTAAGACCGCTAGGGGGTGTTGTATTTGGGATGCTTGGGGATAAATTTGGTCGTCAGAAAGTGTTATCTGTTACTATCATCATTATGGCACTCAGTACATTTGCCATCGGCCTTATTCCTGCTTATGAAACCATCGGTATTTGGGCTCCGGTCTTATTATTACTCGCTAAATTAGCACAAGGTTTCTCTATTGGTGGTGAATATTCAGGAGCTGCGATTTTCGTTGCTGAATACTCACCCGACCGTAAACGTGGATTTATGGGAAGCTGGTTAGACTTTGGTTCTATTGCTGGTTTTGTTATGGGTGCTGGTGTTGTCGTACTTATCTCTACTATCCTTGGAGAAACAGCATTTCATGAGTGGGGATGGCGTATCCCGTTCTTCTTAGCATTACCATTAGGTCTTATTGGCTTATATTTACGTCATGCTTTAGAAGAAACCCCAGCATTCCAACAACACGTCGATGAAATGAATAGCGACGATCGTAAATCTATCCAAGATCCACCTCGTGTTTCATTACGTGAAATCGCATCAAAATATTGGAAAAGCTTAACTGTCTGTGTAGGTTTGGTAATTGCCACTAATGTTACCTACTATATGTTATTAACTTATATGCCGAGTTATTTATCTCATAACCTAAATTATTCGGCAGATCACGGTGTGCTGATCATCATCGCGATTATGATAGGTATGTTGTTTGTACAACCTGTTATTGGGTTACTTAGTGATAAAATTGGTCGTAAGCCATTTGTTATCGGCGGAAGCATTGGGTTATTTATCCTTGCTTACCCTGCATTTATGATGATTAACAGTGACGAGATCGGCTTAATTTTCTTAGGACTCTTAATTCTTGCCGTTCTACTCAACTGTTTTACTGGAGTTATGGCATCAATATTACCGGCTATTTTCCCAACCCATATTCGTTATAGTGCATTAGCAATTGCTTTTAATATTTCAGTATTAATTGCAGGGGCCACACCAACAGCGGCGGCTTGGTTAGTTGAAGCAACCGGTGATTTATATATGCCAGCTTATTATCTGATGATTGTCGCTGTTGTTGGTTTGATAACAGGTATCAAGATGATCGAAACTGCAAATAAACCTTTACGAGGTGCAACACCTGCAGCATCAGATAAATCAGAGGCAAAAGAAATTCTGTCTGAACATTATGATAATATCGAACAACGTGTTGAAGATATTGAAGCAGAAATCGAAGCATTACAGAAAAAACGCCAATCCCTTATCGATCAACATCCTAAGTTAGATTAAGAGAGGTTACATGCACCCGTCCCCTGTTCATTTAGTTTGGTTTCGTAATGATTTAAGAGTGACAGATCACAAGGCACTCTTTCACGCTTGCCAAGATAAACAAGCACAGGTGCATGCTATTTTCACCGTAACGCCTGAACAATGGAAAGCTCACAATATGGCTTTGTCATGTCAGGCGTTCATTCATGATGCGTTACTGGATCTTTCAACTTCACTAGCAAAACTCAATATTCCACTGACAATAGTGATTAGCGATATTTATTCAAATGCAGCCGATAAAGTGGCTGAGTATTGCCAACAACATCACGTCACTGCGCTTTTTTTCAATCACCAATATGCTCTTAATGAACAACGCCGTGATAAAAAAGTCACTGAGTTACTAAAGAATAAGACAACCATTTATACTTATCATGACAATGTATTTATTCCACCAGGTGATGTAGTTACCCAACAAGGAGAGATGTACAAGGTTTTTACTCCCTTTAGAAATGCATTTTTGCGACTCTTCGTTTCACAAGATAACGCTTCATTACCTATCCCAGAGATAAGAACACATCAAAAAGCAGTATCGCCTTTAAAAGCACCGCTATTCTCGCTTGAAAATACAAACTCGCTCTCTTTTATCTCTACCGAAGAAGAGGCACTTAAACGCTTAAAACAGTTCTGTTACGAAAGCGTGCCACATTATGCAAAATGGCGAGACATTCCTGCAGTTGATGGTACAAGCCGATTATCCCCTTATCTTTCCATTGGATTACTGTCTATTCGCCAATGTTTTAATCGCCTTTACCAAACTGAACCTGATTTCTTAGAAAACAATACATCAGGTGCATTTGTTTGGTTTAATGAACTTATTTGGCGAGAATTTTATCAACACTTAATTGTGACAAACCCCAATTTATGCAAACACATTGCATTTCAGCTTTGGACAGAAAAAATCAATTGGCGTAACAACCAAGATGAATTTAATGCTTGGACTCAAGGCTCAACAGGCTTTCCTATTATTGATGCTGCAATGCGACAGCTTAACCAAACAGGTTGGATGCATAACCGCTTACGGATGCTCACAGCGAGCTTTCTTATCAAAGACTTGTTAATTGATTGGCGTTGGGGCGAAGCTTATTTTATGTCACAACTCATTGATGGTGATTTCGCATCAAATAATGGGGGTTGGCAGTGGGCTGCATCCACAGGAACGGATGCCGTACCTTATTTTCGAATTTTTAATCCTACCACCCAAGGTCGTAAATTCGATCCTGATGGTGAATTTATCCGTCGTTGGCTTCCTGAACTTGCTAATGTGCCGAGCCGATATATTCACACCCCTCACGAATGGGCGGCAAAAACCAATAATTCGCTCGATTATCCATTACCCATTGTTGATCACGCCAAAGCACGAATAAGAGCAATTGAGTCTTATGAAAAAGCAAAAAAATAAAACCAATAGCAGTAATAAGAGATAAAAAAACAGCGCTGTTATTAAGCGCTGTTTTTCTTTCTAAATACTGATGACTCTAACCTGTATTACGCATACCCGCAGCAATACCTGCAATAGTAACCATTAATGCCTGTTCAATACGCGGATCTGACTCGCTATGTGTGCGAGAACGCTGTAACAACTCAGCCTGAAGCACATTCAATGGATCGGTATAGACATTACGTAGTGCAATAGATTCAGCAACCCATGGCAAATCCGCCATTAAGTGTTCATCTTTTGAAATTGCTAAAACACTCTTAATATCATCGGAAAGTTGCTGACGTAATTTCGCACCTAATGGCCATAAACGTTCTTCAACTAAACGTTGATCGTAATATTCCGCTAACCATAAATCCGCTTTGGCATACACCATTTCCAACATCGCAATACGTGTATTAAAGAACGGCCAGTTCTCACACATATCGTCTAATACCGCTTGTTTTCCGCTATCAATTTCATGTTGTAATGCAGCTCCAGCCCCCAACCAAGCTGGTAACATTAAGCGGTTTTGAGTCCATGCGAAAATCCACGGGATCGCACGCAAAGTTTCAACACCACCGGTAGGACGACGTTTCGCAGGACGTGAACCTAATGGTAGTTTGCCCAACTCGCCTTCTGGGGTTGCTGCTCTAAAATAAGGCACAAAGTCTTCTTCCCCTCGTACATAGTCACGATACATCGCACAAGAAACGTCAGACAAAGAATCCATTACATCAATCCAAGGCGCTTTGGGTTCTGGTGGTGGTAATAAATTCGCTTCTAAGATTGCACCTGCATAGTGAGCAAGGCTACTAATGGTGACCTGAGGTAATCCGAACTTAAAGCGGATCATTTCGCCTTGTTCCGTCACCCGCAGACCCCCTTTTAAACTTCCTGGTGGTTGAGAAAGTAATGCCGCATGTGCTGGCGCACCACCACGACCAATTGTACCGCCACGTCCATGAAATAGTGTTAATGTCACACCTGATTTTTCACAGAGTTTGATTAATGCATCTTGAGCACGGTATTGCGCCCATGATGCTGCCATCACACCCGCATCTTTTGCTGAATCTGAATAGCCAATCATCACCATTTGTTTATCATCGATTAAATCGCGATACCAAGGAATATCAAACAAACGGGTCATGACGCTTTCAGCATTATTTAAGTCATCAAGTGTTTCAAATAACGGGGCAACAGGTAACCGGATATCCGCCCCCGCTTCTTTCAGTAATAGTTTTACAGCCAATACATCAGAAGGCACTTTTGCCATTGAAATCACATAAGAGGCAATAGAATCTTTAGGTGATTGTGCAATGACACGACAAGTCTCAAAGACTTCTTGAGTCGCTACACTTGGTTGCCAATTTGTCGGGATCAGTGGACGTTTAGAATTTAATTCTTCAAGTAAGAACGTTTGTTTTTGCTCTTCGGACCAATTCGCGTAATCACCAATTTCTAAATATTGTGTCAATTCAGAGAGTGCTTCCGTGTGATTGGTACTTTCTTGGCGAATATCGAGCTTAACTAACTGTAAGCCAAAGCAACGGATTCGACGTAATGTATCTAACAGTTGCCCATTAGCGATAATACGCATCCCACATTGAGTCAATGATTGATAGCAAGCGTATAGCGGATCCCAAAGTTGGGCATTATCAATTAACAGCCCTTCAGGAGGTAGAGATTGCTGTCCTTTAATACGTTGTTCTAAATAATCACGAGTCACTTGTAAGCGAGTACGTAATTGTTTAGCTATTTCACGATATGGCTCTGCAACTTCAACCCCTCCCGCTAATTCACGCAGTTCTGGTGTACTTTCTGTCATTGAAAGTTCTGAAACTAGAACTTGAATATCATTTAAGAATAAATCAGCGGCTTTCCAACGGCTTAATAGTAAAGCATGGCGTGTGATTTCAGCCGTCACATTTGGGTTGCCATCGCGATCTCCCCCCATCCATGAAGTAAAACGAATAGGAGACGCTTCTACTGGTAAATTGTAATCAATTGATTCTTTAAGCTGTTCATTAAATTCACGTAAAAAAGCAGGAACACCTTCCCATAGGCTATTTTCAACAACCGCAAAGCCCCATTTCGCTTCATCAATCGGTGTTGGGCGAATTTTTCTAATTTCATCAGTGTGCCATGATTGAGCGACTAACTGGCGTAGACGACGCATAATATTAGTACGCTCATAATCCGCTAAATCATCGTGATCAAGTTGAGATAAACAGGAATTAACTTCAACCAACTTATGAATAAGTGTACGGCGTGCAATTTCGGTTGGGTGTGCCGTTAATACCAGTTCAATAGAGATTTGCTCTACTGCTTCTTTTAATTGCTCGTCGGTAAAATTCTTATCTTTTAGCCGCGTGATCAGTTTTGCCAATGCCACAGGATTGCTAGCAGCTTCACCATGAGGCGAAATGCTATGGTATTGTTCAGCCACATTCGTCAGGTTTAAGAATTGATTGAATGCTCTAGCAACGGGCAATAATTCATCATTAGAAAGATTTTGTAACGTCAACAACAGTTTTTGTCGCTGAACTTCATTACCCGCTCGTGACGATTTAGATAATTTTCGAATAGATTCAACCTTATCTAGAATTTCTTCACCGAGTGCTTCTTTTATCGTATCTCCAAGTAGCTTGCCAAGCATACTGACATTACTACGCATAGCAGAATATTGTTGATTCATAAGACTCCTGACCTTGTCTTTGTGGCGGTAACAACATGCTTCTTCCTATTAGAAAAGTCATGTCCTCCCAGTTGTGTAATTAACTTTCATTTCTGATGTGACTTTATTTTGATTTTTGTGATAAGCCACACTGCTTTTTTTACTTAGCCTACTATTCATATCAGAAAATAATCGTTTTGGGGGATTTTTCTGAAATTTAATTACGGCTTTAGTCTTATAAGAATGGCTAATAATCATGCTGTTCTAGCTCAATTTTATTCAGAATAAGGACATTTTTTCGTTTCTTATCTACTACGAAGAGTTTTTTACTAAAAAGGGAGGAATACGTAAAAATTTATGTGGCGGTAAATTTAGATGATTTTTTTTAATATTGATAAATTGTCTGGTCTGTTTTTTTGATTTTTAGCTTATTCCGCGCGTAGGGCTAACTCATGTTTCTCTGTCACTCCTTATTTTCCTTCTCTTTTACATTTTTACTAGATTAAGATTTTCATAAGATAAAAACGAATAAAGCGCTGAATATCAGCGCTTTAAATTAAGAATAACGAATTGTCTTTCAGTAAGTTAAGTTGTCTGTTGTAAATAATGTGGTTAATCGAATTGTACTCTAAATAACGTTTAAACACGTTGTAACTGTACTTCAACTTCCACTCAAGACGCTTAAATTCACATCATGAGCTACTGACAAAAGTTCTCTTTAGCTTGATGGTTCACCTCCGTCATTTCATTTCTTAGTGGGACAATCTGTCTTACTACTTTTGACATCAATCGCTCCTTTGTGACTAGAGATAAGTTAAGTATAGCCAAAGAAATTAAAAAAATTGGGTGATATGACACAAAAATGACAAAAGGTTATCAGCAAGAAATAACCCACTGATAACCTTTATAAAAAAGAAATAATAAAATTACAGTAATTGAGAAAGGCGGTTTAAATCTGATTGAATTGCGCCTGCTGTCACATCTCTGCCAGCTCCTGGCCCTCTGATCACAAGAGGATTATCACGATACCAACGGCTTTCAATCGCAAATAAATTATCCCCCGGTAATAGTGAAGCGAGAGGATGATCTTTTCTCACGGCTTCAACACCAACTTTGGCTTTGCCATTAGCATCAAAACGAGCGATATAACGTAATACCATGTCCATTTCATTTGCGGCGGCTAATCGTTGTTCCATTTGTTCATTGATCAACGCACTGTTATCAAAGAACGCTTCTAGCGAACCCGTTTCAGCTTGTACAGGCACTAAAGATTCAACTCGTACTTGCTCTGGCTCGATATCATAACCCGCTTCACGAGCAAGAATAACCAGTTTACGCATCACATCTTGCCCTGATAAATCAATACGAGGATCAGGCTCTGTTAATCCTTGTTGCCAAGCTTGTTCCACCAGCTCACTGAAAGGGACTGTGCCATCAAATTGCAAGAATAACCAAGAGAGCGTGCCAGAAAAAATACCGCTAATTGATAAAATCGTGTCACCACTTTCACGCAGATCACGCACCGTATGATTAATTGGCAAACCCGCACCCACTGTAGCGTTATATAACCAATGGCGGCCTGTTTTAGAAAACGCATCTCGCGTAGCACGATAACGTACACTCGAAGCAGAGCCTGCAATTTTATTCGCACTGATAACATGAAAACCGTAGCTAGCAAAATCTTCATAAGAAGCAGCAAGAGACTCATTGGCTGTAATATCAACAACCACTAAATCATCATAAGGATGAGATCTCATCCAAAGATAGAGCGATTCTTCCGTATGTTCAGTCGCTTCGTCATCAAAGAAAGCCAAAGCACGACTAGGATTAATCCCTTGATAATCAAGTAAACTACGACGGCTATCGACCACACCGGCAAGAATAAACTCAAAATCACTACGCGCTGATAAAGGCTCTTGTTCACGAGCAAACAATTCTAACCAACGAGAACCAATATTCCCTTTACCAAACAGCACTAAGCCAATTTGTTTTTCAGCCCTAAATAATGTTTGATGCAAACCTTGCAGTAAGTGCTCAGTATAGTTACGTAGCACGGCAACTAAGCTGATGTGATCTTCCGCATGCCAAATAAATTCAACTGGTTGATCTTTAAGTTGTTGATAAAAACGATGACAATGCAATGGATTTTTACAGACACCCGCTCCCACTAAAGCCACTAATGAGAAGCCTTCTCGTAAATGCAATTTACCTGGTAAAACGGCATCTTGTAGTACATCTAATGCGCTGTTAGCAACTTCACTGGTATAACAAAGTTGTAAAAGTTGGCTGTCTTTATCCACACCCGTGGCTAAAGGACGAATTTGTGCACGCTTAAGTAATTCATCAACCTCTTTCACCACTTGTTCAAAATTTTGATGAGATGAAAGTTGGAGTTCAATCAAACAAACATCATCATGGCTAGTCACGATTTTAGCACCCGTTCCTGATGCCAAAACACGTTCTATACGAGTTGAACCCTGTTCTGGTTGATAGCTACAACGAAGTTGCAAATCAATATTACTGCCTGAAACGGGTTGAAGTGTACGCGTATGTAAAACAGGGGCGGCTAATCGAGCTAATTCACTCGCTTCATCTAAACGCAACAAGGGTAATAAACACGCATCTTTTACTTTGCGAGGATCTGCACTATAAACCCCTGCAACATCACTCCAAATTGTGACTTTACCAACATCAGCTAAAGCACCTACTTGTGTAGCTGAGTAATCACTACCGTTACGACCTAGCAAGACCGTTTCACCCTGTTGATTACGACTAATAAAACCCGTTACAACAAAACGGCTTTCAGGATATTGAGCTAATAGTGATTGTAATAATGGGCGAGATAACGTTTCGTTTACTTGTGGTTGAGCGGCTCTTTCAGCACACAAAAATTCACGTGCATCTAACCACACACTAGGTAAACCTTGCTCGGTAAGTAAACTCGCCATTAATCTTGCAGACCAAATTTCGCCGTGGCCGACAACTTCAGCATAAGTTGCATCTGTAATAGGTTTATCTAACAAATAGCTTAAACGTTCAAGATCAGCAATAAAGGCTTGAGAAAGCTGCTCTGCATTCTCTTTTGAAAGTACCCCCTCAATTAAAGATAATTGGTAACGGCGTAAAGTTTGCTGAACTTGGTGAGCAGAAATACGATCGCTTTGGCTAAGTTTTAGCCAGCTAATCAACTGATTTGTCGTCGAGCCCGCCGCAGAAACCACCATTAGGTCATTAGGTTGGCTATAGTTCGTCATGATATTCACGACACGTTGATAACATTTTATATCTGCAAGACTGCTACCACCGAATTTATGTAACTGACGGCAAATCGGCTCCGCCTGTTGTTTAATCGCCACTACGCTCATGATCCATGGTTACCTTTTAGTTGCTGCATCAAACGCACTTTGCAAATCGTTGATTAAATCCTGACTATCTTCAATACCCACTGAGATACGAAGTAATGAGGGACTTATCCCTGCTGTTTTTTTCGCTTCTTCTGACATACCTGCATGTGTCATGGTGGCAGGGTGACAAATTAAGGTCTCTACCCCACCTAAAGATTCTGCCAGTGTAAAGAGTGTTAATTGAGATAAAAAGAGTTTAATCACATCCAATCCCCCTTTTAACTCAAAACTTAACATCGCACCGAAACCTTGTTGCTGTTTTTTTGCTATTTGATGTCCAGCATGATTTTCCAGTGCGGGATAATACATTTTTTCGACTAAAGGCTGTGCTTGTAAAAAAGCCACTAATGCCTGTGCATTTTCTTGTTGAAGTCGAATTCGAGGCACTAATGTTCTTATGCCACGTAATAATAAATAGCTATCAAATGCGCCAGAAGTGACACCAATATTATTCGCCCACCAGCTTAGCTCCTCAAGTTGTTTCTGACACTGACAGATAACAACCCCTGCGACAATATCTGAATGTCCATTAAGATATTTTGTACATGAGTGCACAACAATATCAGCGCCTAATGTTAACGGTTTTTGCAAGACAGGGCTCATAAAGGTGTTATCAGCAACGACTAAAGCTCCTTGCTGATGAGCCAGTTCACTGATCTTTTGAATATCCGTTATTCTTAAAAGAGGATTACTTGGTGTTTCAATAAAAACAATTTTAGGCTGATGTGCTAAAGCCTGCTTAAGGGCAATATCATCATTTTGATCAACAAAAATGACACGGTAAGCACCACGCTCTTGTTGGCTGTTAAAAAGGCGATAACTTCCCCCATAACAGTCATGAGGTGCAACAATCACATCGCCAGGTTTTAGAAAAACCGTACAAATTAAATGAATTGCTGACATTCCACTGCTAGTGACAACGGCCCCTACTCCACCTTCTAACTCGGCTAATGTCTTTTGCACCATATCTCGAGTTGGATTACCTCGACGAGAATAATCATGCTCGCGAGGCTGATTAAATTCTAAAAAATTATAAGTACTAGAAAGATAGATAGGCGGTACGACACAACCAAATTGCGTGTCTTCATTTAGCCCATTATGGATAGCAATTGTTGCTGTTTTCTTCGTCATACAGGCACCTTGTCACAGCGATAAGTGGAGAAGTCTACAACAGCATATCCAATTAGACACCAAGACGTCAATACATCTAGCCATCTAAACTACTTTACGGATAGATTAAGTAATGGAATAATACATAAATTGAGAATATCGCCAGTGGCTATTACTTTTTCTCTCACCTTTAGCCAGAAGAGTCGGTGGTTTTAGAAAAGTCATGATAAACTGGTATTGCCCGTCAGAATGTGGATTAACCCTATTCTGGCTTCAACTAAATGATATTAATTAAGGTAATCCATGGCTGAATGGAACGGTGAATATATCAGCCCTTACGCTGAGCATGGCAAAAAGAGTGAGCAAGTTAAAAAAATTACAGTTTCAATTCCATTGAAAGTGCTAAAAATTTTGACTGATGAACGCACTCGCCGTCAGGTTAACAACCTAAAACATGCAACCAATAGTGAATTATTGTGTGAAGCATTTTTGCACGCATTTACTGGACAACCTCTGCCAAATGATGAAGATTTACGTAAAGAACGTAATGATGAAATCCCTGAAGAGGCAAAAAAAATAATGCGCCAGCACGGGGTTGATCCCGATACTTGGGAGTATTAATCAGCGTCAGTCTTTGACTTATTGCTTGATTAACACGAACAAAAAAAGCCCAAAGCAAAAACCTTGGGCTTTTTTTCAATTCCGAACTGTCTGCAAGATGTCAGACTAGGCTGACATCTTGTGACAACAAATATCTTATTTGCTGCCTGGAATTTTGAAGCGTTTGTTGAACAGATCAACACGACCACCAGTTGCAACATCACGTTGTTTACCAGTATAGAATGGGTGGCATTTGTCACAAACGTCCAGATTCAGGTTATGACCCGCAGTGGAGTTGATTTTCATAACGTTACCGCAAGAACAAGATGCAGTAATTTCTTCGTATTTAGGATGGATATCTTTTTGCATGGAAAACCTCTACTAAGGCCGTGTCGCCATTCAGCCCACAGCCGAACACCACACGTCGTGTTGATTGAAATTAAGTGTTTGGTAATTTATCTACCAAAGGGGGCGGATCATACAGAATATCCACTAAACGCGCAATGAAATCTGCACACTTTTTGTGATATTCTTAAGGCCACCTTTTCGCTAAAACTCTCGGAAACCCTGATATGACCATAGTTCAGGTGATTTTACCTGTACCACTATTTTCCTCTTTTGATTATCTGTTACCAGAAGGGATTGATGCGCCTGTTATCGGCAGTCGGGTGATCGTGCCTTTTGGTAATAAACGTCGCTCTCTTGGTATTGTCAAAGGACTCAGTACTCACAGTGAGTTTCCTATCGAAAAGCTAAAGCCTATTGATGAGATCCTTGATAGCGAAACACTCTTTCCTGGGGTGCTATGGGATATGTTAAATTGGGCATCGGCTTATTACCACTATCCATTAGGGGAAGTGCTATTTCACGCCATGCCAATTTTGTTACGACAAGGAAAACCCGCCGAATTCACACCATTATGGCAATGGTACGCCACTGAAGAGGGGCTTAATCTTGACCTCAATAGTTTAAAAGGTGCCAAAAAACAGCAACAAGCATTAGCGGCGCTTCGCCGTACACCATTATATCGCCATCAACTTGATGAATTTGAGATCACCACGGCAACACTCAATAACTTAAAAAAGAAAGCCTTTGCAGATCTCCGTCCTATCCAACCTGCTCCTATACACTGGCACAAGGATCTCACTGTTCAAGGCGAACGGTTTAAATTAAACACTGAACAAGCTATTGCAGTTGGTGCGATCACAGCACAGGCTAATCAATTCTCACCTTGGTTATTATTGGGTATTACAGGTTCAGGTAAAACAGAAGTTTATTTAAGTGTATTAGAAAAAATTCTCGCGGAAGGTAAACAAGCATTGATTCTCGTGCCAGAGATTGGCTTAACACCTCAAACGATCCGTCGTTTTAAGGCGCGCTTTAATGCTCCTGTTGATGTACTTCATTCAGGATTAAATGATACTGAACGCTTAGCCGTTTGGTTACGAGCAAAACGCGGTGATAATGCCATTATTATTGGTACGCGATCAGCGCTTCTCACCCCTTTCCAGCATCTTGGTATTATCATTATCGATGAAGAGCATGATGGCTCTTATAAACAACAAGATGGTTGGCGTTACCATGCTCGTGACCTCGCTGTTTTCCGTGCCAAACAAGAAAATATTCCTATCGTGATGGGAACCGCAACACCATCAATTGAAACCAGTTTTAATGTTGAGCAAAAAAAATACCGACAACTCACTCTGACTCAACGTGCAGGCAATGCAAAACCTGCAACAGAGCATTTAATTGATTTAAAAGGCCAACCGTTAACAACAGGGTTGTCTCCAATTCTTATTAAAGCAATCAAAGAGCACCTTAATGCGGGTAACCAAGTGATGCTCTTTCTAAATCGCAGAGGATTTTCGCCCGCATTGTTATGTCATGAATGTGGTTGGATAGCAGAATGCCCCCGCTGTGATCACTATTATACGATCCATCAAAAGCATGGCATGTTACGTTGCCATCAATGTGATAGTCAGCGACGAATTCCAGCACAATGTCCACAATGTGGTTCAACAAATTTAATCCCCGTAGGGTTGGGAACCGAGCAACTTGAGCAAGGGATTGGTGAATTATTTCCTGACACACCAGTGACGCGGATTGATAAAGATACAACAAGTCGCAAAGGCGCTTTAGAACAACAACTGGAAGATATTTATCAAGGTGGCTCACGTATTCTTATCGGTACACAAATGTTAGCCAAAGGGCATCACTTCCCTGATGTCACCTTAGTGGCTTTACTTGATGTGGATGGAGCACTGTTCTCTAGTGATTTTCGTGCAGCCGAACGTTTTGCTCAACTTTATATACAAGTATCAGGTCGAGCAGGTCGAGCGGGTAAACAAGGCGCGGTATATTTACAAACACACCAGCCAGATCACCCTCTGTTGCTGACACTATTAGAAAAAGGTTATGACGCTTTCACTAAAGAGGCTTTACAAGAGCGACAAGCCACTTTTTTACCACCTTATTCTAGTCATATTATGATCCGCTCTGAAGATCACAATAATCAACGTGCACCCCAGTTCTTACGACAGCTTAAGCAGTTTTTTGAACAACACCCGATGCGAGATGCTAATTTATGGGTAATGGGGCCTGTTCCTGCCATTCAAGCTAAACGAGGTGGAAATTATCGTTGGCAATTATTGCTCCAACATCCTTCGCGAAGTTATTTACAAAAATTAATGTCTGTCACTTATCCTCAGATTGTCGCCTTACCTGAGAGTAAAAAAGTGAAATGGAATATTGATGTTGACCCAACAGATTGTTAAGGCTCTTTTCTGCCTAAATTGAATATATTTTAGCCAGTGTTATGTTAAGGATATAATTCCGCTTGAATACTAGTTACAATCCAAGACTATTTATCAATTTTGCGAACTACCTCATAAAAACGATTGGTATCACACTTTTTATGCAAACTAGGTAACAGTATCTATTTAAAAAGTGGGTAGAATAACAATTTAGAATATTTCTTGAATTAAAAACCGTCGATAAAATCCTTTTTTAAATATTGGCGGTTTTTTTGCAATAAAAAAGCAATCGTTTAACTAAACCATCCAAAAGGGAGGTATGGGGTTTGCAACAAAATAATAAAGATAATACGCAAGCAACAATGAAAGATGTTGCCCTTGCAGCCGGCGTGTCCACAGCAACTGTGTCACGTACATTAATGAATCCGGAAAAAGTATCCTCACAAACCCGTCAGAAAGTTGAACAGGCTGTTCTTGATGTGGGCTATTATCCACATAACCTGTCAAAAAACCTTAAACGTAACGAGTCAAAAACGATCCTTGTGATCGTCCCTAATATCAGCGATCCCTTTTTTACTGATGTTGTGTGTGGCATCGAAGAAACCGCTGCACAACATGGTTATCTCGTATTAATTGGTGACTGTAAGCATCAGCAAAAACATGAAAATGCCTTTATTAATCTTATTATCACCAAACAAATTGACGGCATGTTACTTCTTGGCTCACACATCCCTTTTGATGTTTCCAAAGAAGAGCAGAAAAATTTACCGCCGATGATCATGGCAAATGAGTTTGCACCTGAACTTGAATTACCTACTGTTCATATCGATAATCTGACAGCATCGTTTAGAGCGACACACTATTTACAGCAAATGGGGCATAAGCGTATTGCCTGTATTACAGGCCCTGAAGATATGCCTTTATGTCGTTATCGCTTACAAGGCTACATTCAAGCCATGCGTAGAACAGGCGTCCCCTTGCGTGAAGATTATATTATTCGTGGTGATTTTACCCATGAAAGCGGTGCAGAAAGTCTGAAAAAGTTGATTTCATTACCTGAGCCACCAACTGCTGTGTTCTGTCATAGTGATATAATGGCAATTGGCGTTATGTGGCAGGCAAAAAAATTAGGGTTAGAGCTCCCTAAAGATCTCTCTGTGATTGGTTTTGATAATCTTGATATCACACGTTATAGCGAGCCTGCTCTCACCACAATGGAACAACCTCGTTATCAGATTGGACGTGAATCTATGTTGTTATTACTCGACCAACTACAAGGTAGACCTGTTGCACCCGGATCTCGCTTATTAGATTGTGAGCTAATTATAAGAGACAGTGTCTGTCGGCTTAAAAGCTAGGCAAAACACACTATGTTAAGTAACATATCGTTTGTGATACCTATTCCTTTAATTACCAGCGAATCGAACTGTGGCACAACGAGACTATGTGGGACGAGGGCAGACATCTGCTCGTCGTAAAAAAACAACGAAAAGTAAGAGCAAAAAGGCTGCTAAAGGGCTGCCTTTAACGACGCTTATCGCGGCAATCGCTATTGTGGCGCTGTTTATCGGCGGCCTCTATTTTATTACACATAATAAAAAAGAAGCCGTAGAAACAACGCCAGCTATCACTGGGCAACATCCAGCAAATAGCTTACCGCCCAAACCGCAAGAGCGTTGGCAATATATTAAAGAATTGGAAAATCGTCAGGTGGGTACACCTTTACAACCTGAATTTCCTTCATCGGGTAGCCAGATTAATCCGAAAGCAACACTTTCGCCTGAACAGTTGCGTTTTTTACAACAAATTGAAGCGGATAAACGCCAACCCGCCGTTCAACTGCCAGAAGTGCCTTATAATGGTGAAGTACCGCGCTCACAAGTGGTTGTAACGCCGCCAGCAACAACAACGCCTTCTGTTACACAACAGCCAGTACAAACTCAACAACCGCAAGCACCTGCGATTGTTACAACGCCTAAACCTGCGGTGACTGAAGCAAACTTTTTAGTGCAATGTGGCTCATTTAAAAATACCGAACAAGCTGAATCAGTGAGAGCAACGCTAGCTTTTTCTGGTGTTGAAAGCCGAGTAACGAAAGGCAATGATGGCTGGATCCGCGTGTTATCAGGTCCTTACAGTAAGGAACAAGCCAACTCTGTGAGTAAACAAGCGGCTGGAGCTGGTGTATCAGGTTGTATTCTTCGCTCTTCTGGGGGTTGAAAAATAAATTATCTCCCCCACCTATAATTCTAATTCACACAACGGGTCGTACTTTATCTTAGATAAAAGCACTTCCCGTCTCATTTTTTATTGATTAAACCAGGGGCTGACTCATGACTACAATCGTAAGTGTTCGCCGTAAGGGCCAAGTTGTAATCGGTGGTGATGGACAGGCGACGATGGGTAATACCGTCATGAAAGGCAATGTTCGCAAAGTACGCCGTCTTTATAACGACAAAGTCATTGCGGGATTTGCTGGTGGCACTGCTGATGCTTTTACTCTTTTTGAACTGTTTGAACGCAAATTAGAACTTCACCAAGGGCATTTAACTAAAGCTGCGGTAGAACTTGCTAAAGATTGGCGTACAGACAGAATGCTACGCAAATTAGAAGCGTTGCTTGCTGTTGCAGATGAAAATACATCTCTTATCATCACCGGTAATGGTGATGTGGTTCAACCAGAAAACGATTTAATTGCTATCGGTTCTGGTGGTCCTTATGCACAAGCAGCGGCTAGAGCTATGCTAGAAAATACCGAACTTTCTGCACGAGAAATTGCTGAAAAAGCACTTAGCATCGCTGGAGATATCTGTATTTACACTAACCACAATGTCAACTTTGAAGAACTCTCTTCAAAAGAGTAAGGATTAGAGAGCATGTCTGAAATGACTCCTCGCGAAATTGCCAGCGAACTCGATAGATTTATTATTGGCCAAGATAAAGCGAAACGTGCCGTGGCAATTGCCCTGCGTAACCGCTGGCGTCGTATGCAGCTTGATGAAGCGCTGCGTCACGAAGTAACACCTAAAAACATTCTGATGATTGGACCTACTGGTGTAGGTAAAACTGAAATTGCACGCCGTTTAGCTAAACTGGCAAATGCGCCTTTCATCAAAGTTGAAGCAACCAAATTCACCGAAGTGGGTTATGTAGGTAAAGAAGTTGATTCTATTATCCGTGATTTAACCGACTCTGCGGTCAAAATGGTACGTAGCCAAGCTATCGATAAAAATCGTTTCCGTGCTGAGGAAATGGCTGAAGAACGTATCCTCGATGTACTTATTCCACCAGCAAAAAATAACTGGGGTGTAGCGGAACAAGCGTCTGAACCTTCAGCAGCACGTCAATCTTTCCGTAAAAAATTACGCGAAGGCCAATTAGACGATAAAGAGATTGAAATTGAGTTAGCTGCAACACCAATGGGTGTTGAAATTATGGCTCCTCCAGGAATGGAAGAGATGACTAATCAATTACAATCTATGTTCCAAAATTTAGCAGGTCAGAAACAAAAAGCGCGCAAGATGAAAATCAAAGATGCGTTTAAACTTATTGTTGAAGAAGAAGCTGCGAAATTAGTTAACCCTGAAGAGCTTAAACAACAAGCAATTGATGCGGTAGAACAACACGGTATCGTCTTTATTGATGAAGTAGATAAAATCTGTAAACGTGGTGGACAAAGTTCTGGCCCAGACGTTTCTCGTGAAGGCGTACAGCGTGACCTCTTACCACTGGTTGAAGGTTGTACTGTTTCGACAAAACACGGTATGGTAAAAACAGACCATATTCTGTTTATTGCATCAGGCGCATTCCAAGTTTCAAGTCCTTCTGATTTAATTCCTGAATTACAAGGACGTCTACCTATTCGTGTTGAACTTCAAGCGCTGACAGCAGAAGATTTTGAGCGTATTCTAACTGAACCTAACGCATCGTTAACAAAACAGTATGAAGCATTAATGGCAACCGAAGGGGTGACTATTAGCTTCACCGAAGACGGTATTCGCAAAATTGCTGAATCAGCATGGCGTGTAAACGAAACCACTGAAAATATCGGTGCTCGTCGTTTGCATACTGTTTTAGAGCGTTTGATGGAAGAAATTTCCTACGATGCGAGTGAACGTCAAGGTCAATCAATATTGATTGATGCAGAATATGTGAAACAGCATCTGGATGAGCTTGTCGCAGATGAAGATCTGAGTCGATTTATTTTATAATCAACTTGTGCGATCCTTATCAGCAATATTTACGTGGGAGGCTTGCCTCCCATTCTTATTTTTATAATAACAACGAACATGAGTATCGAATTTCAGCATGAGCTCTCTAAATTCCACTAGCCGGACTCAAGCCTGGCTTGAAAGTTTACGACCCAAAACACTGCCTTTAGGGTTAATTGCCATTGTGACGGGTTCCGCATTAGCGTATTGGATGGGTCATTTTGAGCTACCTATTGCACTGCTTGCTATATTGACAGCGGGAACGTTACAGATCCTATCAAACCTTGCCAATGACTATGGTGATGCCGTAAAAGGAACAGATACTGAAGAACGTTTAGGGCCACTTCGTGGAATGCAAAAAGGCATAATAACAGCAGCTCAAATGAAAAAAGCGCTGATCTTAAATGTTATTATTTCCTGTATCTGTGGTATTGCACTGATTATTGTCGCCTGTAAAAAGCCTGAAGACGCTATTGGCTTCCTAGTGATGGGTTTACTCGCTATTGTTGCCGCAATTACTTATACCGTGGGTAAGCGCCCTTATGGTTATATGGGGCTAGGTGATATCTCTGTGTTAATTTTCTTTGGCTGGTTAAGTGTCATCGGAACTTATTACTTACAATCCAACACCTTTGATATTGTTACCTTACTTCCTGCTACAGCCTGTGGTTTACTTTCTGTCGCTGTTCTAAACATTAATAATATGCGCGATTTAGAAAGTGATATTCAGGCAGGTAAAAATACATTAGCGGTTCGCTTAGGCCCTGCTGGCTCACGAACTTACCATACCTGTGTTATTTTTCTCTCTATTGCCTGCTTAATTATCTTTACTCTACTCTATATGCATCGCTGGACCGCGTGGTTATTTTTACTCGCCACCCCAATGCTTTTACTGCATATCAAACGTGTAAATGCCGATCACTCCGGTGAAGGGATGCGTCCCCTACTCGAACACATGGTAAAAGCAGCACTGCTAACTAACGTTCTTTTCTCTTTAGGTTTAGTTTTAGAATAATTTCACTCGATTGTTGATTTGACTCACTGAATTTTCAGTGAGTCTTTTGCCAACTACCCCTGTTAAGGGATATACTGACCTTTCCTGTGGCAACCTGACGTAATCTCCTATGAAATATGATACTTCTGAACTCTGTGATATCTATCAAGAAGATATCAATGTCGTAGAACCGCTTTTCTCAAACTTTGGTGGTCAAAGTGCCTTTAACGGGCAAATCATCACCGTTAAATGCTTTGAAGATAATGGCCTGCTTTATGACTTACTCGAAGAAAATGGTAAAGGCCGTATTCTTTTAGTTGATGGAGGTGGCTCTGTACGTAAAGCCTTAGTTGATGCTGAACTAGCGCAACTTGCCGTTTCTAATGAATGGGAAGGCATTGTTGTTTACGGTGCAGTACGTCAAGTTGATGCATTATCAGAGCTTGATTTAGGTATTCAAGCAATGGCAGCTATCCCTGCGGGTTGTCAAAGTGAAGGCATTGGTGAAAGTGATATCCGTGTTAACTTCGGTGGTGTTACCTTCTTCTCTGGTGATTATCTTTATGCTGATAACACAGGGATTATTTTATCTGAAGAGCCATTAGGCTTAGATGAAGATTTGATTGAAGAGTAATTGTTACTTTTTAGTTATATTCTTACGATTTCAATACTCAAAAGCCACCTAACGGTGGCTTTTGTTTTTTAGGCTTTAAGCAAACAAAGACAATTACTGCACGTCTTCCATTTTACCTAACAGCGCGCGTAAACGCTCTTGCCAGCTTGATTGCTCTTGTTTCAATTCTTCATTTTCACGAACAAGGGCTTCGCGTGATCCTTTCGCTTCTTGAACTTCTTGGCTCAGCGCATCATTTTTTTCTTTTAGCTCTTCGATTTCCATCTGTAATAACGTGATGGTATCAATGGCTTGTTGTACTTTTGATTCTAACTTCTCGAAAACTTCAAATGACATACTGTAATCCCCCATATAATCGATACTTCCGATTGTAAGTAGCCTATCAACAACTGTCTAGCATCTTCCGAGGAATTACATTCTTTTTTCAATTTTTCAAAAACACTGGTCAGATCACATTACAAATGTCGATCAAGTCACTAATTAAGAGCGTTTTCACTCATTTTCTTGATGAGACACACAAATTTCAATTTCGCTTATTCTCGTTTACGCTCATTAACGATAAATTCACAGTTATCTTTTCAATTCGAAAAGAATACTAACAATAAATAACCCTCTTTCAGGATAGAATATATGAGCCAGACGAAAACCTCTCTTATGGGTCAATGCATTTCTGAATTTATCGGAACTGCTTTGCTAGTCTTCTTTGGTCTTGGTTGTGTTGCTGCGGTACGTATTGCAGGCGCAGAGCTAGGGCTATGGGAGATAAGTATTATCTGGGGGCTGGGTGTTGCCTTAGCCGTTTATCTTACCGCTGGTACCTCTGGTGCTCACTTGAACCCTGCAGTGACTGTTGCGTTTTGGTTATTTGCTTGCTTTGAACGCAGAAAAGTCATCCCTTATATTATTGCACAAATGTTAGGTGGCTTCTTTGCCGCAGCAATTGTGTACTTTATGTACTACAATGTTTTCCTCGACTACGAACAAGTTAATGGTATTGTCAGAGGCTCACAAGAAAGTCTCTTCACTGCCGGTGTATTTTCAACTTATCCTGCAGCTCAAATCTCCGTTATACATGCCTTTTTTGTTGAAGTTATCATTGCCGTTATATTAGTTGGCTTAATTTTAGCCTTAACTGATGATGGCAACGGTGTGCCTAAAGGCCCATTAGCACCTTTATTAATTGGTATCTTAATTGCCGTAATCGGTGGTGCATTTGGCCCATTAACCGGATTCGCCTTAAACCCAGCTCGTGACTTTGGTCCAAAATTGGTTGCGTACTTTGCTGGCTGGGGTGATATTGCGCTGACTGGTGGACGCGATATCCCTTATTTCTTAGTTCCAATAATTGCTCCATTTATCGGTGGTATTTTAGGTGCACTGGCTTACCGTAAATTAATTGGCCGTCACTTGCCTTGCGATACCTGCAAAATTGAAGACGATAAATAAAATTAAGAGCAATATTGTTGATTATCAGAACAGGTTACTAATATGACAACAGAAACAAATACATCGAATACCGAGAAAAAATACATTGTTGCGCTGGATCAGGGCACAACCAGTTCACGTGCCGTAGTCATTGACCACAATGCCAATATCGTCAGTATTTCACAGCGTGAATTCACCCAAATCTATCCTAAACCGGGTTGGGTTGAACACGATCCAATGGAAATTTGGGCAACACAAAGCGCAACCTTAGTTGAAGTATTAGCAAAAGCAGATATTCCCTCCGACCACGTTGCTGGTATCGGTATCACAAACCAACGTGAAACCACGATTGTATGGGATAAAGAAACCGGTAAACCTGTTTATAACGCGATTGTCTGGCAATGTCGCCGTACTGCGGATTTCTGCACTCGCTTAAAAGATAAAGAAGGCGTTGAAGAATATATTCGCCAAAACACAGGTTTAATGGTTGACCCTTATTTCTCTGGTACAAAATTAAAATGGATCCTCGACAACGTCGAAGGTGCACGTGAAAAAGCAGAGAAAGGCGAATTGTTATTCGGTACTGTTGATACTTGGTTAGTTTGGAAAATGACACAAGGCCGCGTTCACGTTACAGATTATACTAACGCCTCACGTACTATGTTATTCAATATCCACTCTTTAGATTGGGATCAAAAAATTCTCGACCTACTGGATATTCCTCGCAATATGCTACCAAAAGTGGTGCCATCTTCAGAAGTTTATGGCCAAACAAACATTGGTGGTAAAGGGGGGACACGTATTCCTATCGCAGGTATGGCGGGTGACCAACAAGCAGCACTTTATGGTCAGCTTTGCGTACAAAGCGGTATGGCAAAAAATACCTATGGTACGGGTTGCTTCTTATTGATGAACACAGGTAAAGAAGCGGTTCGTTCTAATCATGGTTTGTTAACAACCATCTGTTGTGGCCCTCGTGGTGAAGTGAACTATGCTCTAGAAGGTGCAGTATTCGTTGGGGGTGCTTCTATTCAATGGCTACGTGATGAGCTAAAACTTATTGATGAAGCAACTGACTCTGAATACTTTGCAACGAAAGTGAACGATACTAACGGCGTCTATGTTGTTCCTGCATTCACAGGTTTAGGCGCACCATATTGGGATCCGTATGCCCGTGGCGCTATTTTCGGTTTAACCCGTGGTGCTAACCGTAATCACATTATTCGTGCAACCTTAGAATCTATCGCTTATCAAACACGCGATGTGCTTGATGCAATGCAAGCCGATTCAGGTGCACGTTTACAATCACTGCGTGTTGATGGTGGCGCCGTTGCCAACAACTTCTTAATGCAGTTCCAATCCGATATTTTAGGTACTCGAGTAGAACGCCCTGTAGTTCGTGAAAGTACTGCATTAGGTGCAGCATTCCTTGCAGGTCTTGCTATCGGTTTTTGGAGTGATTTAGAAGAAGTGAAAAACAAAGCAGCTATTGATAAAGAATTCCGTCCAGGCATTGAAACCACTGAGCGTAACTATCGCTATAACGGCTGGAAAAAAGCTGTCGCGCGCGCTCAAGAGTGGGAAGATCGCGGTTAATTGCAGTAAAACAGTTTGAGAGAGAAGTAGCCTAGGCTACAAAACCAAATGCCGAGATTTTTTATCTCGGCATTTTTTATTCCACTAAATAGTATGTTCTTCATGGCTAAAACGATGAGCTAACGGAAGCCAACAAAGCATAATCGCCACTGACATAGCAAACATAATCATCCCTAAGCTAAATTGATTATGCTGTGGCAGTAAAGCAGAAAACCATGTTGCCACACCGGAACCTACATTTTGTAAACCACCTACCAGCGCACCAGCAGAGCCCGCTAAATAAGGAAATGGTTCCATTGCTCCTGTCGTTGCTAACGGAAATAGCATACCTGCACCAAAGAAAAACAGTGCAGCAGGAACCAGTAATGTCCAAATATTAATAATATTTAGCCAACCAGGGATCCACATTAAGATACCCGCAGATAAACAACAAAAAACAGAGTGCCACATCAGTTGCACAAAGGTTTTACCTTCACGACCTGCATACCAAGCGCCAAAGAATGCAGCAGGGATCGGTAGAATAAACAATATACTGATAGTAATACTGCTTAATCCTAATACTCCTCCCATTAACACACCGCTTGATGCTTCAAAAACAGCAATACCGGATAATGCACAAATCAGCATAATCAAAAATGCACTAAAAGTACTATTTGAAAGTAGTAAGTAAAATGATGACAACATATTACGCTTTTCAACTCGCACTGGCCGCGTTTCTGGCATCCAACGATACATACAAAGTAGGACACTGGTTCCTAATAATAATAAGAAAATATAACACGCATGCCAGCCAAAGAAATGAGCGACAACACCACCAATCATCGGCGCTAATAATGGGCTAACTAAAACGCCCATATTTAACAAACTATTGGCATAACGTAATGCAGTTCCTGTATATAAATCACGAGGTTGAGTACGTGTCATAACGCCTGCAACACCCGTTCCCATTCCTTGTAAGGTACTTGCGATAACCAGAGTGGTTAAATTTTGCGAGAAAATTGCCACCAGCGTTGATAAACAAAAGATAGTCATTCCGACTAAAATAACAGGACGGCGCCCTACTTTGTCGGATATAGGTCCATAAATTAACTGTGAAAAACCATAAGAAAAAAGATAAGCTCCCATAACTTGCTGTACCGCCCCTGTGGGTTCACCAAAGTAAACGGCCATATCAGCAATAACAGGAACATAAATAGTTTGAGTCATTTGACCCACAGCAACCAATGCAATTATCAATAATAATAGATTTGCATGCTCTAACTTTCTCATTTCTTTTCTCAAGAATTTTAGATAAATACATTAACGGACAGGCGCATACCACAGAGAATTTATAAAAATAAACTCTGCAAAATGCGTACCTTTTCAGAATGAGACTAAGTTAACAAATTTGGAGAAATTTGCGAGATAGCCAGCAATTTTTGTATAAAGATTAATGTCAGAGAAATACACCATAGTTGTCAATATAAATGTACATATTGTGTCAATTATTGACAAAATCTTAGATTAATCACATCACCACACCATATTGATAAATAAAAAACCACATCCTATTTAGAATAAATAAGCAACATAAGCGTGTTTATCAAAAGGAGATAATCTCTATGGCTAATTGGGTGAATGGAAAAGTTATTCAAGTTCATCACTGGACTGATGCGTTAATAAGTCTCGTCGTCAATGCTCCTATTGATAAGTTTACAGCCGGACAATTTGCAAAATTAGCACTAGATATTGATGGCGAGCGAGTACAACGAGCCTACTCTTATGTAAACGCACCAGATGATCCCAATTTAGAGTTCTATCTGGTAACTGTGCCTGATGGAAAATTAAGCCCTAAATTAAGCGCACTAGAGGTTGGTGATGAAGTCCTGATCACTGAACAAGCCAGTGGTTTTTTTGTATTAGAAGAGATCCCCACAACAAATACACTTTGGATGCTTTCGACAGGAACCGCCATTGGGCCTTTTTTATCTATTTTGCAATTAGGTCACGATCTTGAGCGATTTGAAAATATCGTTCTTGTTCACGCTGTTCGATATGCTAATGACTTAAGCTATTTACCTTTAATGGAAAAACTCGTTGAACGTTATCAAGGCAAATTGCGCATTCAAACCATTGTCAGCCGTGAAAATCATATTGGCTCATTAACCGGACGTATTCCTGCATTAATTGAAAGTGGTGCCTTAGAAAAAACAGTTGGCCTAACCATCAGCCCGGAAGAGAGCCATATTATGTTATGTGGTAATCCTCAAATGGTCAGAGAGACACAACAACTCTTAAAAGAACAACGAGAAATGCGTAAGCACTTACGACGCAAACCCGGACATATCACCAGTGAGCAATATTGGTAATAAAAAAATAAGGGTGAGCTTATTTCTCTCACCCTCATTGATTTCACCATATAGATTAACGCCAGCGACGATAATCCACTTGTTCAGTCTGTTTACCAAAATAGTTTTCACCGTCATTACCAACAAAGACTCCGCAATCAAGCAACATAATCATTCCGATAAAAGAAGGAAGAAAACGCCCTATCGCCCATTGCCAAAATGGTTCTAAACTACTGGTATCGGCTAATCCTAACATCACTGCAAGTAAGAGTAATAAAAGCCATATTCCTCTTTTATTTCTGTCATGAAGTCTTTTTGTAAAAATTGCACATAGCGGATAAAGAATAAAAAAGAACACTATCCATATTACAGTGGTAGGTAATGGATAAATCACATCATTAATAATAATGAGGCCTAAAAACAGCGCAAAGCAAACACCAAAACCAACCCAAAAGTCACGACGCCCAATTCGCCCTTTGAATGAAAATGCCCAATGTTGTAAGGTCATAAACTCTCAATAATTTACTTAATTTGTGAATTACACTGTCCATTTAGTATCAAATAATACAGACTAGCCAATAACAGCACAGACAAACGGAGGACAGATGATAAAAGCAAGCACACTTTCTACGTTATACCTGATAATCATAAGCATTGCTCTTTGTTTGCCAACTTCTGTTTTTGCAACAGAGATGTCTGTCGCACAAAAACAGCCCAGTAAAGATGATATTGCCTATCTTAAGCAAGATGCGCCTGTTTTTGAGATGACCATTCCGGAGCTAAGAGCCAAGTTCAATCAACAAAATCCGTTGTTATCGCTTAATGAATATAAAATTATCACTAATCACGATATTGCCATCCCTCTTGTCAGAGCCGCAACGCGTATTACGCCTTATCTCTATTCATCTGCGATATTAGAGCGTGGTAGCGAAAAAATAAAAAGTTTACAACTCACGCTGATCCATACCCCTGATGCACCTGAATTAGAAAAGAGAAATCGTGAGATCACAACACAATACATTATCACTTTAGTCACTCAATTTGATCCATCTATAACCCAAGAGCAAATTCAAGAGGCTCTCAATTTATTCGCTTTTAAAAATCAAACTTCTGATTATATTAGCCATGATGTGGGGGCTATTCGCTATATTATTGCCCATGAAGATGATCAATTAACAACCTTTGCTATTGAACCGATTAAGCTTTCTTTAAACAGCAAGATCGTTTCAGCTATTCCGTGATAAAAAACAAAGCTATTCTATTCATTGTTCTCTATACTGTTGTGCATCAACAGAATTCGTGTTTATTAGCAAACTAAATTTAAACCACTCGGTTGGAGGAAAAGTTATGCGCCATCCATTAGTCATGGGTAACTGGAAACTCAACGGCAGCATTCATATGGTTCATGAATTAATTGCTGCATTACGTAAAGAAGTTAGCGGTGTTGCAGGTTGTGATGTTGCTATCGCACCACCCGCAGTTTACCTATGCCAAGCACGCCATGAAATTGGTGGAAGCCGTATCGCATTAGGTGCTCAAGATACAGGTGTTAACTTATCAGGTGCTTTCACTGGTGAAACTTCAGCAGAAATGCTGAAAAACGTTGATGTTAAATACGTTATCATTGGTCACTCTGAGCGTCGTACTTATCATAAAGAATCTGACGAGTTTATCGCTCAAAAATTCGGCGTGTTAAAAGAGTTAGGTTTAACACCAGTATTATGTATTGGTGAAACTGAAGCAGAAAATGAAGCTGGCAAAACACAAGAAGTTTGTGCTCGCCAAATCGATGCCGTGTTAAATGCACATGGTGCAGCAGCATTTAAAGATGCCGTTATCGCTTATGAACCAATCTGGGCTATCGGTACAGGTAAATCTGCAACTCCAGCACAAGCTCAAGCTGTTCATAAATTTATTCGTGATCATATTGCGAAGAAAGATGCGGCTATTGCTGAACAAGTTATCATTCAGTACGGTGGATCTGTTAACGATAAAAATGCAGCAGAACTGTTTGGTCAACCAGACATTGATGGTGCATTAGTCGGTGGCGCTTCACTGAAAGCTGACGCATTTGCCGTTATCGTTAAAGCAGCTGCACAAGCTAAAGCGAAAAAATAATTTTTATCTTTCTGGCTTCTGCCATTAATCGATAAAAATAGAGAAAATCACCTTACTGAATATAAAGCAGAAGGTGATTTTTTTGTTTTGCTTACCTCGGCTTAATCAACGGCGACTAATTTCATCAAATATCCCCCCAGTCGCAAAATGTATTTTCTGCGCAGATTGCCAATCACCAAAAACATCATTAAGAGTAAAGAGTTCTAGTGTTGGAAAACTGCTTTGGTATTTCTCTGCTATTGTTTTATCTCTGGGACGGTAATAATTTTTTGCCGCGATCTCTTGTCCTTCTGGTGAGTAAAGATAGTCTAAGTATGCTGTGGCAATTTCTCGTGTTCCTCGTTTATCAACAACCTTATCAACTACCGACACAGTAGGCTCTGCAAGAATAGATACTGATGGTGTAACTATCTCAAATTTATCAGCGCCTAATTCATTAATCGCTAATAAAGCTTCGTTTTCCCATGCAATTAATACATCGCCGATACCTCGCTCAACAAAGGTATTTGTTGCTCCTCTCGCACCTGAATCTAATACTTCAACTTGCTGATAAAGAGCTTTAACGAAGGCTTTCGCTTTTTCACTATCCTGATGATTAGCTTTTAATCCATAACCCCATGCCGCAAGATAGTTCCATCTTGCACCTCCTGAGGTTTTGGGATTAGGTGTAATAATGGAAACACCCGGTTGAATCAATGAATCCCAATCTTTAATTTGTTTGGGATTTCCTTTTCTCACTAGAAAAACGATTGTTGAAGTATAAGGGGCTGAGTTATCAGGTAATCGTGTTATCCATTGCTTGTCGATGCTTCCTCTTTGTGCAATCGCATCGATATCATAAGCGAGTGCTAATGTCACAATATCGGCCTCAATACCATTGATAACTGATGTCGCTTGCTTTCCTGAACCACCATGTGATTGGCGAATAGTGACACTATCTCCCGTTTTCTGCTTCCAATACTGACTAAATGCTTGGTTATACTGCTGATAAAGCTCTCGCGTTGGATCGTAAGAGACATTCAATAATTGAATATCTTTAGCCCATACGGTATTGGAAAAAAGTAACGTCGCTAAAACAGTTGATAATAAGCCCCATTGTTTAAACATAGCTATCCACCCTTTATCGTTAAGTATTTAACTAGGCTGACAGAAAGTGTTATCACGATGAAATAACAAAAAACCGATGGATATACACAACGGGAATATGACTAGCAATATAGGGCAATATAAGGGGATAAGAAGAAATAAAGGAGGATAGAAATAGCTAAATGAAATATTTTCACTCGAGAAGCTACTCTGACACAAAGAAAATGTATCAGAGCAGTTCACGAATAAGGATAGAACTCAGAAAGGCTCTGGTATTGCGGAAAATCTATTAATACAGTTTTTTCGCTGTCTCATACCAGTCTGCTTTAAAGACACGTTTCATATTCATAACCGCATCAATAATATCATGGTGAACCAGTTTTTCGTTTTGAATACCGACACAACGACCGCCATAGCCTTCTAATAGCAGTTGTACAGAGTAAGCACCCATGCGAGAAGCAAGAATACGGTCGTAAGCAACTGGAGAACCACCACGTTGGATATGACCTAATACCGTTGCACGCGTTTCATGTTTAGTTTCAGCTTCAATAAAACGTGCTAACTCATGCACATCACAAACGTGTTCGGTAATAGCGACGATTGCATGGCGTTTACCACGTTCAATACCCGCTTTGATTTCTGCCAGCAATTCATCACGATTAAAAGGTAATTCAGATTCAGGCAGAACAACAAATTCACAACCCCCTGCGATTGCCGCAGACAGTGTTAAGTCACCACAGTAGCGTCCCATCACTTCCACGATAGAGATACGTTTGTGAGAAGTTGAGGTATCACGTAAGCGGTCAATTGCTTCAACAGCCGTTTCTAATGCAGTAAAATATCCGATAGTGTAATCAGTACCAGCAACATCATTATCGATTGTGCCCGGTAAACCGATACATGGAAAACCTGCTTCCGTTAATTTTTTTGCACCTAGATAAGAACCATCACCACCAATAACGACTAAGGCATCAAGCTCATTTTGTTTCATGTTTTCAATAGCAACAGCACGCACATTGTCTTCACGAAATTCAGGGAAACGAGCAGAACCAAGGAATGTACCACCACGGTTGATCATGTCTGATACGCTAAAACGGTCGAGTTTTTTCATGCGATTTTCGTATAGCCCCATATAGCCATCCATAATCCCATAAACCTCTAAACCTTCACTTAGTGCAGCACGAACAACACCACGGATCGCGGCATTCATACCTGGTGCATCACCACCACTTGTTAAAACCCCAATTCTTTTGATCCTATTGACCATGATTACCTCTGATTCTTATTCGATGTAATTATTGCAAAATTGTTGGAATAACTTTTTATCTCAATACCGGTTTGTCTGGTGTTATATACCGATATCGTAAATGCTGAATTGATTCAACAATACCATTGTACGCATATTTTTTACCAGTTCATCATTATCGTACATTTTTTTTCATAAACTTGATGCGCATTAAACTAATCAAATAGCCTGTATAAAGATTATACTAGTCTATCTCAAATGTGTTTCCTTAATAAGTTAACACTTTTTATACAGACACTTTACTGCCTTTTTGCATTCATCTCAAAAAAACGCTATTTATGCTAAAAAATAGCATCGGCATATTTTGATAAATATTCAATTTTCTCTGGTGTGATGTTCTATCTGCCGTTTATCTCTCTATTTTGTGATGTCATCCTTTTAAAGAAAAAAATGATCTAGGGTACATTTGTGACCAACAACAAAGTTCTCTGGTTGATTTACCGCTTTTCAAGCTAGACTGATACAGTGGAACTTTCACTTAATAGGAGGTTTTATGTTTGATTTAACGGGTAAAATCGCTTTAGTTTCAGGTGGTGCAAAAGGCATTGGTAAAGGTATCGTTATCGCACTTAAAAAGAGTGGTGCGAAAGTGATTATTGCCGATATTGATGATGTAGCAGGTAATAAAACAAAAGATGAATTAGATGTAGGTTTTATGCACCTTGATGTCACCCAACAATCCGCCTGTGAAAAAGTGATTGATAATGTTGTAAAAGAGTATGGCAAACTTGATATTCTTTGTTCCAATACTGGTATTTTCCCTCAAGCTACCATTAAAGAGATGACGGAAGCCGACTGGGATAAAATGCATACCGTAAACTTAAAAGGCATGTTCTTTTTAGTTAAAGCGGCACTGCGTGTAATGGAGAAACAAAAACAAGGTCGAGTGATCATTACCTCTTCTATTACCGGTGCTATTACAGGTTATCCAGGCTGGAGCCACTACGGTGCAAGTAAGGCGGGACAATTAGGTTTTATGCGTAGCGCAGCTCTTGAATATGCACGTCATGGTATTACCATTAATGCAGTGATGCCGGGCAATATCCTCACCGAAGGCTTACAAGCGCAAGGCGAAGCCTATTTAAATCAAATGAAAGCGTCAATCCCAACACATACTTTAGGTGAACCAGAAGATATCGGTTACGCTGCTTCATTCTTTGCGTCGAATGAAGCAAAATATATTACAGGCCAGACAATTATCGTCGATGGCGGACAGATTTTACCTGAATCTCCAGAGGCGTTGTTGTAATAATCTCATTAACCAAGGAAATAATTTGATTTCCTTGGTTTTCCTATCCTTAAAAAAAACTATAATGCTGAAAATAATACAGCCATAATTAATCAATAACTATTAACCCATAATTGATATCATGAAAAAAACCTTCAAAAACAACATTATTCAATTTTTAATTTTACTTATTTTCGTTTTGTTACTACACATTTCTCTAGGCTATATACTACGTTTTTTTTATGTTCTTACTTTTACTGCATTTCTTTTATGCTTATCTGGTCGTGTTAAAAAAATCTATTCTATTTGTATAATATTGTTATCTATAATAGGTGCTATTTATACGCCTATCGGTTTAAAATATGGTTCTCCTAATATTAACTCTGTAATTTCATTTTTTTATACAAATACGAATGAGACTTTAGAGTTTATTCAAACCCTTTCACCCATAAACTTAATGTTTAGTTTTTTAATTATTTTATTTGGCCTTCTCAGTCTAAAAGTTAGCATTGTTATTAAAAATAAGTCATCTCTTTTCATTATCTTTATTTTTATAATGACGAGCATTACTTGGCCAATAAAAGATCTAATAAATAATGGCACCTATAACTTTGAAGCCAAATTACCGATACTTCGTTTTTTTAGTGATATAAAAAAATATTATGATACTGTAAAAATAGAAAATGAGTGGATAAATAAAGAGCTCAATAAAAAAGATAATTGGCAACCTATTAATAATTCACAATATAATAATTATATTCTAGTTATTGGAGAAAGTGTTAGGCGAGACTTTATGCAAAGTTATGGTTTTTCTATAAAAAACACACCATTTTTGGAAAAAAGCCCTGTTATTCAATTTGATAACTATATTTCAGCAGCGCCTTCAACACTGTTTTCATTACCACCTTCATTAACATTAAAAAATAAGAATACCAATAATATTGAATTACAAAACAATATCATCACATTAGCAAAGAAAGCTGGATTAAATACATATTGGTTTTCAAACCAAGGCTCTATGATTGGTTCAGATTCGGTTATTTCCACTATAGGTAAACGCGCTGATTCTTATCATTTTTTAAGTAAAGGTGATTATCATAATAATGGATTAACAACCGATAATGATTTATTAACTGATATTAAAAGGGCATTATTTAGCGGTAAAAAAACCAATCTTATTGTTATTCATTTAATTGGTTCGCATTCACAAGCCTGTGCTAGAACACAAGATAAATATGATGAATTTTTCCAATCTACTGAAATTTCTTGTTATATTCAAAGTATTAAGAATACAGATAAGTTATTAGAAGATATTGTTTCCATGTCTAAAAAAACAGGAAAATCTTGGTCATTACTCTACCTTTCTGATCATGGGGTATCTTATGAACATAAAGGTGAAAGTTATGCAAAGTTAAGTCATGACGATAAATTTAAGCAAAATTTCGAAGTACCTCTTTTCATCCTATCCAGTGATAGCAAAGAAAAAATACATGTAACCGAAAGAAGAAATGGCCGATATTTCATGTCTATTTTCTCTGAATGGACAAGTATTCAAGAGCCACAAATTCCTAATCATTGTCATATGATATCTAATGATATTTGTTCTGATCAAAATACAGTTATAAACTTCCAAAAAGAAGAAATTAATTATAATCTGCTACCAGAAGACAAAATCAATTAACCACATTATATAGCTCTTTATATAGCTCTTTATATAGCTCTTTATATAGCTCTCTCAATAAAGAGAGCTATTATTTTATCCTAACCAATCGAAAGCTTTCAAAATATTATCCAATTACATTCAATTAATATATAATTAGATAACCTTATATTGATAAATGTGATTTAAAATCATGAATATCTTAATCCCTAAGCTACTAGGACATATATGGATAGGTCCTAATCCTAAACCGACTCAATGGATGAACACATGGGAAAAGAAACATACGGATTGGAAATACACTGTTTATGATAATAATTTTTTAAATAATTATCATTTCAAAACACGAAACCTTATTGAGTTCTATTATAAACTAGGCCTATATGCTGGTGTCGCTGACTTAATGCGATATGAAATTTTATACGAATTTGGTGGATTTATTCCTGAAGCAGATAGCATCTGTTATCATAATACAAATGAATTATTTACAAAAAAGCAAGCCTATACCGTATATGAAAATGAATTTATTCGAGGAAATTTGGTTGCACCTATTTATGCATGTGAACCTAAAAATGAATTCGTTGGACAATTGATAAATGAATTACTGCAATTAACACCTTTAGACTTGGATTATCCTTGGATATCAACAGGAAACTTTTTTGTAGCCAAGATGATCCAAAAATATAATCCAGATATCACAATTTTTCCATCACACTATTTTAATCCTATTCATTATGAAGGAATAGTTTATAACGGTGATGATAAAGTTTATTCAAAACAACTATTTGGCTCGACATCAGCAAAATATAAAAAAAGTATTAATCCCATTAATATCTTTAAAGCTAAACAACAGAAAAAAATGAGAAAAATTTTTCTTAAAAAGATTTCAGAAAGAAAAAAGGAAAAATTTTCAATTGATTTTTAAACAATTAAAAATTATTAAACAAAAGGGCAAAAAAAAAGCCCCTCTCCAGAGGGGCTGCAAAAGACAGGGATGGTGTCTATGGCAAGGAAAAAACTTCGTTGTTGCTACTTACTCTCTAACTAGGTACTTCTTTACTACACTCTTACTTCATTACTGATTTTGTTGACTTTGTTGGTCAAAATATGACATTTGCTGTTGGTAATTCTTTTCCAACTGCGCTTTCTGTTCTGGGGTTAACAACTGATACATTTGGTTATGGACTTTTGCCATTTCTACATGGCGCTCTATTGCTTGTTTATCCATATCTTGCATCTGTGCTCTTACAGCAGCTTCATCAAATTGAGGTGCAGTGACTAATTTATGCATATTCTCATGATGCTGACGGAAATTTCCGTTATATCTATCTTGATGATGCTGGCGCATTAAATCACGCATTTGAGTACGTTGTTGCTCAGTTAATGTGATACCGTTAAACATACGTGACTCGCCATAATTGCGATCCATCATATGTCCTCGTTGTCCGCGGTGACCTCTATAATCACGGTCGCCATGCATTCCATAGCCATAACCGCAGTGGTAGTTACCACTATACTGTTGCTCAGTAGGCGGATTAGTATTTGCAGTTTCAGCTAATACCATCGTCGGAGCTGCCAAAAACATTGATGCTAGTGCAACTACTGCTACTTTACGCATTGCTTCACTCCTAATTCGGTAAATTAATACCGACCTAATTAATACGACCTCAATGTGTATAATTCATATGTGTAATTCTTTGCTATGTGGATTACTATACCGTTACGGCTGCAAACTAGCGTCAGAGCGTGTAAAAGAACGTAAAGTCATAGATTCGCGCTATTTATTATCGTATTTTTCTCTTGGAGGAATTGACGAATGCATAAAATCTTATTAGTGGATGACGATCGCGAATTAACATCGCTATTGAAAGAACTACTTGAAATGGAAGGCTTTAATGTTGTAATCGCCTCTGATGGCGAGCAAGCACTTAAACTTTTGGATGCTTCTATCGACTTGTTATTACTGGATATCATGATGCCACGTAAAAACGGGATTGAGACACTCAAAGAGTTACGCCAAAATTTCCAGACCCCAGTCATTATGTTAACGGCAAGAGGCAGTGATCTTGACCGAGTTCTTGGCTTAGAGCTAGGTGCTGATGACTATTTACCAAAACCTTTTAATGATAGAGAACTGGTTGCACGTATCAGAGCTATTTTGCGTCGTTCAAACTGGAGCGAACAAAAACAGACTGATAGCACTACATCTCCAACATTACAGGTTGATAAATTACAACTTAACCCTGGCCGACAAGAAGCAAGTTTTGATAATGAACCGCTAGAGTTAACAGGAACAGAGTTTACTTTGCTTTATTTACTTGCTCAGCATTTAGGACAAGTCGTATCACGCGAACATCTAAGCCAAGAAGTCCTTGGCAAGCGCTTAACACCGTTTGATAGAGCGATCGATATGCATATTTCTAATTTACGCCGTAAATTACCAGAAAGAACAGATGGACAACCTTGGTTTAAAACGTTACGTGGCCGCGGTTATCTAATGGTTTCAATAACTTGATAAATATTCTTTATGATAAATAGTCTGTCAGCGCGCATTTTCGCAATATTCTGGCTGACGCTAGCATTAGTTCTCGTGCTAGTTATGATGGTTCCAAAGCTGGACTCGCGCCAGCTTACCCCTCTTTTAGAGAGTGAATACCGTCAAGGCGTTATGCTAGAACAACATATCGAAGCTGAATTAGCTCAAGATCCGGCTAACGATCTCCTTTGGTGGCGTCGATTAATTCGAGCCATTGATAAATGGGCTCCCCCTGGCCAACGTTTAATTATTGTCACGAGTGAAGGCCGGATCATCGGTGCTCAACGTAATGAGATGCAAGTTGTCAGAAACTTTATTGGTCAATCTGATAACGCCGATCACCCCAAAAAGAAAAAATATGGTCGCTCTGAGATGTTAGGGCCTTTTTCTGTAAGGGATGGTGAAGATCATTACCAACTTTATCTCGTACGCCCTTCAAGTAGCCCTCAATCTGACTTTATCAACTTATTATTTGATAAACCATTATTGTTACTCATATTCACCATGCTTATCAGCACACCATTATTAGTATGGCTTTCTTGGAGCTTAGCAAAACCCGCAAGACAACTTAAAAATGCTGCTGATGATGTAGCTAAAGGTAACCTACGCCCTCACCCTGAACTAGAAACGGGTCCTCAAGAGTTTTTAGCCGCAGGCACGAGTTTTAATCAGATGATAAGCGCTCTTGAACGTATGGTAGAGGCTCAGCAACGTCTGATCTCTGATATTTCTCATGAACTACGTACCCCATTAACACGCTTACAATTAGCCAGCGCATTGTTACGTCGTCGTAGTGGAGAGAGCAAGGAGCTAGAGCGTATTGAAACTGAGACTCAACGCCTTGATGGTATGATTAATGACTTACTGGTGCTTTCCCGTAATCAGTATAAAAACGAGTTATTACGCGAAACAGTAAAAGCCAATGAATTGTGGGATGACATTTTAGATAACGCTAAATTTGAGGCCGAACAAAATAATAAGACACTGCAAGTCACTACACCTCCAGGAGCATGGCCTATTTACTGCAATCCATATTCTCTGGCGAGTGCATTTGAGAATATTGTTCGTAATGCCCTGCGTTATTCAAATTCTCGCATTGAAGTCGCCTTTACTGAACAGAACCAAGGCATCACCATTATTGTTGATGATGATGGCCCTGGCGTTAGTCCTGAAGATAGAGAGCATATTTTCCGACCATTCTATCGCACTGATGAAGCTAGAGATCGTGAATCCGGTGGTACAGGCTTAGGATTAGCGATTGTTGAAACTGCCGTCAGCCAACACAGAGGCCATGTTAAAGCCGATGACAGTCCATTAGGTGGTTTAAGAGTAGAGATTTGGTTGCCAAGAGCGGGCGCAAGTAATAAATCACCAACGGCTTAATAGAGTAATTAAACTGTTGTATCAAAATATACTGCCATCTATTGAAGAATAGGTGGCATATTCTTTTTGCTAGCATCTAACGATGCAATTCAGAATGATCTGGCTGAATCGACCGCTATTCCGATATTTATATATCTACAATCAATGCTAAAATACCCAGCTATTACTTGACCGTCTGGTTTGAAGAGTCTACTCTCAGTGCGGTTTTTCGCATATTGTTAAAGTATGCTTATATAATAAAACCTTTATATTACATATAGATAAGGGTTTTTTGAGATAAATTTGGCGCTCTGGGGGCCGTAAACCCAGTGCGGTAGCTTTGTAGAAAAGGCTATATAAAATTTATAGTATCTTTAATATAGAATATTTAAATTATACGAATTTAGTAAATATTTTATGTATATTTATTTTTTATATAAAATAAATATACCTTCTTAGGATTTAAAAATGAAAGGCATTATTTTAGCTGGTGGCTCAGGGACAAGACTTTACCCAATTACAATGGGTGTATCTAAACAATTACTACCTATCTATGATAAACCTATGATCTACTATCCTTTATCTGTATTGATGCTTGCAGGTATTAGAGAAATACTCATTATTACAACACCAGAAGATCAAAATGGTTTTCAACGCTTATTAAACGATGGTTCACAATTTGGTATTTCTATTCAATATGCTGTACAACCAAAACCTGAAGGGTTAGCTCAAGCATTTATTATTGGTGAAAAATTTATTGGTAATGATAGTGTCTGCTTAGTTTTAGGAGATAATATATTCTGGGGTCAAGGATTCTCTCCAAAACTAATAAATGCTGCTAATAAAAAAAATGGTGCTACTATTTTTGGCTATGAGGTTCAAGATCCAGAAAGATTTGGAGTGGTTGAATTTGATAATAATTTAAATGCAATTTCTATTGAAGAAAAACCTGAAAAACCAAAATCTAATTTTGCAGTAACTGGCTTATATTTTTATGATAATAACGTTATAGATATTGCAAAAAAAATTAAGCCATCAGAACGTGGTGAGCTAGAAATAACAACTATTAACCAAATCTACTTACAACAGAATAAGTTAAGTGTTGAGCTATTGGGTCGTGGTTTTGCTTGGTTAGATACCGGAACTCACGATAGCTTACTTGATGCAGGTACTTTTGTTGAGACAATAGAAAAAAGACAAGGATTTAAAATAGCCTGCCTAGAAGAAATTGCATATAAACAAAAATGGTTAATAAAAGATCAAATAAAAAAAGCCGCTAATGAGTATAAAAAGAATAGCTACGGTAAATATTTAGAGAGTTTAATTTAAATATGAATAAATTAATAAAAATTATAAATTTTAAAATATTAGGTGATAATAGAGGCTCTCTCATATCACTAGAAAAAAATATAGATATTCCATTTGAAATAAAACGAATATATTATATTTTTGATACGAAAAATAATGTTTCTCGAGGATATCACGCTCATAAAAAACTTGAGCAAATTATTATATGTGTTAAAGGAAGTTGTAAATTTATTTTAGATAACGGATTCCAGAAAGAGGAAGTAACTCTTAATACACCAGATATCGGTCTTCACATTAAAAATAATATTTGGAGAGAAATGCATGATTTTTCGCAAGATTGTGTACTAATTGTAATAGCAAGTGAGCATTATGATGAATCGGATTATATTAGAGATTATGATACTTTTAAAAAGAGCATAACAACAATATGATACATCCATTAAGTGACGTAAAAAGTAATTGTATTGGTTCAGGTACAACAGTATGGCAATATAGCATTATCTTTCAAAATGCTGTTATTGGTAATAATTGTAATATATGTGCACACACCCTCATAGAAAATAATGTAATAATAGGTAATAATGTAACTGTAAAATCAGGTGTTTATATATGGGATGGAATAAGAATTGCTGATAACGTTTTTATCGGACCCTCCGTGACATTCACAAATGATATTTTTCCGAGATCTAAACAATACCCTGAAAAATTTTTAATAACTCAAATAAATAAAGGTGCATCAATTGGTGCTAATGCCACAATCCTTGCAGGAGTCACTTTAGGTGAAAACTGCATGATTGGAGCAGGTAGCGTTGTTGTAAAAGATGTTCCAGCTAACGCAGTTGTAATTGGCAATCCCGCAAAAATAATTCGTTTTATAAAATAGAGAAAAAATAATGATCAATTTTCTAGATTTAAAAAAAATAAATGAACAACATGACAAAGAATTAAAAGAAGCATGTTCAAGAGTTATTGATTCTGGTTGGTATATTACAGGTAAAGAACTAGAAAATTTTGAAAAAAATTTTGCTAGTTACTGTGGAACAAAGCATTCAATTGGTGTAGCAAATGGGTTAGATGCATTAACGCTTATATTACGTGCATGGAAAGAACAAGGTAAATTAAAAACTGGTGATGAAGTTATCATTCAAGCTAATACTTATATTGCTTCAATTCTGGCTATAACAGAAAATGATCTAGTACCTGTTTTAGTTGAACCTGATAATAGCACATATAACTTATCAATAGAAAATATCAAATCAGCTATTACAGATAAAACTAAGGTTATATTACCAGTGCATCTCTATGGGCAAATTAATCCAATGAAAGAGATTGTGGCAATAGCCAAAGAAAATAATCTTTTAGTCTTAGAAGATTGTGCTCAATCTCATGGAGCAAGTATTGATGGAATAAAAGCAGGAAATTGGGGAGATGCCGCTGGTTTCAGTTTTTACCCAGGTAAAAATCTTGGCGCATTAGGTGATGCTGGAGCAATTACAACTAATGATGATGAATTAGCCAGTATTGTGGCAGCGCTACGCAACTATGGTTCTCATCAAAAATATTTAAATTTATATCAAGGTGTTAATAGCCGTTTAGATGAAATTCAGGCAGCTATGCTAAATGTAAAATTAAATTACTTAGAAAAAGAAACTAAAATCAGACAAGATATTGCCTTAATATATCTAGAAAATATCAAAAATTCACTAATTCAATTACCAGTACCCGCAAAAGAATATATAAAAAATAAAGAAAATCATGTATGGCATTTGTTTGTTATTGCGACAGAATATAGAGAGCTACTACAAAAACACTTGAGCGAATGTGGTGTACAAACGTTAATTCACTATCCAACCCCTCCGCATAAACAACAAGCATATAAACAGTATAATCATATTAATTTACCTATAACTGAAAAAATCCATAAAGAAGTCCTGAGTATCCCAATAAGCCCAGTTATGAATCAAGAAGAGATACATCAAGTTATTAACGCATGTAATTCATTTGTGATCAGCTAATGACATTAATTAAAACATCTATACTAAGCCTAATAGCTACCTTTTTTAAAATGTTATCTGGCTTAGTTATCAATAAAGCAATTTCTATATATATTGGGCCATCAGGTTTAGCATTGATGGGGCAATTTCAAAATTTTATTCAAATTGTACTTTCTATGGCTCAAGGAGGTATAAATAATGGTATCGTAAAGTATACTGCCGAGCATTCATATAATGATGATGAGTTAGGCAATTTATTTAGTACAGGCTTAAAAATCAGTTTATTGACTTCAATAATTATCGCTTTATTTTTAATTTTATTTTCATATCAGTTTTCTATTTTTGTACTAGATAATGATAATTATTTTTATCTATTTATTACATTAGGCTGTACTATTATTCTATTTGTTATTAATAATTTACTTTTATCTATTTTAAATGGTTTAAAAGAGATTAAAACATTTATAAAAATAAATATAATTCAAAGTATATATTCATTAGTTTTTACTTCCATTTTTATTATATCCTTTGGAATTACTGGTGCTTTATTAGCACTTGCAACTAATCAATCTGTTATATTTTTCATATCATTATATTTCATTAAAAAAAATAATTTATTAAAATTTAATTTGTTTCAAAAAAAGTTTGATAAAAAAACCGCATTAAATTTATTGAAATTTTCTGAAATGGCAATTGTGGCATTAATTGCAACTCCCTTATCACAGTTTATAATTAGAAAATATATTACAATAAATATCAGTCTAACAGAAGCTGGGATATGGCAAGGAATGTCATATATATCAACAACTTACTTATTTATAATAACCACTGCCTTAGGGATATACTACTTACCACGACTATCAGAACTAATGGATATATCATCTTTAAAAAAAGAGATAATAAAAGGGTATATAATAATTATACCAATGATTATTTTTATAGGAAGTTTAATATTTGGTCTTAAAGATATAATAATACAATTACTTTTCTCGAAAGATTTTTTTCCAATGCGTAATTTTTTTATATATCAAATATTAGGTGATATTATAAAAATAATGGGGTGGTTACTTTCATATATAATGTTAGCTAAAGCAATGACGAAATATTTTATTATTTCAGAAATTATCTTTTTCATTTCTTATACAAGTTTATCAATACTATTTATTAATCAATCAGGAACAATTGGAGCTATATACGCTTATATAACAAGCTATATATTATATTTTTTCTTTGTCTTTTTTATCATTAATAAAAAACTAAGATTTATTACTTTATGATTATTTTATATATTGTCACCTTAATCTTATTTATTCCTTTCTTTTTTATTTATAAGAGTTGTATCAAAGAATCTAGTATAGAACTAAAAACATTATTAATATATTCATTAGGTATTACTATTTTACCAGGAATACTTATTTCTCCTTTAATTTATGACATAAGTCCTAGATTTGAAAATATCACTTTAGAAACCAGCGTATCAGTTTCTATTATCTCTCTATATTTTTTATCTACGTTCCTAATCCCTATTTACATTATAAATAAAAAAAATAAAAATAAAAATAAAAATAAAAATATAGAGTTAACATATTCAGATATCTCTTTATCAAAATTATTATTATTTTTATCTATTCTTTATTTGTTTATAAGATTAATATTATATTATAAAAATACACCTTTATATTTTATAATAAATAATGATGTTACTGGGGCCGCACAATCTAGACAATTAGTTCAAAATAAAAAACTAATTATTGACATTCCATATATAGGTGCAACATTCAAAATATTCATATCTTTGACTACATACTTGTTCTTTATAAGTTATTTAAAATATAATAAATATCTTTTTTATTTCTTAATAAGTTTTATTTTTTCCATATCATATTTTATATTAGATATGCAAAAAGCACCTGTATTTATTATTATAACTAATTTAATCTTAATTTATTATAGTTTGAAGAAGTTAAATATTAAACTTGTTTTCTTGATTACGTTATCTTTATTATCTTTAATTACCTTAGTAATATCAACATCAGGAAATGCTAATATATTGCATATTATTTATAGTATAATCGATAGGGTTATATTAGGGCAAATTCAATCGATGTACTATATGTTTCAATATTTAGATCCTTCATTATCTGGATTCGGTTATGATTTTTACTTTTCTTCTTTATTTAACCAAAAGTTCAATGCACTACCTCCAAATATTAAAGTAATACCTTATATTCCTTTATATGAAAACAATCATACTTTAGTCAATGTTAACACATTTTATTTTGGTGATACATGGTCATACTTAGGTTGGTTAGGAATATTCATCATACCACTAATAGTGTCCATTATTTTCTATTTTACTTTAGTATTTTTCAATGCCATGAAAAAAAATGCTATTTATTTATGTTTAAGTATTACTTTTTTTTCATTTTATCCCATAACTAGATCATTAACAGAAATTTTGTCTTTTAAATATTTTTTACATTATATTATATTTGGATATATTCCAATATTTATATTACAATATTTACATAAGCATTTAAAAAAAAGATATGAATATAGAAAAAATTAAAGCAAACATAATAATATTATGTTACAACCAAGAAAAAACAATAAAAGAGTCTTTACTCTCTGCTATTAACCAAGATTACAATGATAGATATAATATAATTATTTGTGATGATGGAAGTGAAGATAATACTTTAGCTATAATTAATGACATAGTAAAAGAAAATAAAGATATAATTGTATTACCTAGCAAAAAAAATAAAGGAATAGCTAATAACTTTAATAAAGCCATACCATTTATAAATGGTGATTTTTTTATTACTCAGGCTGGAGATGATATATCACTTCCTAATAGGTTATCCATCACAGATAAATATCTTTCAGATGAAAACTATAAGGCTTTTTTTAGTTCTACAATTGATATAGATTATAATTCTAATTTATTAAATACCAATCATGGGAAAAAATTAAATAAAAGAAATGAAAAGTTAGGTGGTTTAAATTTTATTAACTGTATTTTAAATGAAGGAGGGGTTTTAGGAGCATCAGCAGGATATAAAGCATCAATAGTTAAAAATAACTTACTTTGTTTAAGCAATTTTAGTGAGGATAAAATTTTAACTGCACGAGCTGCATCTGTAGGAAATATTTATTTCTTTGATAATGTGTTAGTAAAATACCGAAAAGGAAGTGGAGTATCTATTATAAACCCACATTCTTACTCTAAATCAATGGCAAAATTAATGTATCGGAGAAGCCGTTTTTATAAATCAATACTTTCAGACTCTTTTTTATCAGATAAATTACACATTATAAAAAATGCAAACAAAAGAATATATAAATTACGATTTTCATGCTGGCTTTCATATCGGCTATTAAAAAATAAATTACCTTTTTCTAGATTTATAGTATATGTCGTAATAAATAATGACTATAATAATATTACTGCTCGAGGTATATACCAATTTATAAAGAGTAAAATCCATGCGTTATAGTGAATTTAGTCTATTAATTTCTACCATAGCAGGTAGAATTCAAGGCGTTGATAAATTAATAAAAAGTTTGAATAATAATGATATCAAAATTATCATTGTTATTCAGCAGTATAAAAAATTAAATCATTTCGAAAAATGTATTATAAACAAATTTAATCTTGATAAAAACATTACTATTATTTTAACTGAGACTACTGGTGTAACAAAAAGTAGAAATATTGCATTAAAAAATCTACAAACAAAATTTGCATTATTCTCAGACGATGATGTTGTTTATAATAAAAACTCACTAGAAATAATAAAAAACTCATTTGATAGATATAATCACATCGGCTTTCTTACCTTTAGTATCCAAGATGAGTACGGTAATTTATTAAAAAATTATCCTAATAAAACAAAAAAACACACTAAATTATCCATATTGAAAGTTGGAACTATAGAAATTGCAATTAATAGAGAACTTTGTGCTAATTTTTTCTTTCCAGAAGATATGGGGGCAGGACAATACCTTTTTTGTTGTGATGAGCCCGTATTTCTTGGGCAAATTTTAAACTCAAAAATATCTGGACTTCATATCCCTGAAGTAATTTGTACTCATCCTAAAATATCATCAGGAAAAGGATTGAAATCAAAAAATGCACTACTTTCTCGCTATCATTGTTTCAATAGAATATTTGGAAAAATAATTGGAAATTTTGTTTTTTTACTTTTTTTAATAAAAAATTTTAGGAAAGTAATATAGGTATATAATATGAAAATCACCATCTCCGGTACCGGCTATGTCGGTCTATCTAACGGAATACTTCTTTCCCAACACAACAAAGTTGTTGCGTTAGATATCAATAAAGAAAAAGTTGAATTACTTAACAAAAAAATCTCGCCAATTACAGACAAAGAAATTGAAGAGTTTTTAGCAACCAAAGAGCTCGACTTTACAGCAACATTAGATAAAGAATTCGCTTATAAAGATGCCGAATTCGTCATCATTGCTACGCCGACCGATTATGATCCTAAAACGAACTATTTCAACACCTCTTCTGTAGAGTCTGTCATTCGTGATGTTTTAGAATATAATCCAAATACCACAATGATTATTAAATCAACTATTCCTGTTGGTTTTACTAAAGAGATGAGAGAGAAATATAATACGAACAATATTATTTTCTCCCCTGAGTTCTTACGTGAAGGTCGTGCGCTTTACGATAACTTATACCCTTCTCGTATTGTGATTGGCGAACAATCAGAAAGAGCACAAAAATTTGCTGATCTTTTACAACAAGGTGCATTAAAGAAAGATATTGATGTTCTTTTTACTGATTCCACAGAAGCCGAAGCAATTAAATTATTTGCTAATACTTATCTAGCACTGCGTGTTGCTTACTTTAATGAGCTAGATAGCTATGCCGAATCTTATGGCCTAAATGCAAAACAAATTATTGAAGGTGTCTGCTTAGATCCACGTATTGGTAATCACTATAACAATCCATCATTCGGTTACGGCGGTTACTGCTTACCAAAAGATACTAAGCAACTCTTAGCAAACTACGACTCGGTGCCTAATAATATTATTAGTGCAATCGTGGAAGCAAACCGCACTCGTAAAGACTTTATTGCAGACTCTATTATTGCAAAATCGCCAAAAATCGTCGGTGTTTATCGCTTAATTATGAAATCAGGCTCTGATAATTTCCGCTCATCATCAATCCAAGGCATTATGAAACGCATTAAAGCCAAAGGAATTGAAGTGGTGATTTATGAGCCAGAAATGAAAGAAGAAACCTTCTTTAACTCAAAATTAGTTCGTGATTTAAATGAGTTTAAAGCAATGTCTGATGTTATTATTACCAATAGAATGTCATCAGCATTAAACGATGTTGAAGAAAAAGTTTATACTCGTGACCTCTTTGGTAACGATTAATTATATATCTACCTTTAAGATTAGGCTGTAATTCTGATGTTATCCAAAAATACTAATTTTTTAATATCTATCATTATGCCATCCTATAATTCAGGAGAATATATATGTAAGTCTATAGATTCCGTGCTAAGACAAACTTATAAAAATTTTGAATTGATCATTATTGATGATTGTTCTAATGATAATACTATTGAAATAGTATCTTCTTACAAAGATGATAGGATCAAAGTATTAAAAAATGAAGCTAACCAAGGTGCAGGAATTACTCGTAATAAAGGATTATCACTTGCTAATGGGCGTTTTATTTGCTTTTTAGATAGCGATGATTATTGGCGAGAGGATAAATTAGAAAAACAGCTTAATTTTATGTTATCTAATAAGATAGATTTTTGTTTTTCTGCTTATGATAGAGTTTCTGAAGATAACACTTTTATCTGTAAAATTGGGGTTCCTGAAAAAGTAAGTTATTCAGACATGCTAAAGGTCTGTTCTATTGGTTGTTTAACAGTAATGTTTGATAAAGAGAAATTTAATGATTTTTCAATGCCATCAATAAGAAAAAGACAAGATTATGCTCTCTGGCTAAAACTACTGAAACAAACACCTTATGCCTACGGGATAAATGAGTCTCTTGGTTATTATAATATAAGAGAAAATTCAATCTCTTCCAATAAACTTAATGCAGCAAAGTATCAATGGCGAATTTATAGAGAGGAAGAAAGATTAAATATCTTTCATTCTATTTATTATTTCTCTCACTATGCTTTCAATGGTTTTTTTAGATCTAAATTTCCATCTTTAGCTAAAAAAATAGGTGTTTTAAAATAACACTCATTTTTAATACCCAGTATTAGGCTTTATATGCTCAATATCGTCTTATTTGAACCCGAAATTCCACCGAATACGGGTAATATTATCCGCCTGTGTGCCAACACAGGCTTTCATCTCCATTTGATCCAACCATTGGGTTTTACTTGGGATGATAAACGTCTACGTCGTGCAGGGCTTGATTATCGTGAGTTTGCTGATATTAAACAGCATCATGATTACTACGCTTTTTTAGAAAGTGAAGGTTTAAACCCTGATAATGCACAATCACCATCAGGTGCGCGTGTATTTGCCTTAACCACAAAAGGCACTCCAGCACATAGCAATGTCAGTTATCAGGATGGTGATTATCTCCTTTTTGGTCCTGAAACACGTGGTTTGCCACCCTATGTATTAGATAATATGCCAACGCAACAGAAAATCAGAGTCCCAATGCTTGCAGATAGTCGCAGTATGAATCTGTCAAATACTGTTGCCGTTGTGGTTTTTGAGGCATGGCGCCAACTTGGTTATCCTGGTGCGTTATTAAGAGACTGAAATGCAAAAAGCGCTGATCATAAATAATGAGCCAGCGCTTTTTTAATTTTAAATGACTAAAAACTTAATTTATTACTCTATTTATTACTCTGGCGCCTGTCTAATTTCGGCAACCACTTTTGTAATATACCGACACCCTTTCCCTACATCCTTTAATACTAATGCGTGAGCACCAATTACCGCATTATCACCAATCTCTATCTCTCCGCCGATAATCGATGAGTTACAACCGATATAAACGTTATTTCCAACTCGAATATCCGCTTTGCCATTTTTTTCTTTTACTCCAATAGTCACACCTTGCATTAACGTCACATTCTCACCTAATTGACAGTAATTAGTCAGTACGATCCCTATGGGATGAGGTAATGAAAGGCCTTTACCGATACGAGTTCTTAGTGAGATATCGTTGCAATATTTACGGTTATTTTTAGCACCAATGCGAGTGCCTAATTTGTTAAGGAAACGATTTTTAGAGAAATAAAAGAATTGGGCGACACGCCACCAAAATAGATAACGAGAACGCTGGCAGAAAAAAACTCGGTGAAAAAGTCTTACCCAACTAAAAGGCTTGTTATCACCAATATACTCGGCGTGCAAACAAGCCTTTAGTTCAGAAAGAGTGACTTCAGTTAATGCCATTAAATGCCATCACCACATTCAAAACCGGGTACTACACCATTAAAGTGTTGATCCATATCGAGTGAAGGCTTATCACTAGTTGGTTTACCCACAATACGAGCAGGAACGCCCGCAACAGTGGTATGTGCAGGAACCTCATGTAATACCACAGAGCCGGCACCAATTTTAGCACCGCGACCAATCTCAATATTGCCGAGTATTTTAGCACCTGCACCAATCATGACGCCTTCACGAACTTTAGGATGGCGATCACCGCAAGTTTTACCTGTTCCCCCTAAGGTGACAGATTGTAAAATAGAGACATCGTTCTCTACGATAGCGGTTTCACCAATTACAATGCCTGTTGCGTGATCAAGCATAATACCGTGGCCAATACGGGCAGCTGGATGAATATCAACACCAAAAGTCACAGAAATCTGGTTTTGCAGATACACCGCTAACGCTTTGCGATCTTGATTCCATAACCAATGCGCGATGCGATAAGCTTGTAAGGCGTGGAAACCTTTTAAATAAAGCAGTGGTGTAGAGTATTTATCAACGGCAGGATCACGTAAACGCACGGCCGAAATATCATAAGCAGCCGATTCAATCATAGAATTATCACTACGGTATGCTTCTTCAACAATCTCACGAACTGCAATCGCAGGCATTGTTTGAGTTGCTAGCTTATTTGCCAACATATAACTTAAAGCACTACCTAAGTTTTCATGTTTGAGTAATGTCGCATGGAAAAAACTCGCCAAAATAGGCTCGCAATCTGCCAAACATCTTGCTTCATCTTTAATATGATCCCAGACTCTTTTTAGTTCTTCTAGCGACATACTCACTCTCATTCTTTTTACATTGAAGCCTAAGTAAATACTTAGGCTTCTTATGTTTAAAACCGAAACAGATACCTTAAACTAATATCTTAAACCAAAACCTTAAATGCATGGCGATAGCTAAAATAGACTTAGAATAGATTGCTGTCTATCTCATCTTTTGTTGCACGGCCTAATAAAGATAATGCCGCTTCTTTGGCATCTTTATGTTGATATAAAATCTGGTAGATCTGTTCAGTGATAGGCATTTCAACACCAACTTGTTCGGCTAATGCACGAACTTCTTTGGTATTACGATAACCTTCAACCACCTGCCCGATTTTCTCTTGGGCAGTATCCACATCAAGGCCTTGACCTAACATCATACCAAAGCGACGATTACGAGATTGGTTATCGGTACAGGTTAAAACTAAATCACCCAAACCTGCCATTCCCATAAAAGTCGCAGCATCTGCACCTAATGCCTTACCTAGACGACTCATCTCAGCAAGACCGCGAGTGATCAGTGCGGTACGCGCATTAGCACCAAATCCCATACCATCAGACATACCGGCACCAATAGCAATCACGTTTTTTACCGCGCCACCCAGTTGTACTCCGATAAAATCAGGGTTTTTATATACTCGGAAACTTTTGCCACAATGGAAAAGTTGCTGAAGCTCCTCAGAAAACGCATTATCCGTTGAAGCCACAGAAATTGCGGTAGGTAAACCAGCAGCAAGCTCTTTAGCAAAAGTAGGACCTGATAAAACTGCGAGCGGGATTTCATTACCTAATACTTCACGCGCTACATCTTGCAATAAGCGACCAGTATGAGCCTCAAGTCCTTTTGTCGCCCAAACAACACGAGCATCCTGACGTAAAAAGGGTTTGATCTGTTTCAATACATCACCAAAAACATGACTTGGGATCACAACCAGAATATTACGGCTAGCTTCGATAGCTTTTTGTAAAGAAGCTTCCATGTATAAACTATCAGGAAAGGAAACATCGGGCAGAAAAGCCTGATTACAGCGAGCTTGCTCTAACGCAGCAACATGTTCAGGATCATGACCCCAAAGTACGACATCATGACCATTGCGCGCTAAAGTAATCGCTAAAGCGGTGCCGTATGAACCGGCACCGATAACTGTCATAGAAGCGTTCATTAAGCTTCTTCAGCCCCTTCATTAGCGGCATCAGTTTGTTGCTGTTGTAAATAGTTCATAAACAACGCATCAAAGTTAACTGGTGCTAAGTTCAGTTGTGGGAAAGTACCACGGCTAACTAAGTTAGTGATACATTCGCGAGCGTAAGGGAACAGAACGTTAGGGCAGTATGCACCTAAGCAATGTGCTAATTGAGTGCCTTCAATACCTTCAACGGTGAAGATACCTGCTTGTTGAACTTCACACAGGAATGCAGTTTCGTTATCCATTGTTGCGGTTACAGTAACACGCAAAATAACTTCATAGACGTTTTCAGCTAAAGTATTAGAAGAAGTATCCAGATCTAATTTAACTTCTGGTTGCCACTCTTTTTGGAAAACTTGTGGAGCATTAGGCGCTTCAAAAGAGATATCTTTTGTATAGATACGTTGAATTTGAAAAGTCATCTCTTGGTTTTGCTGTTCTGACATAATAATCTTACCTTTTTATATCCTTATTAATTGAATAGCAGTAAGTATAGAACTCAATCTGCCCGCTCGTTATTTTTTACCTTTAGCCAGTGGTAAATTCTCACCACTCCAGCCTGAAAGACCATCTTTTAAAATAAAGACTTTTTCAAAACCGAGTTTAATTAGGCTTTCTGCCGGTTTTGCACCTTCAATACCTGATGGTGACACAACAATAACTGGCTGTGATTTATATTTCTCCAGCTCAGCAATATTATTATTTTTGATTTCAGAAGGCGTTAAATTGATAGAATCAATGATATGTCCTTTACGGAACTCATCACGGCTACGGATATCAACACACACCGCATTCTCTTTGTTTATCAAAGAAATCGCTTCTGTACGGGAAATATTTTTCGTCTTAGAAAAAAGCCCTTTAAAGGTCAATACAATGACCGCCACCAGCAACGCGACCCAAATAAAGCTTAACAGGGTGTGCCGGTTGAAAAATTGCATTACTTCTTGCAGCATAGGATGCAATCACTCTCGTTGGTTAAAAATAGTATCAAAGAGCCAAAGTATACCTTTGTCATGGCGCAATTACAGCCTATTCCTGCTTTTCTCTTTCTATTTTTGCGGAAAGTTTCTCAACAATCATTTTTTTTATTGACGGATTTATGTACCATTAGTGCCGGTTCCGTGAAAAATGATGAATTGAAAAGGCCTTACCTTTTTACTCTACAGGATCCCTCTTCAGGCAAGCTATTAATAAATCAACATCCCTAATAGTGGCTACTTACGTATAAAATCGCCCATATTACGTAAGATTTATACCTGTCTGAGATACAACAACTATCTGTTATTTATTTAAAAGTATTGAGAACACGAGCATGTCGCAAACAAATCAAGTGCCTAAAATTGGATTCGTTTCATTAGGTTGTCCTAAAAATTTAGTGGACTCTGAGCGTATCCTAACCGAACTGCGTACAGAAGGTTATCAAGTTGTTCCTACCTATAATGATGCTGATTTAGTCATCGTCAATACCTGTGGGTTTATTGACAGCGCAGTACAAGAATCGCTAGAAGCGATTGGTGAAGCACTCGATGAAAACGGTAAAGTTATTGTCACTGGTTGTTTAGGTGCAAAAGAGAACCAAATCCGTGAAGTGCACCCTAAAGTACTCGAGATCACAGGGCCTCATAGTTATGAACAAGTTTTAGCTCATATTCATCACTATGTACCCAAACCTGATCACAACCCTTTTCTCAGCCTTGTTCCTGAACAGGGTGTAAAATTAACGCCTCGTCATTATGCGTATTTAAAAATTTCTGAAGGCTGTAATCACCGTTGTACTTTCTGCATCATCCCATCAATGCGAGGCGATTTAGATAGCCGTCCAATCGGTGAAGTTTTAAGTGAAGCGAAAAGATTGGTTAATGCGGGCGTAAAAGAGTTACTGGTTATCTCTCAAGATACCTCAGCTTATGGTGTTGATACTAAACATCAAACAGGCTTTTGGGATGGAATGCCTGTCAAAACCAGTATGGTTAGTTTATGTGAACAACTGGCAAAATTAGGTATTTGGGTTCGCTTACATTATGTTTATCCATATCCACATGTTGATGATGTCATTCCTTTAATGGCTGAAGGTAAAATTTTGCCTTATTTGGATATTCCATTACAGCATGCTAGCCCTAAGATTTTAAAATTAATGAAGCGCCCAGGTTCCGTTGAACGTACATTAGAGCGCGTAAAACGCTGGCGTGAAATTTGCCCAGAATTAACTTTACGTTCTACCTTTATTGTCGGTTTTCCGGGTGAAACAGAAGAAGATTTCCAAATGTTATTGGATTTCCTCACCGAAGCGCGTTTAGATCGCGTAGGTTGCTTTAAATACAGCCCTGTAGAGGGTGCAAAAGCAAATGAACTGGCAGATCAAGTGCCTGAAGAAGTGAAAGAAGAACGCTATCATCGCTTTATGCAATTACAGCAACAGATTTCGACTGAACGCCTGCAAGAGAAAATTGGCAAAGTGTTGCTTGTTATGATTGATGAAGTTGATGAAGAGGGAGCGATTGGTCGTAGTATGGCTGATGCGCCTGAAATTGATGGTGCGGTTTATCTCAATGAGCAATTTGATGTAGAACCGGGACAAATTGTTCGTGTTCTTATTGAACATGCAGACGAATATGACCTTTGGGGTACTATCGTCGAATAATCTCACTCGTGGACAGCGTGATATTCTATTGCGCTGTCACACAGAATACCTCTTTTTTCCTCTCTCCGATTATTATTGCTTTATAATCTCTTATTAATTGAATAGATTACCTGTTAGGTATTATCTGAAATTTTGGCTTTATTTCGTGTTAGCTGGTCAGTTGTTTTATGGCATGGAATAATCTTACAAACTGTTATGAAAGGTACGTTGGTCAGATGGCAAAGAAAATGGATCTTCAAAAAAAAACACATCCGTCTTATCGTGTATTTTCTTTACCGTTAATCACGTTGCTCATTAGCACCTCTCTGTTTTCTGCATCCCCTGTTTTCGCTAACACATTAACGGATAACCGCAATCAGCTAAAAGATCTGCAAACCACGATTGCAGAAAAAGAAAAACAGGTTCAAGAACAACAAAAACAACGTACCGCCCTTCTTAATCAATTAAAAACACAAGAAACCCAAATTTCTAATGCGGGTCGCTCGGTGCATGAAACCCAAAACCGCTTACAAACATTGGGTAAAGAGATAAAAACCATTACCGCAAATATTGCACGCTTACAAAAACAGTATCAGTCTCAACAAGAATTATTAGCTCGCCAAATGGATGCGGCTTACCGCCAAGGTAAACATCAAGGTATAGAGCTTCTATTTCGTGGTGAAGAAGGCCAGCGTGAAGAGCGTATCTTAGCATATTACAGCTATATTAATGATGCCCGCAAAGAAACAATGGCAGAGCTTGCTCAAACCTCAAAAGAACTTGAGGCAGAAAAAGCCACACAACAAGCAAAACAGAATGAACAAAAACAGGTTCTCACCAAACAACAGCAAGAAAAACAAAAACTTGATAATGCCTTAGCCGCTCGACAAAAAACGCTGACTCAACTTGAATCAACCTTAAAAGCGGATCAGAAAAACTTAGCGACTATGCGAGCTAATGAAGCGCGATTAAGAAATAAAATTGCTCAAGCAGAGCGAGAAGCCAAAGCTCGTGCAGAACGTGAAGCCCGAGAAGCAGCACGCATTGCAGCCAAACAACGAGAAGCTCAACAGCGCGGTTCAACCTATAAACCAACAGCCGAAGAGCAATCATTGATGTCACGTACCGGTGGATTAGGAAAACCCGCTGGGCAAGCAATTTGGCCTATCAGAGGCTCTTTATTACACCGTTTTGGTGAATCAATTTCTGGCTCTGGTGAATTACGTTGGAAAGGTATTGTCATACCAGCTGCACAAGGCACAGAAGTAAAAGCCATTGCTGATGGGCGAGTGTTATTAGCCGATTGGCTTCAAGGCTATGGTTTAGTGGTTGTAGTTGAACACGGTAAAGGTGATATGAGCCTTTACGGTTATAACCAAAGTGCTTTAGTGAATGTTGGTCAACAGGTTAAAGCAGGCCAGCCTATTGCTTTAGTTGGTAACAGTGGTGGGCAAGAGCGTTCAGCACTCTATTTTGAAATCAGACGTCAAGGAAAAGCAGTGAACCCTGTTCCTTGGCTTGGGAGGTAGGTTTGAAATTACTTGGCACATTACAACGCAAGCGTCCGGTTTTACTTAGTTTAATGTTGCTAAGTCTGGTTGTAAGTACGCCTGCATTTGCAGCCAAATTAGCCATTGTGATTGATGACTTTGGTTATCGAAAAAAAGAAGATAACCAAATTTTACAACTTCCTACTGCGGTTTCTATCGCTATTTTGCCTGATTCTCCTCATGGAAAAGAAATCGCGACAAAAGCACATTCACAAGGGCGTGAAATTCTGATCCATATGCCAATGGCTCCCATTAGCAAACAACCTTTAGAGCGCGATACTCTAAAACCGTCCATGGATCAGACTGAAATTAATCGCATTATTCAACATGCGATCAGTAATGTGCCTTACGCTGTCGGTATGAATAACCATATGGGTAGTGCGATGACATCAGATAGGCAAGCAATGGATAGAGTCATTAAAGCGCTTAATCACTCAAACCTCTATTTTTTAGATAGTGTGACCATTGGTAATACACAAGCCGCTATTGCTGCCAAAGCCGCCGGTGTTCCCTCTTTGCGTCGCCATGTTTTTCTCGATAACGTACAAACAGAAGCAGAAACAAGGCAACAACTCGCTCGTGCAATTGCTTTAGCGCGCAAAAATGGCGCAGCAATTGCTATCGGCCATCCTCATCCCTCGACTGTTAGAGCATTACAGCAACAGTTACCTTTATTACCTGCTGATATTCAACTGGTTGCACCAAGTACGCTATTAAAGCCACAGACAGAAAAACCAATACAACCTGAACCACCTAAAGTTGTCCCACCCACAGAACAACCGAAAGAGCCAAAACCTGCATCTTGGTTAAAACCCGCGCAAAAAGCGATTATTTCGATGAAAAAAAGTACGCTGATTAATACGTTATCCAATGGATTTAGTTCATCAGAAAAAAAGAAAATACCGAATACGCCAACTCCGAACGAAATCGGTGAAGTTGAAAAATAACGTATAGAAACACAATAAAAAAGAGCCTTGAAAGGCTCTTTTTTAGCTTAATAATCACATATCACTGCCAATCTAAAATCACTTTACCTGATTGACCTGAACGCATGATATCAAAGCCTTTTTGGAATTCATCAATAGAAAATTGATGTGTAATAATAGGCGAGAGATCAAGGCCAGACTGGATAAGAGCTGCCATTTTATACCATGTTTCAAACATCTCACGGCCATAGATACCTTTAATAAACAGTCCCTTAAAGATAACTTGTCCCCAATCAATTGCCATATCAGAAGGTGGAATACCCAACAGCGCAATACGACCGCCATGATTCATGGTATTAAGCATGGTACGAAATGCAGGAGGTGCCCCCGACATTTCTAGACCGACATCAAAACCTTCAGTCATACCTAACTCTTTCATCACATCAATTAAGTTTTCTTTGCTGACATTGACGGCTCGGGTAACCCCCATTTTTTTCGCAAGTTCAAGACGATATTCATTAACATCAGTGATCACCACATGACGAGCACCAACATGCTTACAAATTGCAGCCGCCATGATCCCAATAGGGCCAGCGCCAGAAACCAGCACATCTTCCCCCACTAAATCAAAAGATAATGCGGTATGTACAGCATTGCCAAATGGATCAAAAATAGCCGCTAATTCATCAGGAATATTGTCTGGGATTTTAAATGCATTAAAGGCAGGGATAACCAAATATTCAGCAAAACAGCCTGGGCGGTTTACACCCACACCAATAGTATTACGACATAAATGCGTACGACCACCGCGACAATTACGACAATGGCCACAAGTGATATGCCCTTCACCCGAGACACGATCACCAATATTAAAGCCTTTAACTTCTTGCCCTATCGCCACAATTTCACCGATATATTCATGACCGACAACCATAGGAACAGGAATTGTTTTTTGTGACCATTCATCCCAGTTATAAATATGAACATCAGTGCCACAAATTGCTGTTTTGCGAATTTTGATCATCACATCGTTATGACCAAGCTCAGGCACTGGAACATCGATCATCCAGATACCTTCTTGTGCTTTTAATTTTGACAATGCTTTCATAGAGTAACCTTATGCAATCACATTAAGTTCTTTGCCAATTTTGATAAATGCCGCCACTGCACGCTCAATTTGTTCAGTAGTGTGTGCTGCTGACATTTGTGTACGAATACGTGCTTGCCCTTGAGGTACAACAGGATAGAAAAATCCTGTGACATAAATCCCTTCATCAAGTAAGCGTGTTGCAAATTCTTGGGCTAATTTAGCCTCTCCTAACATAACTGGAATAATGGCATGATCTGCGCCCGCCAATGTAAAACCCGCCGCACTCATTTTTTCACGGAAAAGTGAAGCGTTACGCCATAAACGAGCACGAATTTCATCACCTGATTTCAGCATATCTAAAACAGCAATAGAGGCCGAAACAATCGCAGGCGCTAACGAGTTAGAGAATAAATAAGGGCGAGAACGTTGACGTAACCATTCAACCACTTCTTTACGGGCAGCAGTATAACCACCTGATGCACCACCTAATGCTTTACCTAACGTGCCCGTGATAATGTCAACTCTACCCATCACATCACAATATTCATGGGTTCCGCGACCTTGCGCTCCCACAAAACCCACGGCATGTGAATCATCGACCATCACTAATGCACCGAATTCATCCGCTAAATCACAGATAGATTTTAGGTCGGCAATCACGCCATCCATTGAAAATACACCGTCAGTGGCGATCATAATGTGGCGAGCATTATCTGCTTTAGCTTTTTCAAGTTGTGTGCGCAGTTCTGCCATATCGTTATTCGCGTAGCGATAGCGTTTTGCTTTACATAAACGCACACCATCGATAATAGAAGCATGATTTAAGGCATCAGAAATAATGGCATCTTCAGGGCCCATTAATGTTTCAAATAATCCACCATTCGCATCAAAGCAAGATGAATACAGAATGGCATCTTCCATTCCTAAAAATTCAGCGATTTTATTTTCTAATGTTTTATGTGAATCTTGTGTACCACAAATAAAACGCACAGAAGCCATACCAAATCCGTGGCTGTCCATACCTGCTTTTGCAGCTTCAATTAATTTTGGATGATTAGCTAAACCTAAATAGTTATTAGCACAAAAGTTAATAACATGGCTTCCGTCAGCAACAGCGATATCTGCATTTTGTGAAGAAGTGATGATGCGCTCATTTTTAAACAGGCCATCTTGACGAGTTTGTTCGAGTTGTTGATTAATTTGTTGATAGAAAGAGTGGCTAGACATACTTTCTCCTGAACAGAGACAAAAAGAGACTATGGTTATAATTGATTTTAATACAATCACGCTGTTTCTTATTTTATGCCTTTGTTCTATTAAAAACGACAAATGTAAATAAATAATGTTATTTGTGTAATTAAGATCACTAATACACACTGTGTTTTTCGAGAATTTCAGCCTGTTATTCCGTGATGAATACTACCGTTAACGCTGTTCAGTGTTATTATAGACCCAGAGCTAATTTTTAGATTTTTATATGAAGGGGTAGCCACATGATTATCGTCACGGGCGGTGCAGGTTTTATCGGCAGCAATATTGTTAAAGCATTAAATGATGAAGGTTATACCGATATATTGGTTGTTGATAACCTTAAAGATGGCACCAAGTTCGTGAATTTGGTTGATTTGAATATCACTGATTACATGGATAAAGAAGATTTTATTGCAAGCGTTGTTGCAGGTGATGATTTTGGTGATATTGATGCCGTTTTCCATGAGGGTGCTTGCTCATCTACCACAGAGTGGGATGGCAAATATATGATGGATAATAACTATCAATATTCTAAAGAACTACTCCACTACTGTTTAGATCGCCAAATTCCTTTCTTATATGCCTCTTCAGCTGCTACTTATGGTGGTCGCACAGATAACTTTATTGAAGAGAGAAAATACGAAGCACCTTTAAATGTCTACGGTTATTCAAAATTCTTATTCGATGAATATGTGCGTCAGATTTTACCTGAAGCAGAATCAATGATTTGTGGCTTCCGTTATTTTAATGTTTATGGCCCTCGTGAAGGACATAAAGGTGGCATGGCAAGTGTTGCATTCCATTTAAATAACCAAGTCAATGCAGGCCAAAATCCAAAACTATTTGAAGGTAGCGAAACCTTCCAACGCGACTTTATTTATGTAGGTGATGTGGCTGCGGTCAATTTATGGTTCTGGCGCAATAATGTATCCGGTATTTTTAACTGTGGTACAGGTCGTGCTGAATCATTCCAAGCTGTTGCAGATGCCGTTATTGCTCATCATAAAGATAAAGATCTTTCTATCGAACATATCGAGTTCCCAGAAAAATTAAAAGGTCGTTATCAAGCTTTTACTCAAGCCGATCTGACAAATTTACGTAAAGCAGGTTATACCGCACCATTTAAAACGGTTGCCGAAGGTGTCGAGCTTTATATGCAATGGTTAAATCAAGGTAAGTAATCGCTGTTTATGAAAATCTTTGTGGTAGGGCCTTCATGGGTCGGGGACATGATGATGTCCCAAAGTCTTTATCGTACATTGAAAGCATTACATCCTGCGGCAACGATTGATGTGATGGCACCAGCGTGGTGCCGTCCATTATTAGAAAAAATGCCGGAAGTTGATAACGCAATTCCAATGCCGTTAGGTCATGGAGCTTTAGCCATTGGTGAACGCCGTCGTTTAGGAAAACAACTAAGAGCGAATGGTTACACTCACGCTTATGTCTTACCTAACTCGTTTAAATCTGCCTTAGTCCCTTTCTTTGCAGATATTCCTAAGCGCACAGGCTGGCGTGGAGAAATGCGCTATGGATTATTAAATGATTTACGCCCTTTAGATAAAGACGCCTTCCCGCTGATGGTTGAGCGTTATGTGGCGCTGGCTTATGACAAGCAGAAAGTCCAAAAAGCGACAGATTTACCTCAGCCTTTGTTATGGCCTAAGTTATCAGTGACTGAAAATGATATCTCTACTACATTGACCCAATTTTCATTATCTACCCAACGCCCTGCGATTGGTTTTTGCCCCGGTGCTGAATTTGGTCCTGCAAAACGTTGGCCTCATTATCATTATGCTACGTTGGCACAGAAACTCATTACAAAACAAGGGTATCAAATCTTCTTATTTGGCTCTCAAAAAGATAACGAAGCCGGTGAAGAGATAAAACAAGCTTTAACGCCAGAAGCCCGTGAAGCCTGTTTTAATCTTGCAGGTGAAACCAGCCTTGAACAAGCGGTGAATTTGATTGCATCTTGTAAAGCTGTCGTCAGTAATGACTCTGGTTTAATGCATGTGGCGGCGGCATTAGAGCGCCCGTTAGTTGCCCTTTATGGCCCAAGTAGCCCTGACTTTACGCCACCCTTATCCCATAAAGCGCGCGTGATCCGTTTGATTACGGGCTATCACAAAGTACGTAAAGGGGATGCAGAACAAGGTTATCACCAAAGCTTAATAGATATTCAGCCAGAGAAGGTTTTTGCTGAATTAGAAAATTTACTGTCAACGGAGCCATCAGTGTGAAGCGGGTATTAATCGTTAAAACCTCTTCTATGGGCGATGTGTTACATACATTGCCTGCATTAACTGATGCAATCAATGCGTATCCTGATATTTGTTTTGATTGGGTAGTCGAAGAAGGTTTTGCACAGATCCCAAGCTGGCATCAAGCCGTTGATACCGTTATTCCAGTGGCAATACGTCGTTGGCGAAAAAACTGGTTTAGTGCACCCATTCGTGCTGAACGTACGCAATTTCGTCGCGCTATTCAAGCCCATCATTATGATGCTGTTATTGATGCGCAAGGTTTACTGAAAAGTGCATTTTTAGTGACTCGATACGCCAAAGGCACTAAACACGGCTATTCTCGTCAATGTGCCCGAGAGCCTTTAGCCAGTTTCTTTTACGATATTCGCCACGATGTTAGTAGAAAAATGCATGCGGTTGAACGTATTCGCCAACTATTTGCCTTAAGCTTAAATTACCCCATTCCACAATCTCAGGGTGATTATGGGATTGCACAGCATTTCCTCTCACTGCCATCCTTTGATAAACGCCCTTATTTAGTCTTTTTACACGCAACAACTCGTGATGAAAAACACTGGCCAGAATCCCATTGGCGAGAAGTAATCGCCCTACTTGCTGATTCAGGGTTGCGCATTAAGTTACCTTGGGGTGCAGAGCATGAGCATCAACGTGCCATTCGCTTAGCTGCAGATTTCGACTATGTTGATGTATTGCCCAAAATGTCGCTAGCACAAGTAGCTCAGGTTATTGCGGGAGCGAAAAGTGTTGTATCTGTCGATACAGGGTTAAGCCACTTAACTGCAGCGCTGGATAAACCCAATATCACCCTCTTTGGCCCTACCGATCCCGGTTTAATCGGCGGTTATGGTAAGGCTCAAATGTCAGTGAAAGCAGAAGGTGGGGATATTGGTGAAATCACAGCAAATGATGTTTTTATAAAACTCAAGAATAATGAACAGTAATATGAAAATTTATATTGTTAATTTAGAAAAAGATGTTGAAAGAAAAGCATCGATTAAAGCACAGCTTGATGCCTTAAATTTAGACTATGAATTTATCTCAGCCGTTTATGGAAAAAAACTTTCTCAAGAGGAAATCTCACGTTTAAGCCCTGATTTTGAAAAAACTCGCCTCACATTACCTGAATTAGGGTGTGCTTTAAGTCATTTAAAAGTCTATAAGAAAATAATCGAAAATAATGATAATATTGCTCTAATATTAGAAGATGATGTAAAAATCAATTCAGATATAAAAAAATATTTAGACTTAATAGAACATTATTATAATTTTAATAAACCAGAAGTAATACTCTTAGGTAAAGTAAACGAATATATTGAGAGTTTTAAAAAACCATTAGATAACAATTATTCATTAGTAAATGTTATCGACTCCGTTGGTGCATATGGGTATTGTATAAATCAAAAAGCCGCAGAAGAGCTTCTTAAATTTTTACAACCTATTTGGATAGTTTCAGATGAATGGAAACTAATTAGAGAGAAGAATATTGCAAAAATAAAAGCGATTGTTCCCCCACTAATTACCTTTACTGAACATGCTGATGCTTCAACTATATCTAATGAACCTAGAGCATTACTAACTCACTTTGATAAAAAAAAGCGCAAAAGAAATATTTATGAATCTATTAGACTTTTATTATGGCGTATATTCATTAGAAGCTGGGTCAAAAAAGTAAGACCATAAGAAAAATAACTCAAATTATTATTTCCTATGGTAATAAGTCTTACAATATATTGTGTATAGCTTTAAATACTTCATCCGTATTTATTTGTTCCATTGGATGTTCATAACTTGGATCATACTCTTTTTTAATAACTTGATGAATATCCATATCTTGATATGGGCCTGAAATTTTTGGATCAGCAGTAACAAATAAACTTACTGTTGGCTTCTTTAAGGCAATTGCAATATGTAAAGGCCCTGTATCCCCAGTAACTAATACAGACATATTCTCAATATGACTAATCAACTCAGGTAATGTTGTTTTTCCTATTAAATCAACAATATTATTATTGTATTCAGGTTTAATTTTATTCAAAAATACAGATGATAAAGATAGCTCTCTAGAAGAACCAATCAACTTTATAATAGTATTAGGATTACTTTCTATTAACTTCTCAGCTAATTGAACAAATTTATCAACACCCCATGTTCTAATTGGGCTAGATGTTCCTAACTGAAATCCAATTATAACTTTATTAGAATCGTCCAAAGGAGTGTATTTACAGGTTAACTCCATCTCTGGTGATGTATCTTTTTCAATAATATCTAATGATTTTAATAAATTTAATTTTCTTTGAATAAAATGTCCTGATTGTGGTTTATATTCTGCAACAATCCATTTTCTAAACCATTCAGGGATCACATCATAAGTATTGCGTAAGATATACTGGCAACCTGCTACAACAGCAAATAACACATCATAAGGAAGATGAGAATGGAGAATAACCGCTAATTCAGGTTTATATTTTTTGGCCTGTAAAGCAATAGGAAGTAGATTTCTAATTTTATTATCCCAATAGACCACACTGTCTATTTGGTCATAGTTTTCAACTAATAACCTATTCTTCTCACTTGAAACCAATGTAATATGTGCATCAGGATAGTGAGCTCGGATCGCTCTTATTGCTGGGGTATTAAACATAAAATCTCCCAGCGCGGTCGTAGAAAAAATAAGAATACTGTTAAATTGAATATCAGATGAAAATGTATCCGTTTTTTTCATCTTGCCAAAAAGTGGATTATAAATATTTAGGAAGTTATGTACCCATTTTAATTTCTTTAACTTCATCTTATTTTGCCTGCACCTTACTTTGATAATACTCAGCTAACGTCATTCCCTGCACTTTATCTGATAAGAAGCTAAATAAGGTTTCTAAGTCGTTATATAACCCTTCAATATCTTTTTCAGTACGAAATGTCGGGCTACCCCCCGGCATAAATTCAGACGAGTGCAACATAAATTCAATATGAGAGTGGCCTTGAGCTAACGATTTTTCTGCTACTTCAATCATTTGCTGCGCATTGCCACCTTTAGGACGTAACCAATTTACAGAAGGTGCTCGCTGTTTGCCTCTTAATTTATCGTAACCCTGCTTAATTTTATTCATTAAAGGCGAATGTTTATATTGAATACTCATCGGCACTTCTAGCAACGTAGAATTACCCGGTTTAGTGATATCCTCTAGATCCATAAAATAAGCATGACTTGGAAAATCAGTATAATTAGTGCCTCCTGATTGTTCAGGATCACCTTTAGTAAATCGCCAATCTACTTTAGGCGTAACAGAACAATCAACTTGATAACCAAATTCAACCAAAAGTTGAGCATAAACCTCATTGAAGGCCCAGCGACCAGCACGATGACTTAACATTTTAGTTTGTAGTTTATCTTCAAGTAAGTCTGTCATTAATGCGATTTTTTCTCGCATTTGCGCTTTGGGGTATTCAATTAGATAAGGCTGATAATGTAAATCGTCATTTGTTAAAGGCACTATTGGTGGGCTATTCCACGCATGTAAGTGCATACCAATTTCACCTGTATTACGGGCAATTACATCTCGAGCAAACTCAATATAAGCTTCATCCATCACCATTTCATAGTTTGTTAGCCAAACGGTTTTAAAATAAAAGCGCTCACAAAGTTGCTGAAAGCGGGGTAAAAAATGCGTATTTTGTGTAGTAATATCACGTTCATTTTCCCAAAGATTATCGCCTTCGGTATCTAATGTGATAATAAATGCAGGTTTAGTCATTAAAGCACCTTCAGCCTTTTTGAAAAATAAATTAAGCAATTTATTGTTTAATGAGTGAGACATACTGATCAATCACTTCATTAATATCAAATTTTTGGTACATCTCTGATGTGATTTTAGGTGGCTTAAAATAAACCAATCGCATTTTTTCCGCTAAGGATGCTACATTTAACTCAGCTTTATAGGACGCAAGCTCACCTTCCATAATCTCACCAATACCACCAGGGCAATTGGTACTGACAATAGGGGTATTACAAATCAAGGATTCGACTAATACATTACCTAAACCTTCGCTGTCAGAGCTCAAAATAACCGCTTTTGCATCTTTAATAACCGCAAATGGATTTGCTAAAAAACCAATTAAACTTACTTTACCTTCTAAATTAAGCTCTGCTATTTTATTTTTAATTTTAGAGGTCACTTCAGAAGAGCCTTGCCCTGCAATAAACAATTTACAAGGTAAATCTGCCAACGCAAATGCCTCTAATAATCTGTCATGCCGTTTAACCTCATGAAAACGACCAATATGTAGTAAATAGTCTTGTCCCTGATAAGAGTTATGCTCTAGTGCCAGCTTTCTAATTTCTTGAATATCAAACGGATTATAAATTGTTTTTAATTGTTGTGGTGATATTCCAACATTTTGAATCAAATCCTGTCCAGCCGCATTGGAAACCGTAATAATACTTTTCCCTTGATATACTTTTTGGATCTTTTTTTGTTTTAGCCAACGAGAAAAACCTGTTTTATTACCTAAATAAGATTGGGAAAAAATACCATGAATGCAATACCAAGTATTTTTATCTGCCAGCTCTTTAGATAAAGCGACTATTCTATCTGTCTTATGCAAATTCGAGACAACCAATGATGGAATACCTTTACGCATAAATAACGATTTTAGCGTATTGTCCATTGATTTTGCTCGACGTTTCAGTTCAGTTTGTCGATGAAATAACCCACGGTAGCTGTCTGCGTCAATCAATAATTCGATATTAGCAGGGATAGAATAATCACACTTTTCTGCTAAAGAGAGTAGCGTAACGGCATAGCCACGCTGACTTAAACCATGACATAGTCTGATAGTGACATTTTCAGCACCACCACCAGGTAATCCATCGATAATAAAAAGGATATGTTCCTTCATAAACTAAGAACCTTTTGGTAAAGCCCAATCAGTTGTTGAGATAAATGCGCTGGCGTATAAGGCAGTATCTTGTTTCGGGCAGCTTTAGACATTCTATTATCAAGATTATCGGCAGAAATTGTTTCTATTGCACTTACCATTGCCGAAATATCTAGTGCGTCAGTGACAAAACCATTAACACCTTGCTCAATAAATTCAGAGCCACCGCAAGTATAACTGGTGATCACAGGTAAACCACATGCCATTGCTTCTAAAACAACATTAGGAAAAGGATCATATAAAGTGGGTAACAATAAACCATCTGCCATTTGATATAAAGGTAAGGTGTCTTTTTGCACACCTAAAAAATGAATTCTATGATGGCTATTTAATCGATGAGCTAATTGCTGATATTTTTTCTGCTCTTTATCTTGCCCAATAACAAGTAAATGTGCATTTGTGCGACTCATAGCCTCTATGGCCGCTTTTAATCCTTTACGTTCAAACCCAGAGCCCACATAAATAAAGCATTTCGCCTCTATGGGAATATGGTATTGCTGGCGCAATTGCTCACGATAAAGTGTTGTTGCTGGAAAAAACCGCTGATTATCTATTGCATTATAAATTACACTAATACGTTCACTTTCAATACCAAAGTCTTCCATCACTTCGCGTTTTACCATCTCTGAATTACATATAACGCGTTTTAGTTCTGGTGAATGATACATCTCTTTTTCAGCTTTCATTACATAACGGTGATAACAACTATTAAGCAATAATTGGCTACGTAATGGGCTTAAAACGCGCGAACGTTGTAATAACCAGCGGTGATGAACACCATCTCCTGCACGATAAATATCACATCCTGCAATACGTTCATGACTTTGCACCAAATCGAATTTTTCTTTTTGCCAACATTGTCTTGCTGCTCGAGCAAAACCTTTTTCACGGCTGATCCGCCCCCATTTTATGGGGTTGATAATATGAATATGCCACTGAGGTTGTACTGCTCCAATCCATGAACGCGTGATCACATTAAGTTCTACTGCTTGATTATCTAATGCTTCTAGTGCTCGAGAAACAAATCGTTCTGCTCCCCCATCAGGTCGGTATTTTTGACGCACTATAGCCAATCGGAATGAATTCATTTTAGTTGTCCTCTTACGGCATTCAGTACATCTTCGACAGGTATTAAACTGAGATAACGTGTTTCTGTGTTGGTATTGACATCATCAGGATCAGGGAGTTCACCATAATTTCCTGCCCATAACACTTCGCCAATATGTTTCCATGGCGACCAATGAAATAATTTTGATGGCCCAAAGAGCGCAATAAGGGGCGTTTTAAGTGCAGCGGCCATATGCATGGGAACAGAATCAACCCCAATAAATAAACGAGCATTATCAATTAACGCAGCAAGTTGAGGTAAAGAGAGTTGTCCAGATAATGAAACCACACTGTTTGAAGTACACCCTTTAATTATAGTTTCAACCATCTCTTGCTCTCTTGGATCGGGGCCTGATGTTAAAACAATTTGATTTCCTTCTTGTTCTAAAGCATCAATTAATTTCGACCATTTACTTTCATCCCAACATTTAAAAAACCATCGAGATGTAGGTTGAATAACAATATAACTACCCAACACTTTATGCGCTTTTAATTTTTCGGTAACGATATGTTTATCTTGATGACTATATGCCATTGATACTTGAGTATCTATTTTAGGTAACTGTAATGGTTGCAAGAGCGCTAAATTTTGCTCAACAATATGTTTGTTATCTACAGAGCCTAGTGGTATCAAGTGGGTAAAACATTTTTTCCAAATAGGGCTTTGACGTTTATAAATATCATATCCAACACGAATTTTAGCCCCTGTAAAACGCGTTATTATTGCACTATTCCATTGATCGGCTAAGTTTATAACAACATCATATTGTTGATTTCTTAAGTCGGTTATTAACTTCCATTCATGACGTAATCTCGCTAGCTTCCCTTCATTTTTCCATGCTTTGTCTAATACAAAGATATGATGAATAGAAGAAAAGTGCTCAATCATGGGCATAGTTTCTTTATTGATTAAGATATCAACCTTAGCATTTGGAAAATTAGCTTTTAATGTATTAATAACAGGGGTAATCAACAAAGTATCACCATGATGTCGTAACTTAATAATAAGAACCCTTTGTATTAACTTCATTTTTTCACTCATAACATTCCAAATGTACTTGAATAATTAGTAATGTGATTTGATTATAAAAAAAATTCTATCAAGTTTCCTGAATAAAGCCTGTTAAAAATAATAAAAAAGCATTATACCGCGTTGTTTAATACCACAACGTTTGTTTTTACACACTTTATCCCACACAGTGTGATACTATAAGCGTTCGTCCAGATAAGTGAATTTGATAGCATGTTGTTGCGTTTATATCAGGTACTTCTTTACCTTATTCAACCTCTGATTTGGTTGCGTCTTTTATTACGTAGCCGTAAAGCACCCGCCTACCGTAAACGGTGGGGAGAACGCTATGGCTTTTGCAAAGGCAAAGTCGTACCTCAAGGGATATTATTGCATTCCGTTTCTGTCGGTGAAACACTTGCCGCAGTGCCACTTGTTCGTGCCCTTCGTCATCACTATCCTGATTTGCCTATTACTGTCACAACCATGACACCAACTGGCTCAGAACGGGTTCGCTCTGCATTTGGTGATGATGTTTACCATGTCTATCTTCCTTATGATTTACCCGGTTCAGTTAATCGTTTTCTTAAAACAGTTGACCCGAAATTGGTGATCATTATGGAAACCGAACTATGGCCTAACCTAATTTCAAAACTTCACCAACGAAAAATCCCATTGATTATCGCCAATGCCCGTTTATCAGAACGCTCTGCGGCCGGTTATCAGAAATTAGGCAGTTTCGTTAAAACAATGCTCCAAAAGATCACCTTAATTGCCGCGCAAAATCAGGAAGATGGTGAGCGTTTTATCGAACTTGGTTTAAAACGTTCACATTTACATGTCACTGGTAGCCTAAAATTTGATATCTCTGTTACCCCAGAATTAGCCGCCAGAGCTGTTGCTTTACGTCGTCAATGGGCTGCTCACCGCCCCGTTTGGATTGCAACAAGCACTCATGAAGGCGAAGAAACCATTATTTTAGAAACACATAAAAAGCTATTAACACAATTTCCTCAACTTTTGTTGATCTTAGTGCCTCGACACCCAGAACGTTTTCCTAAAGCAGAACAGTTAACTCGCGAAGCTGGGTTAAAATATACCTTACGAAGCACAGATGCTGTGCCTGATGCACAAACTCAGGTGGTTATTGGCGATACAATGGGCGAGCTAATGTTACTCTATGGTATTGCTGATCTGGCTTTTGTGGGGGGAAGTTTAGTTGAGCGTGGTGGTCATAATCCTTTAGAGGCCGCAGCGCACGCTATCCCTGTGATTATGGGACCACATACTTTTAATTTTAAAAATATCTGTGCCAAGCTTGATCAAGCTGAAGGATTAATTACCGTTACAGACAGTGAATCAATGGCAACCGCGATTGCCTCACTGCTTAATGATGAAGATTATCGCCGTTACTATGGTCGCCATGCCGTTGAAGTGCTTCATGAAAATCAAGGAGCGTTACTGCGTTTACTTACCTTACTTTCACCTTATCTTCCTCCTCGGAGTCACTAATGAGCCAAAGTAAGCGCCTTTCTGTGGTGATAATCAGTAAAAATGTTGCTGATGTTATTGGTGAATGTTTGGACTCCGTACAATGGGCTGATGAAATCATTGTATTAGATTCAGGTAGCCAAGATAACACCTGCCATATTGCCAAAGAAAAAGGCGCTAAAGTCTTTATCAACAGTGAATGGCCGGGATTTGGTAAACAGCGCCAACTGGCACAACAGTATGCCACTGGCGATTATATTTTTATGATCGATAGTGACGAGCGCGTCACACCTGAACTCAAAACCAGTATCCTCGCAGTATTACATCAACCTGAAGAAAATGTGGTCTATAACTGTGCTCGCCGTAACTTATTTATGGGACGCTTTATGAAACACAGTGGTTGGTATCCCGATAAAGTGACCCGTTTATATGCTCGTGAACATTATCAATATAATAATAATTTAGTTCATGAATCATTAGAAACCCAAGGTGCAATGGTCAAAACGCTACAAGGTGATCTCTTACACCTTACTTGCCGTGATTTAATAGAATTTCAGCAAAAACAGCTAAAATATGCCTCCGACTGGGCAAAAGAGCGTCATCAACAAGGTAAAAAAACCAGTTTCGGCTCAATCTTAACTCATACGTTAGGCGCCTTTTTTAAGACTTGGTTGTTAAGAGCGGGATTTCTAGACGGAAAACAGGGGTTGATATTGGCATTTGTTAACGCACAATATACTTTTAATAAATACGCCTCTTTATGGGAACTTAGCCAGAAGACTATCAATCATGAAAAATAAAGCTATCTACCCCGGAACCTTTGATCCTATCACTTATGGTCATATCGATATATTAACTCGTGCAGCGGGTATGTTTGATACCATTTTATTAGCGATTGCTGATAGTGCTCGTAAAAATCCTATGTTCACCTTAGAAGAGCGGGTAAATTTAGCTAGAGAGGTAACAAGTCACTTACCTAATGTTGAAGTGATGGGGTTTAGTGAACTAATGGCTAACTTTGCTAAACAACAGCAAGCGACTATTTTAATTCGCGGTGTCCGCAGTGTTTCTGACTTTGAATATGAATGGCAACTCGCCAATATGAATCGTCATTTCGCACCCGATCTTGATAGCGTATTTTTACTACCTTCTCAAAATCTTTCATTTGTCTCTTCATCTTTAATTAAAGATGTAGCGCGCCATGACGGTGATGTCTCTACGTTTTTACCTGACGTTGTCACCACCGCCATGCTAAAAAAACTCGGTAAGATTTAACGCTGGTTCTCACCATGTTGGCAATGTCGGCAGAAAAATGTGCTACGTTGCCCTTGCTTTATACTTTCTATCGCTTGCCCACAAATCAAGCAAGGTTTATCTTTACGTCCATAAACAAATAGCTCTTGCGCAAAATACCCCGGTTTACCATCTGATTGCAGAAAATCTTTTAGCGTTGTGCCACCTTGCTCAATGGAGCGGGTTAAGACTCGTTTAATCGCCGTTACCAGCACCGAGCACTCTTCTGATGTCAAACTATTGGCTTTTCTATCTGGCATAATCCCCGATGAGAATAGGGCTTCATTAGCATAAATATTACCCACACCAACCACTAATTTATTATCCATCAACCACGGCTTTATGGCTGTTTTTTTATTTTTCGATTGTTGATAGAGATATTCAGCATTAAATTCATCCGAAAGCGGCTCTGGCCCTAAATGGGCTAATACTGGGCTTGTGGCTAAATCTTCGCACCATAGCCAAGCACCAAAGCGTCGAGGATCGGTATAACGCAGTACCTTGCCATCACGAAAAACCAAATCGATATGATCATGTTTTTCTTCAGGTTGTTCCTCTAATAAAATACGTACACTTCCTGACATCCCTAAATGGATAATGATCCATCCTGTATTAAGCTCGACTAGCAAATATTTAGCGCGTCGCTTTACACTTAAGATAGGTTCATCCAATAAGGTTTTTATTTTTTCTGAGACAGGCCAGCGTAATTTGCTATTGCGCACAATGGCGTAGTGCAACACATTACCCACAAGATGAGGCTCAATACCTCGACGACTGGTTTCGACTTCTGGCAATTCTGGCACAGGTGACTCCATGATTATCAGATAAGAGATACAGCGATAGCATCATTTTTATTGTATGATCAGCATCCCCAAAAGTATAAAGGACGATAGCAGATTATTATGATGTTGTTTAAAGACTATAGTAAAAAATCCCTATGGAATTTATCCATTATTGGGCTTTACATTATATTGATCTACTTACCGGATATCACCCGTTATAAAAATATTGTGATGGGATTGATTGGTGCAACAGCACTGTGGTATCTGGTACGTGATTTTAAAACTATCTGTAAAATTTTTAAAAATAATCTGGCCTTCTCGCTACTGTTTTTATTACTGACTATTGGTTATTCCATACTAATCTCAGTTGATCCAAGTATCAGCATCAAAGAGATTAATAAACCCATTTTAAATGGCTTACTGCTTTTTGCTGTTACCTTTCCGATTGTATTATATAAAGAAAAACCAACTGATATTGCCAAGATGGTAATGGTAGCTTTTGCCATTGGATTGTTGGTGATTATGGCTAAGGAACTAGTGCAGTATTATTTGGAGTATCAGAAAGGTATTTGGCCTTTTACAATAAAAAGTCAGTTAATTCATAGGGAAATATCCTACGCTCTTCTTTTTTTCTTTCCTATTATATTGGCATTATGGGCTCTAAAAAAACGTAACGCTATTATTAATTGGTTACTGTTAGCTATTGTTTGTTTAGCATTTGTTTTTATTATGTTAGGAACCTTAGCACGTGGTGCATGGGTGGCATTAGCAATTAGTACGCTACTTATCTTGGTCATTAATCGTCAATGGCTACTGATGATAATAAGTGCGTTAACCTGTGTTCTGTTATTTATCGGGGCCACAAATTTACCGGAAAATCCCGTTATCAGTAAATTACTTCAACATAAATTAACCCAAACTAATAGTGGCAGTCGATTTGATAATGGTACCCAAGAGTCAGCGTTAGATCTTATTTTTGAACAGCCGATAAAAGGCTATGGTTATGGTAATCAGCTTTACCATAATGTTTATAATGAGCGCGTTAAAGATCATCCTAATTGGATATTTAAAAATTCCATTGGCCCCCATAACGTCTTTTTAGCTTTTTGGTTTGCTGGCGGTATTTTAGGGCTATTGGGTATTCTCTATTTTTGTTCCTCAATTATTGCGCAAGGTATTCAACTAATAAGAAAAAACTCAGGGATTATTCGCCAAGCGGCTTTAGTACTACTGATGTCATTTTTAGGGGTATATGTACTGCGAGGATTATTTGAAAATGCCTATATCAATCAAGTGGGTATTTTGGTCGGGCTAATGTTGGCATTGCGCCACGCTTTACTCAATAATCAATCCGTCACACCATCAGGTAAACAACAATAGGGGTTACTTAATTAACGTCTTTATTGTTTTTAGAATAATCTCTGCCCGTTTATCCCAGTTGTAATAATTTTCAACCAGAGAACGGGCATGAGAGGTTTTTTCTCTAGCTCGTTGCGGGTTTTCTCTTAACTGCATTATCTGTTTTGCAAAACTCTGCGCATCGCCACTATCTGCAAAACTTACCGCTTTTTCATCTACAACATCACGGATTGAAGGAAAATCTGAAATTACCACAGGTTTTTCCATCGCCATATATTCAAATAACTTAAGTGGTGAAGTATAGCGGCTTCCAATACTGGTTAACGTAAGCGGCAGTACGCAGATATCGTGCTGAGCAATCGCTCTAAAGCGTTTTTTCGGATCAACAAACCCCAAAAAGTTGACCTTATCTTTTACGTCCATTTCTTGAGCTAATAAGGTTAATCCGCTAATCTGCTCCGGCGTTCCCCCTGCGATATTTAACCGTGCATTATCAAGATATTTCATTGCTCGCATCATGGTAGGAATACCTTTCCATTTATGCAAACTTCCTAAATAGAGCACTTCAGTAGTCGTTGTATTTAATTTAGAGGAAACAGCCTGATGCTCCGCCACTGCATGTAAATCCACACCATCAGGAACGACAGTTATTGGTGTAACAACTTGATACTGTGAAACAATATCATCTCTTAATAATGAAGTAAGAACGAAAATACCCGTCGCTTGGCTATAAACTAATTTCTCCATTTTTAATAGCTTATGGTATTTTGCACGATTCTTTTTTGTCTCAAATGAATGAGACTCAGCAAAAGATTGAGCAAAAATTTCATGGCTTTCAAAAAAGAGGGGGATTTCTGGATAATTTTCACAAAGATAACACGCTAACTTTAAGTTACGGGTAAACAACGCATCCACATCATTTTGCTTTATCCAACGAGCAATTTGTAATGAGAAAAGCTTTTGTGAATTAAATGGAAAATACCATTTACGTCGAATATCTCTTAAAGCAACTAAACTCGCATTAGTGTGAATTGAACGACCTAATATATCGCTATCTTGATATTGTCCTTTTGGTGTGACTAAAGTGACATCTGCACCTGCTCGAGCAAATGCATCCACATTTTGCAAGATTTGCAAGGAAGCAACACGTAAGTCAGGAACCGGGTAAGGATCAAGATAGGCAATCTTCATTATTATGACGCCAATGCCTGTAATAAACGTTGCGCAGAATGTTGCCAAGTATAACGCGTCTCTATACGCAAACGTGCATTCTCACCCATGGCTTTTCCTCTATCGGGTAATTGGCGAAGATGATTAATCGCCATTACAATTTCATCTGCATTGCCAGGGGCTACCAACAATCCCGCAGTGCCTTCATTACCGACAACTTCAGGGATCCCCCCGATATGGCTCGCAATCACTGGTTTAGCACACGCCATTGCTTCTGCAATCGTAATACCGAAGGCTTCATCTCCGGTACTTGGGAAAATGCCTGCATCACTGGCCGCATAAAATTCAGGTAGTTGATTATGCTCAACAGGTTGATGAAAAATGACTTGTTCAGCAATACCTTTCGCCACCGCTTTACTTTTCAATCTATCTAAATCATCACCGGTGCCGATAATCAAGAGCTTAACATCTTCACCTTTTAGCTTTTCAATGGCGTCAATCGCCACACTTAAGCCTTTCCAACCCACTAATCGACCTGCAAATGAGAGTAAAAATGTAGACTGACTGATCCCTAATTGCTCACGTAATGAGGTACTCATTGGCTTAAATTTTGCAATATCCACACCATTATAAATCACACTCGGGAATTGCTTAAAATGGTGTTGGATTTGCCAAGCATTAAAATGGCTACATGCAACCCATGCTGAGATTTTCTTACCTAACCGACGATCACCTTTAAAGAAGCTGGTGCCTCCACTCATATAGCAAAAACGCGTTGAGGATGATTTAGGCATCATAAAAGGCCAAAAAAAATCAAACGGTTTGGTTAAAATCACCCAATCAAAATGTTGGTTGATAACATCTTTTTTAGCATGCCGTGCAAAAGTGTAACGCTCAACAATACGGCGAAAACGTCCACCAAGATCGATAACTTTATCTCGCGGTGTATAAGGGTAAGTGTGTACTTGTATTTGGCGTCCTGCCAGATTGTGCCGAATATCGCCATTGCCACCATAAAGATGAACTTCATGCCCAGCATCATGCAATTGCTTAGCGAGCTCCCAAACAGCTGTTTGGATCCCGCCATAAGACATGGTGATTGTGACATCAATTATACCGATCTTCATGGATTACTTTTTCACCTTCATTCCATTCATGATTTTACGCACAGCATTCCACACTTCTTCGACTGATATTTCAGCCATATTGTCTTCACGGTGAGCATTTTCCAACGATGTTGGATGTTGGATAACCTGACAACAAGAATGTTGTAATGGTGCTAAATAACATCCTGGGTGATAGCTATGATATAGCGCCACCATTGGGATATCTAAAGCCCCAGCTAAATGTGTGGGTCCTGTATCTACCCCGACATAGAGCGATAAATTTGCCATAATTGCCGCATTTTGTCGCATTGAAACTTGACCCGCTAAGGCTAAACAATGCGCTTCACCGATTTTTTTAGCTAAATCAATGGATAATTGTTCGCTTTCCTTACTACCTAATAGCAAAAAGTACGTACTCTCGTCATGGGTAATAATCTGTTTTGCTAATTGCAGAAAATTTTCCGCAGGCCAATCTCGATAGGCTTTAGCCGGAAAACTTTGCAGTTGAAAACCAACAATATTCTTATTAATTAAGGCATTATCTTTTAAAAACTGTTGTGCAAAAGCCGTTTCTTCCTCATTGATAAAGTAACGTAATTGCCAACAACTCGGATAAATCCCTAATGCATTAATTAATAAGGCACGCTCTTTTTGTGCAACCATCGGCGACGTGGGACGCGCAACCCAAGTCGTATTACCTTGCTGCTGAGAAATATCAGCAAAAGCAACGGTATGATGAGATTGCCGACGAGCATAGTTCACCAATTCACTATCATTACCGTAAACCAAAGCCAAATCATAAGGCTTATGGGGTAACCACCCAGACCAAACCGCTCTTTTTTTAGAAAAAGGCCTAATACAATCAATATCAGGATTATGCTCAAGAATGCATGCACTACGTTTATGTGCAAACACATGAATATGAGCATTGGGCCAGCGCTGCTTTAAAGCATGAAGAACGGGTGTGATAAGTAATGTATCACCAAAACGCGCTACCGCTATAACCAATATATTTTTTGGATCCATATGCTTTTTATTTGGTTTAAATGATACATTTACTTTTCAGACTATACACTAAAAAGTATTACAAATATTCATCAATTAGATGAATACACCAAGTTAATAATAGAGATAATCGTTTCACGACTTTATTATCAACATTAATCATACTGATTTATTTTTATCGTTGATTGCCTGAATAAAGATCCTTTCCATCTTATCTAACATGTTATCTAAACCAAATCGTGAAACGGCATGTTCAAGCGATGCTTTTCCCATCTGTTCACGCAACTTATCTGAGCTCATTAATTTAGCTAAATGACTGGTCAATAATTCTTGTACTTGCGGTACTAATGTAAAACCGGTTTTACCATCAATAACGGCTTCACTAATCGCACCCACTGTCGTCGATACGACAGGTAAACCACATGCCATCGCCTGCATAATACCTTGCGGTACACCCTCATTACCAAAAGAGGGTAACGCAAAGAGATCCATTGCATTTAAACAATCAGGCACATCATTACGATTACCAAGGAAGAAGATACTTTGTTCTAGTCCCGCCTCTTTCACCATCGGTTCTAAATTCTTACGTTGAGGCCCATCACCAACAAAAATTAATTGCCAATCCGGAAACTGCTGATGCAATGATTTCCATGCTTCTACTAAATATTTATGTCCTTTCCACACACGCATGGTTGCAACAATACCTAATGTCGGTTTATTCGGTATTCCAATTTTCTCTCTAGCTTGTTGTTTATCTTGTGGAAAAAAACGTTGCAAATCGATTCCTGTAGGCACCGATGTCATTTTTTCTAATGGAAATTTATTATGCTGATGGAGCGTCTGGCGTAATTTCTCACCTGTTGTCACAACATGGGCACAGGATGAAAGATAAAGCCATCGTGTTGGTAATGAGCGTGAAACATCCGTAGAAACGTGACGAGTTCGAACCACCACGGGGGAATGGCGTAATGTGGCACAAGAAGCAGCAACTAGCCATGCATCAGTTGAACTATGAGTATTGATAACATCAAATTGGTGATGATGTAATTTCAGCCATTGGCGAAGTGCTTTTAATGATGAAATACGTTTTTTTTCAATGGGTAATGTGAAAACTTCAATACCATAATCAGGTGCTGCTTTAGCAATTTTAGATGTGGGGCAACACACCAATACCACTCGGTGTCCTCTGCGGATCATACCTTGAGATTCCGTCAGTATACGAATTTCCTGACCACCCCATCCACAAGATGATTCTGTATGTAATATTGATAGTGCTGACTTACTCATCCGCAATCCATTCACCTGATGATTCAAAAAGAGCCATAGTATAACTAAAGAGCACGCTAAGATCACAATAGCTTTACTTTGTTATACTTAGTAGGCTCCAGATAACAAAAAACCCGACACTAAGGTCGGGTTTTTTAAGAAAACTAAAATTATTTAATTTTAGCTTCTTTATAAAGCACATGTTGACGAACAACTGGATCGAATTTTTTCATTTCCAGTTTTTCTGGCATAGTGCGTTTGTTCTTCGTAGTGGTATAGAAGTGACCTGTACCAGCAGAAGAAACGAGTTTAATTTTCTCGCGAATACCTTTAGCCATTTTTCAGCTCCTTAGAACTTCTCACCACGGGCACGTAAATCTGCTAATACAGATTCGATGCCTTTCTTATCAATCACACGCATACCTTTAGCAGATACACGCAGAGTTACGAAACGTTTCTCAGACTCAACCCAGAAACGGTGAGAGTGCAGGTTTGGCAGAAAACGGCGTTTAGTCGCGTTTAATGCGTGAGAGCGGTTGTTTCCACTCACAGGACGCTTGCCGGTAACTTGGCAGACTCGGGACATGTCTATTCTCCAAAAATCTAATCAGCTCGAGCTTTAATATCAGGTTTGACCGCCTCGTCAGGCTTTGGAGCCCATCTCAGCAACTTTTAACGATTGAAAAACTGTGTAAACACCTCAGAAAAAACTTGCTGAGATAGGCTCTTCTCGCCAAACCCAAGATCCTCAAAGGTGGCGTAGTATACGCCCAATGGCCTCAACGCTCAAGACCCGTACAAATAAAGATTGACAATAATTACAAAAATATTTGCTATAACCAACCCCGTTCTGCAAAAGAAACACAATCATCATGCCCTATCACAAGGTGATCGAGTACATTTACGCCCACTAATTGGCAAGCAAGAAAAATTTTTTCTGTTATTTCTTTATCTGCGAGACTCGGTTCGCAAACACCAGAAGGGTGATTATGGGCAAGAATAATAGATGTTGCATTCTTTTTTATTGATTGACGGACAATTTCTCTAGGATGAACCTCTACTCGGTTAATTGTTCCTTTAAACATCTCTTCAAATGCAATCAATTGATTTTGATTATCAAGAAAAAGAACCACAAAGACTTCTCTGTCTCGCCAATGCAATAATTTTTGTAAGTAATACTTTGTATCTTCTGAAGAAGATAAGACATTTTTATACATAAATTGTGTTGTGGAAAAACGCTGTGCCATTTCATTGATAGCTTGCAACTGGGTAAACTTTCCCACACCGACACCTTTAAAACGCCCTAATGTTTCATAATCAGCATTAATAACGTGATAAAGAGAACCACACTCTTTAAGTAGAAAAGCTGCCAATTCTAATACAGATTTTTCATAAGTGCCGGTGCGTAAAAAGAGCGCCAATAACTCAATATCAGTGAGTGATTCCACGCCATAAAGTAACAATTTTTCTCTGGGTAACAGTTCACTAACCGATTGATTTTCCATCCGTGGACTCCTTAATACATAAAAGCAGTGGTATTAATGATCTATTTTATTTATTCACATAAATATTAAAATTTAGGTGAAGTATCACTCATCATTAAATGCTAATCGCAAAACAACTGTTGTTTTATACAGTTAACTTACTATAAACTGCTAATCTTGTATAAAAAAGACACATATTAAATTTATGCGAGATAAATCGCATAAATTTAATCTATAAAACATGAAGTTACATAGAATTCCGAATTCACGATTACCTTGTGGTAAAATTATGGGCAATTATTTATGTACTTAGGCATTTCATCATGACTACACTTCACGACAAAAAGATCCTTCTTGGTATCAGTGGTGGTATTGCAGCCTATAAAGCACCTGAACTTGTACGCCGTTTACGTGATAAAGGCGCGATTGTACGAGTTGTAATGACACCCGCCGCTCATGCGTTTGTGACGCCATTGTCACTACAAGCCGTTTCTGGTTTTCCTGTTGCTGATGATTTACTTGATCCTGCAGCAGAAGCCGCTATGGGGCATATTGAATTAGGCAAATGGGCTGATTTAATTCTACTTGCACCCGCTACCGCCGATCTCATTGCACGTTTACGGGTGGGGATGGCAAATGATTTACTTACCACACTCTGTTTAGCGAGTAGCGCACCTATCGCTATTGCGCCAGCAATGAATCAGCAAATGTACAGAGCCACCATTACACAAGAAAATTTATCAGCTTTAGAGCAGCGAGGCTGTTTAATTTGGGGGCCTGACTCTGGTAGCCAAGCTTGTGGTGATGTAGGGCCAGGGCGAATGTTAGATCCTCTCGCACTCGTCTCATTAGCTGAAAAACAACTTGCTTTACAACCACAAGATTTTGCAGGTAAAAAAATCACGATAACCGCAGGGCCTACTCGTGAAGCCTTAGATCCCGTGCGTTTTATCAGTAATCATAGCTCAGGAAAAATGGGATTTGCTATTGCACACGCAGCCGCATTACGAGGGGCGGATGTCACGCTTATTGCCGGGCCTGTCACATTACCGACACCCGCTTGTGTTAAACGTATTGACGTTGAAAGCGCACAAGAAATGTATGAACAAGTGATGTTAATTGTACCTTCACAAGATATTTTTATTGGTTGTGCTGCAGTTGCAGATTACCGCGCTAAACTTATCGCGACTGAAAAAATAAAAAAACAAGGTGATGAAGTCACCATCACTATGGTAAAAAACCCCGACATTGTCGCGAGTGTCGGAAAAATGGTTGAACACCGTCCTTTTGTTGTTGGATTTGCAGCCGAAACCCAGAATGTGGAAGAATATGCCCGCAAAAAACGAGAACAAAAGCAGCTCGATTTAATCTGTGCCAATGATGTTTCAGCAGAAAATCAAGGCTTTAACAGTGACAACAATGCATTACACCTTATTTGGGCTAATGGAGAAACGCGCTTACCACACAGTAGTAAAGCACAACTTAGCCATCGCCTACTTGACGAGATAGCCAAACATTATGATGAAAAAAATTGATGTTAAAATCCTTGATGCACGTATTGGTCAAGAATATCCACTTCCTGCTTATGCCACAACAGGCTCTGCTGGTTTAGATTTACGCGCTTGCCTTGATGCACCATTGGTTCTTGAACCAGGGCAAACCGAATTATTACCTACAGGTCTTGCTGTACATATTGCCGATGAAGGATTGGCAGCAATGGTGCTTCCTCGTTCAGGATTAGGTCATAAACATGGTGTTGTATTGGGTAATTTAGTGGGACTGATAGATTCTGACTACCAAGGTCAACTGATGGTATCAGTTTGGAATCGCGGTCAAACAGCATTCACTATCGAACCGGGTGAGCGTATCGCTCAAATGATTATCGTACCTGTAGTTCAAGCTGAATTTAATATTGTTGAAGATTTTACCGCAACGGAACGTGGTAGCGGTGGCTTTGGTCACTCCGGCCGCCAATAATAAAGACGTCTTGCATTAATTATATCAATGACGATATCACTCCCTTTGCACTAAAAACCTTAGTGCAAAGGTTTACTGATTTGTTTTGCTTTTAGCAGGGGCCTTATCAGTCATGGCAGAAGAAAAAGAAACCAAAAAGAAAAGAAATAGACGGGATGAAATCTTACAGTCACTTGCCCAAATGTTGGAATCAAGTGATGGTAGTCAGCGCATCACAACGGCAAAACTTGCCGCCACTGTTGGTGTATCCGAAGCTGCTCTCTATCGACATTTTCCAAGTAAAACCAAAATGTTTGATAGCCTAATTGAATTTATCGAAGATAGCTTAGTCTCCCGTATTAATTTGATTTTAAAAGACGAAAAAGACGCTGTTGCAAGAATTCGCTTAATTCTTATCTTGATCCTCGGCTTTGCTGAGAAAAACCCAGGGCTATCTCGTATTTTGACTGGCCACGCATTGATGTTTGAACAAGACAGATTGCAAGGGCGAATAAACCAACTTTATGAGCGCATTGAGGTTCAACTACGACAAGTCATTAAAGAGCGTAAAATTCGTGAAGGTAGTGCTTTCTTGCATGATGAAGCGTTACTTGCGTCGCAACTACTCGCTTTTTGTGAAGGTATGCTAGCGCGCTTTGTTCGCACAGAATTTCGCTATCAGCCCACTCAAGAATTTGAAGCCCGATGGCCATTAATCTTGGCACAGTTACAATGAAATGATGGACTCGTGATTTAACTCAACAATTTGAAATTTACAGATATGCCGTTTTTTTCTTATTTGTGTTAACATGCGTCTTCTAGCTCATAGTTACCTAAATGTATTTATCAGGAATGGCACTCGTGCAGTTCCTACATTGTGGCATTAGCAACTCGCTTTGCCCCTGCAGTAAAAGTCCTTTTTATATTTCAATATCTGTGATATTTGTCACAGAAGATTCATTGTACTACTCACCCCGCCCATAATTGGGCGAGGGCTTTTTTTTATCTATAATCGACCAACTCATTTATCGCGTATTAACTTTATTAATTCACGCCATAGCGCTCACGATAAGCTTTAACTGCAGGTAAATACTCAGACAAAGTCTCGCTCTCACTTAGGTAGTTAATTAAATCATCCAAAGTAATAATCGAATACACTTGGCATTGATAGTCACGTTTTAACTCTTGTATTGCAGAGAGTTCTTCTCGCCCTTTCTCTTGTCTATCCAAACTTAATAATACGGCAGAAAGCGTTGCATCATGCTGTTTGATGATTTCCATTGATTCACGAATTGCAGTACCTGCTGTAATAACATCATCGACAATCACAACATTACCTTTCAATGGGCTTCCTACTAATGTTCCTCCTTCACCATGATCTTTAGCCTCTTTACGGTTAAAGCAGTAAGGGATATCGATATCATGATGCTCAACCAATGCGACTGCCGTTGTAGTTGCAATAGGGATCCCTTTATAAGCGGGTCCAAACAACACATCACAAGACACATTATTATCTAATAATGTTTGCGCATAGAACTGCCCCAGTAAAGCCAAATCACGCCCTGTATTAAATAAACCGGCATTAAAAAAATAAGGACTCACCCTTCCCGATTTCAGTGTGAACTCACCAAATTTCAGGACATTTTTTGCTAATGCTAGTTCGATAAAGCGGCGTTGGTAGGCTTTCATTTATTTCTCCTCTCTACGTTACTTGATGACAAATTTTAGACATAAAAAAGGCGACTTCTCAGTCGCCTTAAAAATAAAATTTATTGCTTCAGCGCATCTTTTTGCGCTTCAAATATTTTCTCTAATCCCCCTTTTGCAAGGGCGAGTAAAGCAAGTAATTCTTCATGACTAAATGGTGCACCTTCTGCCGTACCTTGAACTTCAATCATACGGCCATCATCGATCATCACCACATTCATATCTGTTTCTGCAGCTGAATCTTCAACATATTCAAGATCACATAATGGTTCACCATCAACAATCCCCACTGACACAGCAGCGACCATTGATTTAAGAGGACTCTTTTTCAGTTTGCCTTCTTCAACCATTTTATTTAAAGCATCAACTAATGCGACGCAAGCACCAGAGATAGAAGCAGTACGTGTACCACCATCGGCTTGAATAACATCACAATCGACGGTGATGGTAAATTCACCTAACGCTTTTAAATCAACCGCGGCACGTAATGAACGAGCGATTAAACGCTGGATTTCCATAGTACGCCCCGTTTGTTTACCACGAGCCGCTTCACGAGCATTACGACTATTTGTTGCACGAGGAAGCATGCCGTATTCTGCGGTCACCCATCCTTGCCCTTGTCCTTTCAGAAAACGTGGTACACCGTCTTCTACAGTGGCATTACACAAGACTTTAGTATCACCAAATTCAACTAATACAGAACCTTCAGCATGTTTTGTATAGTGGCGAGTAATGGTAATAGGACGTACTTGGTTTGCTTGTCTGTCTGCTGGACGCATGGTGTTATCTCCGCTTTCTCTGACATATTGGGGGCGCATTATACGACCTAAAATGGCTTATGCCTATCCTTGTATTGATGCATAGGGTTATAATCGTATCATCTTTTACATTATTGAGACCCTATTATGATCCGTAGCATGACCGCTTTTGCTCGCCGAGACATTAAAAAAGACTGGGGTAGCGCTGCATGGGAACTGCGTTCCGTAAACCAACGTTACCTTGAAACTTATATTCGTTTGCCTGAGCAATTACGTAGTTTAGAGCCTGTTATTCGTGAACGTCTACGTAATCGCTTAACGCGTGGTAAAATTGAATGTAACTTACGTTTTGATCTTAATGCTCGCTTTCAAGGCGAACTAAATCTTGATGAAAATCTAGCAAAAAAATTGATTGTTTCCGCTAACTGGGTAAAAAGCCACAGCCATGAAGGCACTATTAGCCCATTTGATATTTTACGTTGGCCGGGTGTTATTTCAGCACAAGAGCAAGATTTAGATGCTATTGGTACAGAGCTTTTAGCGGAATTAGATTTGGCAATTGATGCTTTTATTGCGAGCCGTGAAACCGAAGGTCAAGCACTTAAAGCGCTAATTGAACAGCGTTTAGATGCGGTTAGCGAAGAAGTCATTAAAGTAAGAGCACAAATGCCAGAAATTTTACAATGGCAACGTGAACGCTTAACAAGCAAATTAGAAGAAGCGCAAGTTCAAATTGATAATAATCGTTTAGAACAAGAGTTAGTGATGTTAGCGCAACGCTTAGACGTTGCTGAAGAGCTGGATAGATTAGAAGCTCACGTTAAAGAAACGCGCAAAATTCTCGTTAAAAAAGAAGCGGTAGGTCGTCGTCTTGATTTTATGATGCAAGAATTTAACCGTGAATCTAATACATTAGCGTCAAAATCAATTAATACTGAAGTCACCAATTCAGCCATTGAATTAAAAGTTTTAATTGAACAAATGCGTGAGCAGATCCAAAATATTGAGTAAGATTTCTTAGCTGTTTACAGCCCATCATTAAGCCAGTAGATACCTTGTATTTGCTGGCTTTTTTGTTATACCAATTTTCTAATTTTAGTTAGTTTCATTTTTATAAATTGAAAATTGTACACTTGAAATGTACAACTCAAATGCACATTAAATAATGTGAGAAAACATTATGCATACTTATACCTCGGCTCAAGCTCGGGCTAATATTTCTGAAGTTTTAGGCACCGCTATTTATGGTGAGCCAGTAAAAATACCCCGCACAGATGGTACATCAGCTGTAGTTATTAGTAAGGTTGAATTTGAAGCATACCAAAACGCAAAACTGGATGCTGAATTCGATATAATAATGCAACGTCATGGGCATACAATAAAGGCATTAACAAACCGATGAATTGGATAAGTGCAAAAGAAGTCATTGCTTTTCATGATAAGATCTTAAAACAACTTCCTAGTGTTGCAGGAATGCCAGATCCAGAAAGAGCCTAGGCACTTATTTACCAAGTACAAAATCGTACTCATTATGAAGGAATAACAGATAGTTATGAGCTAGCTGTAACCTATTGGATCGCCATTTCTCGAGGCCGTATTTTTAATGACGGCAATAAACGAACTGTATTTTTTGTCACTATAGTTTTTCTTTATCGCAATGGTATAAAAATAATAGATGTTGATGATGTATTGGAAAATTTAACCGTTGATACAGCCACAGGAGCTAAAAATAGCCAACAGTTAGCACAACACCTAAGAAAATTAAGTGATAAAAACTAAAACTATTTAATCATTCACCCAACGCCTTTCTAATAAACCCTTTATTTTGATTAAGCATCTTCATGGCTTGACGTGCATCTACCCCTGCTAAAATCATCAAAATTGCCGTTTTACAGTGACGCTGACATTGTGATAACGCTTGTTCAGCAATGGCTCTTTCACACTCTGTGGCTTGCATCACAATACGAACTTGGCGCTCAACAAGCTTAGCGTTGGTAGCTTCAACATCCACCATTAAATTACCAAACACTTTGCCGATTTTGATCATCGCACCTGTCGTGATCATATTAAGAATAAGTTTTTGTGCCGTGCCTGCTTTCAGACGTGATGAACCAGTAATAACTTCAGCACCAACAATCGGTGTAATAGCGATATCCGCAATTTGTGCAATAGGGCTTTCAGGATTACAGCTAATGGCACCCGTTGTAGCCCCTAATGATTTAGCATAATTTAAAGCACCAATCACATAAGGCGTTCGACCACTTGCCGCAATACCCACCAGCACATCTTTCTGATTAAATTTAAGCTGACGTAGATCTTGTTCACCCAGTTCTTGGTTATCTTCAGCATTTTCGACAGCCTGTAAAATGGCTTTATGTCCACCCGCAATTAAACCAATGACCATTTCATGAGGTGTACCATAAGTTGGAGGGCATTCACTAGCATCTAAAATCCCTAATCGTCCCGAGGTGCCTGCTCCGCAATAAATAAGACGACCACCTTGAGAAAACGCAATTGCAACTTTATCAATTAATTGAGCAATTTCAGGTAACACTTCCTCGACTGCTAATGGCACTTTTTTATCTTCATTATTAATGACTTTTAGCATGTCTAATGTTGAAAGTGTGTCTATATTTTCACTGTTATGATTTCTACTTTCAGTGACAAGATTGCTAAGGTCAATCGCCATTATCTCGCTCCCAATATTATTATTTATTTGATTAACTCGAAGAAATAAACTGCTTTTATACCATTATTATTGGTAAGATTTTCAAAATCATTACAAACGGTACCCTAAATGACATTTATGAAATATATTTCAACCTTTATCAGCCTACTGACTCTTTTTTTCTCCTTCTCTTTGCATGCAAATTTTGAAGAACAAGACAAAAGAAAATTTGAAGATACTCGCAAAGAAGCCCTCAATCACAATGCACAAGCTCAATATCAATTGGCCGAAATGTATTTAATGGGAACAGGTGTAGAAAAAAACTTACTTAATGCACAATTGTGGGCAAATGAGTCCATAAAAAACGACTATGCAGACGCCTATGCATTACTTGCTGATCTCTATTTATTTAATGCTGATCCTTATTTTAAAAACCATTATGTTGAAGCGAGAAAGTTAGCAACAATCGCCGCAAATAAAGGAAGTATAAGAGGAAAAATAAGTCTAGCAACAACGCTGATAGCACCTTTATCTGGTGAAACAGATTACAAAAAAGCAATTGTATTATTAGAAGAAGCAGCTACAACTCATCAACCCGAACTTGTTTATGCTCCGATTTGGTTAGGTGTGCTTTATAGTGGTGTTGGTAATGTGCCTGTAGATACTGAAAAAGCAAATAAGTGGTTCGCAAAAGCGAATGAAATGACTTTTGAAGGTTTTGCTCAAGCAATGGCTTCTTTTATGTTCTCTGGTCAATATCATATTATCGAACCCAATAAACAAAAAGCTGACGAATTAATGAAACAGGCTTGTGAAGAGGCAAAAAAAGTTGGCAATGAGTTTTATTGCCAACAGGAATTTAATTAACCCAAATTAAATCGAATAAATAACCCTAACTCAGAAAAGAGAGGGCAAGTCTTGCCATCTCTTTTATATCCTATCTGTTCTACCTAGCACTCTTTTACAACGCCATACGGTATTCAATCACACCCGGTTTTTCTGCCACCCAGTTATATAAGCGTTGCCCTCGTAAATTAGTTTCCTGCGTATGCCAATATAAACGAGCACAATTGCGCTGTTTTGCCTGTTGATTCACAAACTCAATAAGTTGCTTACCCACATGGCGACCACGTGTCTCTGGTGAAACAAATAAGTCCTCTAAATAACAAAAATCACTTTCAGCCCATGTTGAGCGATGAAAAAGATAATGAACAAAACCCAATACCTTTTCACCTTCCATCGCGACAGCACAATAAACTGGCTCTTTTTCATCAAAAAAGCGAGCCCAGGTTTTTAATGTTATCTCTTCTGATAATTCAACTTTATAAAATGCTTGGTAATTTAACCAATGTGGCAACCATTGAGCATAATGCTCTTGTTCAACAAACTGAATTGAAACAGTTATGGGTGTTGTGCTCATCTCTTCACTTCCTTTCATAAATGCTATAAAAAAGTATCACCTGCCTTTAATCGTGGTCATAGTACGTTTAATTTTGGTTCTCAATAAGGTACACTTTTTGTGTTTTTATAGGATCCACTTTATGAAACAGAAAAAAACAGCTTATTTTCCTAACCTTGTTTTAGAAGAAGGTCCTATTGGTTCTCAGGTTTATCACGCGATTAGAGCGGCTATTTTAGATGGGCGCTTAACATCAGGTAGTCGTCTCCCATCAAGCCGTACCCTAGCTGAAATGATGTCAATATCCCGTAATTCTGTTATTGCAGGATTTGAACGTTTAATTGATGAAGGTTATTTATTTACTCGGCGCGGTGCAGGTACTTTTGTTGCAAGCACCATCCCTGATGCCATTATTTCAGATAAGTGGATCAAAACAGCCCGCTCTACTTCTTCACCACCACTTGAAAACCCATTAGAAACGCTAAATCCCAACATGCAAAAAGCACAAGCTTTTTGGCAACAAACACAACCGAATATCAATAGTAATCCGATATTTCATGTTGGTGTTGGATGTGTCGATCTGTTTCCACATGAGCTTTGGGGAAGATTATTAGGGCGAGTTTGGCGACAATCAAAAAGAGCACTCGCAACATTTAATTCGCCAACAGGCTATACACCATTAAAAGAGATGATATGCCAATACATGCAATCAACTCGTGGCCTTTATTGCCAACCTAAACAAATCATTATTGTAAATGGAACACAGCAAGCAATTAATCTCACTACTAGAGTATTATTAAAAGAAGGTGATGCTATTTGGTTAGATGATCCTGGTTATGATAGCGCACGAGGGATCTTCACATCTTATGGTATAAAATCACACCCAATAAATTCAGATATTGATGGAATGGATATTTCTCAAGGAATAAGGCAGTATCCTGAAGCAAAACTTGTTTTTACAACGCCTTCACATCAATTTCCTTTAGGTAATACACTCTCACTTTCACGCCGTATTGCATTATTAGAATGGGCATCATCCAACAATGTGTGGATCTTCGAAGATGATTACAATAGCGAATTTCGCTATCACTCTAAACCCATTCAATCTCTACAAGGTTTAGATAAATACCAGCGCGTTATTTATGCTGGCACATTCTCAAAAATGATGTATCCCGGATTTCGTTTAGGCTTTTTAGTGGTTCCTCTACCTTTAGTTGATGCATTTAAAGTCGCTAAATACTACACCGATTCACATTCTGGCTTTTTAGAGCAAGCAACATTAGCGCTGTTTATTTCTCAAGGACATTATGCACGACATGTTAGGCGAATACGAAAAGCCTGTTATGAACGCTATCAAATGTTAATTCACGCCATAAAAACACATTTATCTCATGTTTTCTGTGTTGAACCAACAGACTCTGGCATCCATATTGTCTGCTGGCTACAGGCTGGTTATACAGAAGAATATATTGTGAAGAAATCACGAGAAATTGGATTAGCCATACAGCCTTTATCACGTTACTGCATGCAAACTTACCCAAAACAAGGCGTATTATTAGGATATGCAGCTCATGATCCACTTGAAATTGAAAAGAGTATTATTTTGCTGGCAAAAACATTATCTCAATAAATAACATCTATTCTTAATTGTCATTTACAATATAAATGTCGAGCAAGCTTTGCATTTAACCTATTTTATTTTTGGGCGTACAATAATAAACCCAAGCGGGAGGAACATTCCGCATCACTAATTTTTTTTCTAAATGAAAATAACGAGATAACGTTTTTTCATATCGAGTTGTATATTGGAATAATACAAAACACCCCTGAGTTTTTAATAATTCTTTATGTACTCGTTTTAAAACTCTTAACCCTGTTTTTTTAGGAATAGATAAAAAAGGAAGCCCTGAAATAATCATATTATAATGACTATTTAGTTTCTCTGCCGATGCGGTATAAACCCTTAATCGATGATCATTAATTTTATCTAATTCTGTTGCAAAACTGGGTTCTATTTCAAATACATCTAATGATGAATTCACCGACATTCTTTTTAAAATTTGTTGAGTAATAACACCTGTACCAGCACCTAACTCAGCAACTTGAAGATCCTGTTGCCAATTGAGTTTATCTAACATTTCATAACATAACCAACGAGATGAAGGCGCGATAGTACCCATCGTGGTTGGTGAGATCACAAACCGCTTTAAATATGAGTAGTATGTAGATAATGGAATGAATGTGGATATATCCATCTTCGCCTCCTAGTGCCTTTTAATTAAGGTAAAATAAAAATTAGATTAAATGAAGAACATTCATCATTATTTTTATTTATGAAAATACATCATCTATTGAATGCTGACTTTCAGTATAAAGCTTGGAGTCACCTCAAAGTAAATACGTTTTTCTTATATATTACACTATTTTACATTTTTCTATTTTTACTCTATTTTCTTAAATAAGAATATATTTTTATTTATCCTAAAAAAGAAAATAAGATATAGCAGAATATTCTTACACTTTTATGGTGAATTCATTTTCTTTTTTAACAACTCATTGATATTTGTTCGTTCTGTAGCTTTCTTTTGTTAACTCTACGAAGACTATAAGAAACTCTTCTAATTCTTTGGTAAATAATCAATAAATTAACTTGCACCTATCTCTATATTTTGTCAGGTTAGTGTGAGGTCTCTCACTATTCCTACAGATAAAGACAGGGTAATTACAATGAAAAATGTTGGTTTTGTGGGCTGGCGTGGTATGGTCGGCTCCGTTTTAATGCAAAGAATGGTTGAAGAACACGATTTTGATGGGATAAACCCTGTTTTCTTCACCACATCTCAATTAGGTGAAGCAGCACCCGCTTATGGTAATCACCGTAGCACTCTGCAAGATGCTTATGACATTGATACCTTAGCATCACTCGATATTATTATTAGTTGCCAAGGTGGTGACTACACTAATGAAATCTATCCAAAACTGCGCCAAGCTGGTTGGCAAGGTTACTGGATTGATGCCGCATCAGCACTACGTATGAATGATGATGCAGTGATTATTCTCGATCCTGTTAATGGACAGCATATCCAAGATAGCTTAAATAAAGGCATTAAAGCCTTTGTTGGCGGTAACTGTACCGTGAGTTTAATGCTAATGTCATTAGGTGGCTTGTTTGCTAACAATTTAGTGGAATGGGCAAGCGTATCGACTTATCAAGCCGCTTCTGGTGCAGGAGCTCGCCATATGAGAGAGTTACTGTCACAGATGGGCTCATTACATAATCAAGTGGTTAAAGAGCTAGAAAACCCAGCATCTGCAATCTTAGATATTGAACGTAAAGTCACTCACTTTACACGTAGTGGCGCAATGCCGACTGAACAATTTGGTGTTCCTCTTGCTGGTAGCTTGATCCCTTGGATTGATAAACAATTAGAAAACGGCCAAAGCCGTGAAGAGTGGAAAGGACAAGCTGAGACTAACAAGATCCTAAATACAGGTTCAAATATCATTCCTGTCGATGGTCTTTGCGTTCGTATTGGTGCGTTACGTTGCCATAGCCAAGCATTCACCTTAAAACTGAAGAAAGACTTACCCGTTGCAGAGATTGAACAGTTACTCGCAAGCCATAATGATTGGGTAAAAGTCATTCCTAATGATCGTGAATTAACTATGCGTGAATTAACACCCGCCGCAGTCACAGGTACATTGAGCACACCAGTAGGGCGTATTCGTAAACTGAATATGGGTCCTGAATTTATTTCAGCCTTTACGGTCGGTGACCAACTACTATGGGGTGCTGCAGAGCCTTTACGTCGTATGTTGAATATTCTGCGTTAATCTTAAAACATCCCCCATAAATAAAAAAGCCAGCTAATTCAATTAGCTGGCTTTTTTTACTTAGCGACATTACACATCATTAAATATCAATATTTGCCGCTTTCAACGCATTCTCTTCGATAAAGGCACGGCGAGGTTCAACCGAATCACCCATTAAGGTGGTAAATAACTCATCGGTTGCGATCGCATCTTTCACAGTGACTTGCATCATACGACGTGTATCTGGATTCATGGTGGTTTCCCATAATTGTTCTGGGTTCATTTCACCAAGACCTTTATAACGCTGTACAGCAAGACCACGACGTGATTCTTTTGTTAACCACTCAAGTGCTTCTTCAAAGCTTGAAATTGACTGACGACGCTCTCCACGCTCAATAAACGCACCCTCTTCAATTAGGTTACCGATAATGTCACCTAAATGCGTAATACGTTGATATTCGCTACTGTGGATAAAGTCATAATCCAATTTGTAGTCTGTATCTACACCATAAGTACGAATACGCAATACTGGTTCGAACAGACGATTTTCATCGTTTTGAACAATGGTGTAGCTATAAGTACTGCCTTGCTCTTCCGCTTCGTTTAAGCGGTTAACCAAACCACTCATCCACTCTTCAACCTGAGCTTTATCAGATAACGCATCTTCTGTCAGCGTTGAGTGATATACCAAGCTGTTTAACATGCTAAGTGGATAGATACGCTCCATACGACGAATGATCTTGTGCGCTGCATGGTAATCAACAACCAGTTTTTCAAGTTGTTGACCGTGCATTGCTGGCGCATGTTCACTAATATAAAGTGCCGCACCATCAAGCGCGATAGACATCAGATATTCATCCATTGCATCATCATCTTTGATGTATTGCTCTTGTTTACCTTTCTTCACTTTGTAAAGTGGTGGCTGAGCAATAAAGATATGACCACGTTCGATAATTTCTGGCATTTGACGATAGAAGAATGTCAGTAACAGCGTACGAATGTGAGAACCATCGACATCCGCATCCGTCATGATGATAATGCTGTGGTAACGCAGTTTATCTGGGTTATATTCATCACGACCAATACCACAACCTAATGCAGTAATTAACGTTGCAACTTCTTGAGAAGCCAACATCTTATCAAAGCGCGCTTTTTCAACGTTGAGGATTTTACCTTTTAACGGAAGAATTGCCTGTGTTTTACGGTTACGCCCTTGTTTTGCAGAGCCACCCGCAGAGTCCCCTTCCACTAAATACAGTTCAGAGAAAGCGGGATCACGTTCAGAACAGTCCGCTAACTTACCTGGTAAGCCACCTAAATCTAATGCTCCTTTACGACGTGTCATCTCACGTGCTTTACGCGCTGCTTCACGAGCACGAGCAGCATCAATAATTTTGCCGACAACAATTTTCGCATCGTTTGGGTTTTCTAACAGATATTCCACCAGTTTCTCATTCATCAGCGTTTCTACCGCTGTTTTCACTTCTGAAGAAACCAGTTTATCTTTTGTTTGTGATGAGAATTTAGGATCTGGAACTTTAACAGAGATAACCGCAATCAATCCTTCACGGGCATCATCACCCGTCGCGCTGATTTTCGATTTCTTATTAAACCCTTCTTTATCCATATAGTTGTTTAACGTACGTGTCATTGCAGTACGGAAACCAACTAAGTGTGTACCACCATCACGCTGTGGAATATTGTTGGTAAAGCAATAAACATTCTCTTGGAAACCATCATTCCATAGCATTGCCACTTCAACACCAATACCATCTTTTTCAGTTGAGAAATAGAATACATTTTGGTGAATTGGCGTTTTATTACGGCTTAAGTATTCAACAAACGCCTTAATACCGCCTTCATAGTGGAAATGATCTTCACGGTTGTCACGTTTATCAATTAAACGGATAGAAACACCCGAGTTTAGAAACGACAACTCACGAAGACGTTTTGCTAAAATGTCATACTGGAATTCAGTTTCGCCTTTAAAGGTTTCAAGGCTTGGCCAGAAGCGTACAAATGTCCCTGATTTTTCAGTATCGCCAATCACTTTTAAGCGATCATCAGGCACACCATGACGATAAATTTGCTGATGGATATTTCCATCACGGTGGATTGTCAGTTCAAGTTTTTCAGACAACGCATTAACAACAGAAACCCCTACACCATGAAGTCCACCAGAGACTTTATAGGAGTTATCATCGAATTTACCCCCCGCATGCAGAACGGTCATAATAACCTCTGCCGCTGAGACACCCTCTTCTGGGTGAATGCCGGTTGGAATTCCACGACCATCATCTCGAACAGAGACGGAGTTATCTGAATGGATAGTGACAATTATCTCATCACAGAAACCCGCGAGGGCTTCGTCGATTGCGTTGTCGACCACCTCGAAGACCATGTGATGCAGACCGGTTCCATCATCTGTATCCCCGATATACATCCCCGGGCGCTTACGCACCGCATCCAGCCCTTTTAATACTTTGATACTTGAGGAGTCATATGTATTCGACATCAACGTTTCTCGCTTTATTCCTATGGTTTAACCTCTATTTTGCCACGTTCTACGCTAAATAGCCTGCTATTTACATCTAGCATATCTTTCACTTGCCCTTGTGTTATCGCACTGACAAACACTTGAGCTTGCGTAGACTTTAGACGCTCGGCTAACAACTGACGCCGACTTGCATCTAATTCGGAAGCAAAATCATCGAGCAGATACAGGCATCTTTGCCCATTCTTACGAGTGAAATATTCACCTTGTGCCAGCCTCAATGCACACATCAGCAACTTGAGCTGGCCTCGTGACAACATATCTTCTACTGGCGTGCCATTTGCTCTAATACGTAAATCCGCTTTATGAGCACCAAGTGAGGTATATGCTAACATTTTATCACGTTCAAATTGACGTGCTAGCAACTCACCGTAATCTGTTTCTTTATCCCATCCCCGTTGGAAGCTCACTTTCAACGAAAACTCTGGCAAAAACAGACGACACGTTTCTTCAATGTCTTTAGCGATATCTTCGGTATATTGAGTTCGCCATTCACTTATTTGTTCTGTTAATAAGATAAGTTCTTTATCCCAAGGCATCAGCTGCCGATAAGACGTTGCTTGCCTCAGTGCTGCATTACGTTGTTTTAATACGCGTTTTAAATCTGACCATACAGCAAAAAATCGAGGTTCATTATGAAAACAACCCCAATCAATAAAAGCGCGACGATATTTAGGCCCACCATTTAGTAGTGTAAAACCTTCAGGTGTTATTAATTGCATAGGTAACAATTTTGCTAACTCTGCAATTTTATGGCCATCGCTACCATCAATACGAACTGTACTATTCCCTTCGCGATCTTTACTTAATCCAATCGCATAACCACGGCTCTCTTCATTTAGAGCACTTAAACGGCCATGAAGAGTAAATGCATTTTCATCATGCTGGATCACGCGATTAGTTTGAGAACTACGAAATGCGCGTCCATGGCCTAACGTGTAAATCGCTTCAAGTATACTTGTTTTACCACTCCCGTTAGGCCCAACAAGGAAATTAAAGCCATCCGCTAATGGCAGATCCGCTTGTTCAATATTTCTAAAATGACGGATCAATAAACGGGATAAAATCATGTTAGTGACTATTATAAACGCATTGGCATAACAACATAAGCAGCCGCAGAACTTGCCACATTCTCCACTTGAACACTTGAAACAGCATCTGTTAGCAGAAGCTTAACTTCTTCACATTTCAATGTATTTAGTACATCAAGGAGATAACTGACATTAAAGCCAATTTCCATTTCTTCGCCTTGATATTGAACATCAACAATCTCTTCTGCTTCTTCTTGCTCAGGATTATTAGCTGTAATCTTCAATTGACCGTTAGTGAGGTTTATACGCACACCACGGAATTTTTCATTAGATAAAATTGCAGCTCGAGAAAATGCCTGTTTAAGAATATCACAACCCGCCGTTACTGTTTTCGTTGGGTTTTTCGGTAATACTCGGCGATAGTCAGGAAAACGACCATCAACTAACTTCGAAGTGAAAATAAAATCACCCACATGTGCACGTATATTGTTACTACCGATTTGCAATTGCAGTAAACTTTCACCACCACCATCGAGTAAACGCATCAATTCAATGACACCTTTACGAGGAACAATAACAGAATGCCCTGGTAAAGATTGTCCAATATCCATTGAACATACCGCTAAACGGTGTCCATCTGTTGCAACTGTGCGTAACTCTGTATTTTCAGTTTCAAACAACATACCATTGAGGTAATAGCGCACATCTTGATGCGCCATTGAAAATTGTGTGGACTCAATTAGACGTTTTAATGTTGCTTGAGGTAAAGTGAATTCAACCTCACTTTGCCAGTCATCTAAATTAGGAAAATCAGATGCGGGTAATGTTGATAAGGAGAAACGGCTACGACCAGAACGCACTAATAGGCGATCACCATCGAGTTCAACACTAATTTCAGCACCTTCTGGTAACCCACGCCAAATATCAAAAAACTTACGCGCAGGAACAGTTGTAGCGCCAATTTCATGAGATTGGCTAAGATTAACTCTTGCCACCATCTCCATTTCAAGGTCAGTCCCCGTTAACGATAAGGTATTTTCAGTTACCTTAAGCAATAAGTTACCTAAAATAGGTAATGTTGGACGACCACCTAAAGGGCCACTTACTTGTTGTAGCGGCTTAAGAAGCTGTTCACGTTCAATGATAAATTTCATAGCGCTAGGATGATAATGTTCTGATTAGGTTAGAAAAATCTTCTTTGATGTCATGACTCTCTTCACGCAATTGCTCTATCTTTCGGCATGCATGAAGTACAGTTGTATGATCACGACCCCCAAAGGCATCCCCGATTTCAGGCAAGCTGTGGTTTGTTAATTCCTTCGCCAGCGCCATTGCCATTTGCCTCGGACGGGCAACCGATCGAGATCGCCGCTTTGACAGTAAATCAGCGACTTTAATTTTATAATACTCAGCAACCGTTTTTTGAATATTATCGATAGTGACTAATTTTTCTTGTAAGGCCAGCAGATCACGTAATGCTTCACGTACAAAGTCGATAGTAATCGCACGACCTGTAAAGTTTGCGTTAGCAATCACTCGGTTTAATGCACCTTCAAGCTCACGGACGTTAGAACGAAGTCTTTTTGCAATAAAAAAAGCCACTTCGTCAGGTAACTGAATTTGGTTTTCATCCGCTTTTTTCATCAAAATCGCGACTCGGGTTTCAAGTTCAGGTGGCTCAATAGCAACCGTTAATCCCCAACCAAAGCGCGATTTTAATCTATCTTCAACACCATTTATCTCTTTAGGATAACGGTCTGACGTTAAAATAATTTGCTGATTACCCTCTAACAATGCATTAAAGGTATGAAAAAATTCTTCTTGTGAACGCTCTTTATTGGCGAAAAATTGAATATCATCAATTAAGAGTGCATCCACAGAACGGTAATAGCGTTTAAAGTCTTCTATCGCATTATTTTGTAACGCTTTTACCATATCTTGTACGAAACGTTCAGAATGCATATAAACAACTTTTGCATTCGCTTTACGCTCCATAATGCTGTTACCCACTGCGTGCAACAAGTGTGTTTTACCAAGTCCTGTTCCACCATATAAAAAGAGTGGGTTATAAGCGCCACCTGGGTTATCAGCAACTTGTCTTGCTGCCGCCCTTGCTAACTGGTTTGATTTACCCTCAACGAAGTTATCAAACTTATGTTTAGGGTTAACGTTAGAGCGATAATTGAGTTCAGGCAGTTGAGACGCCGGTTGATTATCCCAACTAGGGCGAACAGGCTGGCTATGTGTTGGCGTTGTATTCACCGTTGGATGTACAACAGCTTTAGGAATACTTTCCGTAGTACGCACTGATGCCGGCTTATTACCAACTTCAAAACGTAAAGAAGGGACTTCTGAGCCACAAAAATCCACTAACAATGCATTAATATTATTAATGTATTTTTCTCTCACCCAATCTAAAACGAAACGATTAGGTGCATACAGTGCCAGCGTATTATCGCTTAGTTCTGCCTGCAAGGGACGTATCCACATACTAAATTCAGTGGCAGGTAACTCATCCTGCAATCGGGCAAGACAATGCTGCCAAAGCGAAAGTGACACGGCGGACTCCCCTAAAAAAACAAGACTAAAAAATAAACAGGAAAAATGCAGTTAAACACTGTGTGCCTAAATACAAAGTGCACAACACCGTTCCTCTTCAATTCTTAATAAGGAACAACTCTTGGTGACAACGATTTTTTTACATCGTGACTCACGATCGCAGACTGGCTATTCTGATCGTGACGGGGGATCATATCGCAAAATGAAACGAAGATCCTCTTTCTTTTGCACAGTTTTTATGGTTTTTATCCACAGGCTTACTGATTTAAGATAATTCACCAAATTAAATATGCAAAGGCGTTCTAGTGTACTTGAGTCGCCCTATAAATAGCAATTGGGGATAACTTTCTCTTTGCATAAATCTCTCTTTCTTATAGTAAGTGATCAAATATCTCTCATTTGATCCCTCAAAGATCCTTGCGCTTTCACTATGAGTCCGTATAATCTTGCACCCTGCGTGCTTGTACCAACAATGTCACTTATTTAAGGCCCTTTTTAGGTCGCTAATAAGCGTACTCGTTGCGCATAAGTCAGGATTGATTATCGGGTTTGCTAAAAAAGACGACAAAAATCGGTACTTAAAGCGTCATCTTCATTGACGCATTTGAGTGATTTTATTACAATCCCGCATCTTTCCATCATTGATGCTGCGATTGAAGTACCGGTTTGTTTATTTATTACACGCCTGTCTGTCAACGCATTTGCTGAATCAGTAATTATATTAAGTAGGTAGAAATCGCCATGAAACGCACTTTTCAACCGTCTGTACTGAAGCGCAACCGTAACCACGGCTTCCGCGCTCGTATGGCCACTAAAAATGGTCGTCAGGTTCTGGCTCGCCGTCGTGCGAAAGGCCGCGCTCGTCTGACCGTTTCTTCGAAATAATAAAAGCTAACCATTCCGTGGTTAAGCTCGCTTTTCCAAGGGAGTTACGTTTGTTAACTCCCAAGCATTTCAATTTTGTTTTCCAGCAACCACAACGTGCGAGTTCTCCAGAAGTTACTATTTTGGGTCGCCAGAATGAGCTGGGGCATCCCCGCATCGGTCTAACAATCGCAAAGAAAAACGTTAAACGTGCTCATGAGCGCAATCGGATTAAACGATTAGCCCGTGAATACTTTCGTTTACATCAGCATGAATTACCGCCGATGGATTTTGTGCTATTAGTAAGAAAAGGGGTTGCTGAACTTGATAACCATCAATTGACGGAAGTGTTGGGTAAATTATGGCGTCGTCATTGTCGCTTGGCTCAAAAGTCCTGATTTTGCTAATTAGGGGCTATCAACTGGGGATTAGTCCTCTGTTGGGGCCTCGTTGTCGTTTTAATCCTACGTGCTCTAATTACGGAATTGAGGCATTGCGCAGGTTTGGAATGATAAAAGGTAGTTGGTTAACAGTGAAACGCATATTAAAATGCCACCCTTTACACGAAGGTGGTGATGATCCTGTCCCACCTAGAAAAAACGACGATAACAGAGAAAATTAACGATGGATTCGCAACGCAATCTTCTATTCATCGCTTTGCTGTTCGTTTCTTTCCTGATCTGGCAGCAGTGGGAGGGTGATAAAGTTTCACAAAACACCACCACTACCGCTCAGATCTCGCAACAAGCGGACGTGCCAAGCAGTGATAGTCTTGCTGTAACTGGTAACAGCAATGAGCAGGCAAAATTGATTACCGTAAAAACTGACGTACTTGATCTTCGTATCAATACTCAGGGCGGTACTATCGATGAGGCTGATTTGTTAGCCTATCCCGCCGAGCTTAATTCGACTACGCCTTTCCGTTTACTGGAAACTACACCACAATTTCTGTATCAGGCACAAAGTGGCTTAATTGGCCCAGATGGTCCAGATCAGAAATCTCGCCCTATCTATAACGCAGATAAGAACGAATTCGTACTTGGTGAAAATCAAGATGAATTACGCGTACCTATGACTTTTGTGAATGAAGAAGGGGTGAAATTCATCAAAACCTTCATTCTGAAAAAAGGTCAATACGATATCAGCGTTGATTACAAAATTGAGAATACAACAGATAAAACACTGACAATGAACTTCTACGGTCAGTTAAAACAATCTGTTAAATTGCCAGAAAGCCGTGATACAGGTAGTAGCAACTTTGCGCTACACACTTATCGTGGTGCGGCATACTCATCAGATGAAACCAACTATAAAAAATACAGCTTTGGTGATATCGAAGATAAAAACTTATCTCTAACCACCAATAATGGCTGGGTTGCAATGTTACAACAGTACTTTGCAACAGCATGGGTTCCATCTAAAGATAGTCAGAACAATCAATTCTATACTATCACTTTAGAAAACAAATCTATTGCTCTGATTGGTTATAAATCAGCACCGGTGACAATTGCACCAAATAGCAGTGCTGATATCAGCTCAACATTATGGGTTGGCCCTGAAATTCAGTCAGAAATGTCCGCTATTGCGCCACATTTAGACCTGTCTGTAGACTACGGTTGGTTATGGTTTATCTCTCAGCCACTGTTTAAACTGCTGAAATTCCTTCACAGCTTTATCGGTAACTGGGGCTTCTCCATCATCATGATCACCTTTATCGTTCGTGGTATCATGTATCCGCTGACAAAAGCGCAGTACACCTCTATGGCGAAAATGCGTTTACTGCAACCAAAACTGGCTGCACTGCGTGAACGTATTGGTGATGACAAACAACGTATGAGCCAAGAAATGATGGCGTTATACAAGCAAGAGAAAGTGAATCCTCTGGGTGGTTGTTTACCACTGATTATCCAGATGCCAATCTTCCTTGCATTGTATTACATGCTGATGGGCTCTGTTGAATTACGTCATGCTCCATTTATGTTATGGATCCAAGACTTATCTGCACAAGATCCGTACTACATCCTGCCATTATTAATGGGTGTGACAATGTTCATCATTCAGAAACTGTCTCCTACAGCAGTGACTGATCCGATGCAACAAAAAATCATGACCTTTATGCCGGTTGTGTTTACTGTATTCTTCCTGTGGTTCCCATCAGGTCTGGTTCTGTACTATATCGTCAGTAACTTAGTGACCATTATCCAGCAGCAGTTAATTTACCGTGGTCTGGAAAAACGTGGCTTACACAGTAGAGACAAAAAATAAGGTCACATGAGGAAAAACCTCTTCCTTGGTTACATTCAAAGGAAAGTGACATAAAATAGCGAAGGCGGTCTACAATGACCGCCTTCTGTTTTTTTATATTGATATGATTATTCTGATTAAGCGAGTACACCATGCATAGCACTGATACTATCGTCGCTCAGGCCACACCCCCGGGAAGAGGCGGTGTTGGTATCCTGCGCGTTTCTGGCCCTAAAGCAGCTCTTGTAGCACAAACCGTTTTAGGTAAATTACCTAAACCTCGTTATGCCGATTACCTGCCATTTCGCAATGATGACAACTCAGTACTTGATCAGGGTATCGCCCTTTTCTTCCCGAACCCGAACTCATTTACCGGCGAAGATGTTCTAGAACTACAAGGCCATGGTGGCCCCGTTATTCTGGATTTATTACTAAAACGTATTTTACAAATTCCCGGTGTGCGGATTGCAAACCCTGGGGAATTTTCTGAACGTGCATTTTTAAATGACAAGCTCGATTTAGCACAAGCTGAAGCGATTGCTGATTTAATTGATGCTAGCTCAGAACAAGCGGCACGTTCAGCGATTAATTCATTACAAGGTGCCTTTTCTTCTCATGTTAACGAGATGGTTGAGTCATTAACTCACTTACGCATCTATGTTGAAGCGGCCATTGATTTTCCTGATGAAGAGATTGATTTTCTTTCTGACGGCATCATCGAAGGAAAACTCAATGCTGTTATTGCTGAATTAGATGATGTTCGTGCTCAAGCTCGCCAAGGTAGTCTGTTACGCGAAGGAATGAAAGTGGTTATCGCTGGTCGTCCTAATGCGGGTAAATCAAGCCTATTAAATGCATTAGCTGGCAGAGAAGCCGCGATTGTCACGGATATTGCGGGTACAACTCGCGATGTATTGCGTGAACATATTCATATTGATGGTATGCCTTTACATATTATCGATACAGCGGGCTTACGTGAAGCCAGTGATGAAGTTGAACGTATTGGTATTGAGCGTGCTTGGAAAGAGATTGAGCAAGCAGATAGAGTGCTATTTATGGTGGATAGTACCACTACCGATGCAACAACACCTGAAGATATCTGGCCTGAATTTATGGCACGTTTGCCAAATACCTTGCCTGTTACTGTTATTCGTAACAAATCAGATTTAACAGGGGAAAATGTCGAGATCACGGCACAAGGTAACTACCCGATGATCCGCTTATCTGCTCGTGATGGTATGGGTATTGAGTTGTTGCGTGATCACCTAAAAGAAGCGATGGGCTTTAATAGTAATACTGAAGGTGGTTTTTTAGCTCGCCGTCGCCATTTACAAGCATTAAATACCGCAGCAGAACATTTACAGCAAGGCCATGAGCAACTGGTTTATGCAAAATCAGGTGAGTTATTGGCAGAAGAGCTAAGACTCGCTCAACAAGCATTAAGTGAAATCACGGGTGAATTTACCTCCGATGATTTATTAGGTCGTATTTTCTCTAGTTTTTGTATCGGGAAGTAAAGTAACTTATCAATCAGATGAAATGTGGTAGAATTCTTTTAAAAAATCAAAATAACCAGTTGTTTTCAATGAGAATTATTTATTTTTGATTACGAAGAGGTTTTACTGCATTTCACATACTTTTGTTCCATTTTGCTAGAGTTTGATCCCTATTTACTCCCAGTCCAGCAGCTAGAGCCGTCAAGTTCATCGTAAAGTCACTTTTCGGTGGCTTTTGATAAAGTAAGCATCCCACTGCTATAATCAGAACACCCTGATGATATCAAGAAGTGATTTTTTGATTGATTTTCAATCTGTAAGCCGTGTTTTGATCAAACATGCTTGGTGATCTTGGTTATAAAATTATTTCTATTAAAGCACAAGCTTAAAGTTCTTTAATTTTGAGACGAAACTTGGAAGCTTCTGCTTTTGCAAGCAAGTTAAAAACTCGTCTTGAGTCATTGGTGGTCTTTTCAACGAACCTCGTTGTTGCTGGGCAGCCTTGACGCAAGCACTGCTATCTAGCTCAAACATATCACATAAAAACTCATCTGGATGTATTGCAGAAAGACCTAGCGGATCAAGCTCCGTTGTAGGGAAGTCTTTTAGATTGAAAGTGATGATAGACTCTGCTCGTCCTTTAATAGCAGCGGCAACAACATGTCTATCATCAACGTCTGGTAAGGTTAAACCATTAATCAATGATTCATAACCTTCAACTAAGCAGTCAGGTACATGAGCGTTCATTAACTGCTTGGTTCTTTCTAGCCGTCCAAGATCGGCATCTGGGTTGTTCTTGATAAGATTACGAATCCATTCATCATGTATTTGCTCTGTCCATCGTGCTCTGAATAGCCCGGTGTTGGACAAATACATTAGGTAACTACGAAGCGGAGCTGGATACATAACACATGCGTCTAAAATCACCGTATATGATGTCATTAATATCCCATATCCATTTCTTGATCTAATGCGGATAATTCAGCAAGAGCTGCTAGTCTGTTTTCCTCTAAACGGTTCTTGTATTCCATAAGGTCAGCATAGGCTACCTTCCTGCGATTACCAGTGCGATTAAACGGAATCTCTTTAGAATCTAAGAGTTTAATAAATGTAGGTCGAGACATATTTAGCATGTCAGCACCTTCTTGTGTTGTTAGTTCAGCATGAATGGGTGTAATGCTAACAGAGTTACCTTGACCTAATTGAGTAAGCACCTCAATCATCATATTTAATGCATTTGATGGGATCATGACTTCGTGAGTCTTACCTAATTTATCGATAACATTGATCCTTTGAGCTCCGCCATTGATTTCCATTACGGCTGACAACTCTTGACTACCAAGCTTAGCCAGTGCAATTTCTTCAGCACTTGGCAGTTTTGTAACAGTATTCATCGTATTTCTCTCTCTAGTTTCAAATTTAAATTATACAAATCTATACATCACAATATTATCCGAAATATTCGAAAAGTCAATATTCGAAATATTCGCAACACTAAGAGAGTTTACTGCATGAGATATTCCTGAAAACTTACCTCCAAAAACGACTCGTTTCTTTCAATAATGAGTTCTTCATGGCAAAACCTAACAAAAGGTTACACTCCAAATCTGCGCCAATAGCTTTCTAACACTTTGAGTGGTTTTGCATTTTTAGTTTCTGTATTGAAAAGTAATCACTAAAATTGACCTGCTATACCGTGTAAATATGCTTTTAACAGTTATAGCTGGTAAATAATAAGCGATCGACATTGCACTTGGTAACGAATTTTTTCAAGAAAGAGCAAATTAAAAAGAATTCACTTATTTTCTTTTTATCTTTTATATTAATAAATAATATTTATTTGCTAATTAACTAATTATTTCAATAACGCAATCGTTTACTTTATCTTTTTCTTTTTTTAAAAGAAAAATAGATTTTATAGAAAGAAAAAATACGTATTTAAATGATGATGTTTAATGATCTAAATATAGTAAATCAACTAATGATAATGCTAAACTTCGTTTTTAGTTAACTGGGTAAATATCCCCCTTATATTTAAGAGTCTATCGTGAGAACGCTTTATTTTACTGCGCTGACAACAGGCATTCTTTCCGCCATTTGGGCATTTGTTGCTAATCAATTTGATTTATTAAGCTGGGCTGGCTTTTTAGGTTGTACGGCTTATTTTGCTTATCCAAAAGAAGGTATTAAAGGATTAGCAGTGACAATTGCCACAATTATGAGTGGTGTAATTTGGGCATTAGCCATTATTTATGGTAGCCAGATTTTTAATGATATTTCTATTTTCGGCTATGCAGTAACGGGTGTGATTGCCTTTATCATGTGCATTCAAGCTAAAAGCACTCTGCTTGCCTATATCCCCGGCACTTTTATTGGCGCCTGTACCATTTTTGCAGCACAAGGTGATTTAACACAAACCATTCCTTCGCTTATTGTCGGTGTATTATTTGGTTATTCAATGAAAATGAGTGGACTTTGGATTGCCAATAAATCACAGGGAAAAACAGTTTAATTAATTTATCAAACCAATAAAAAGCGGTAACTTGATACTTTCCCTCTTAAAGTACCGCTTTCTTTTTCCCTTAACTTTTCTACTTTCCCTCATAGATAACTAACAAAATTTGAAATTGTAGTTTGTTTCTATTTACGTCAAAAAAGAGCTCTTAGTTAATCAAACCATGGAACTGATTTAAACAAGGAGCTTTCGTTATGTATTTAAACCCATTAAAAATTGCTATTAGTCCTTCATCATTACCTGCAACACAGCCATTAATCTGTATCGACTACCAAGAACTCCAAGAAGGTATGTTGGATATGATTAACCGCAACAGTAGTGTATTGCCTACCATTGTAGACAAATTCAATGAGCAAGATCCGCTAAATGCCCCCATGATTGTAGGGCAAACCGTCATCGGACATATTATTGGCTTAATACCTGTTGTCGGTGGTGCATTATCGAAAATCACCTCTGCACTCTTTGGCTTGATGAATAAAAATATGAAAGATAGCTCGCTCGCTAATCAAATTATCGAACATGTCTCTCGTATTATTGATGCAAAAATCGCTGATAATAACGTTAAGATAATCAAACTCACTACAGAAGGAATATCTGATGTTTATCAGTTATTTTCTGATTCACTTGCTCGTTATCTTGATCCCACAATGCGTTATTCGGCACAACAAAAACAAGATTTACGGGAACAAGTACTCAACCGTTTTGATGATGTGATTACTACCATTGTTTCTCAACAACCCTTAGTATTAAATTTAGCGCAATCAGCAGGCTTACCTTTTTATTGTCATTGTTGCGCCCTTTTTGTTGTGGCACACTACGATATTCTCACCAATAAAGACAAACTCGAGTTAAGTGATAATTACTTTAAAAGTAATCTAAAAACATTAAGAGAGAGTATAGATAAATTTAATGGTGCTATTCACACTACAATTTATCAGCAAACCTCTGGTGTATTTAAAGATGATTACAATAAAAGTAATACCTTTTTATCCGGTGTTTATACCTCAGGATTATCTTTTTATCAGGCTTGGATAAAAAAGAGTTTTGAAATCGAATTTAACACCCCTTTTTCTCATTGGAATAGCTTAGAGTTATATGGAAACGATTATAGCCATGATCCTAAAATCAGCTATTACAAAGCTTATTTTGATATAGGCAAAGATATATTACATCGAACATCAATGTTACAGAGTATCGAAACCTATTCCCATATTGATGCCGTTATTCGTATTAAACACAACTATTTAAGTATTGAAAAAATAGTAGATAGTTTTCAATATGAAGGCTGTTATGGTGTAACGGGTGATGGTCGCGATGTATTAAAAACAGACACCTTTTTTACACCAGATAGTAGCAAAGCATATTTATCGCCCTCTCAAATTTTGCCTTCTGTACGTTATATTTCTGACACGCCTTGGGGTGCATTACACTATATGGTGCTTGATGATGTAAATAATAATAGCTTTACCATTGGTCAAGGCCGTCGAGAGAACAAGTCTTATCTCAATATTCCTGGTTACTGTTTTAATGGCGTAAACCTTTACTTAAGCCGGCATAATGGCAAACAATGCCATGATGATTCTGGCGCTTGGCTAACCGAATCGGCTCCGATATTTCGTTTTTATGATGGATATGCATCCCTTACGCTAGAAACTGAAAACCAGCTACCGCTCCCCCAAAAAAGCTATGAACTGGATTTAAATCATGGGTTTGATACGCAATTAAGCAAAGCTCAATATGGTTATAGCGATATGCTGGTTGGTAAAAACTGTATTTTGTTAAATCAAGAAGCTTATTTTTGTTTACCTTCAGAAGAAACGATTAGAAAAACAGATAATCCACAAAAAATGGAAGTGTTACTACAGTGTGCTATTGAAAGTGAACAATCACTTTCAATTTCAGTGCGAACAGGTAATGCCATAAATGGTACATTAGTCGCTTCAAATACATTTTCACTTGGCCTAAATCAGGACAATATCGTTTATAAAATAACACCGTTACTTAATCATCCAGTAACAAATAACAAAGCCTATTTTCGTACTTATCAGCTTGAATTAGACTATTTATTCATACGTGAAAACGAATCCAATCTTTATTTTTATTTGCACTTTTCTAAACCTAATACGGTATTAGCAGATATTACCGTACTGTTTTAGCCATCGATTCTAATAAAAACACCTAAGCCTTAATCATACTTAGGCGTTTTTATTAGCTCATTAATTTAATTGAAAATCTAATGAAACAATAAGGGGATTCAATACACTTTCAGGTTTAGGGCCGATGGGTTTTACACGTTTAACAGCAGCAATAGCCGCATTATCAAGAGAGGAAATACCCGAAGTATTTTCTATCTCAACTCTTGAAACCACACCTTCTGATGTTAGTGAAAAACTCACCACGACCTGACCTTCATGTTGCATGCGACGCGCTTGTGATGGATAACGTTTATGGCGTTCTATTTCTCGACGCAGTGAGCTTATATAGTGATGATCAGATTCACCTTTCCCTATTCCTTTCTCACTTAATGCATGACTCCTTCCTGCTAACGAACTTGCGGTATGTTGCGTTAAGCTTTCTGCCGATGCTTCAGATACTGTTTGCGCTATTTGGCTTTCTAAATCACTCTGTTTTATCGGTTCTACCTTTTCTTGTATTACCTGTTTTTTTACTGAAGTTATTGGTTTAGGTTTTATAGGTATAGGTTTTTCTTTGGGTTTTTCAGGCATTTTCTTTGATGCTTCAACAAACTCCCCTTTTTCGGCACTGGGTAACACAATGGGCGTTTCTTGAGGTAGCGTTTCCACTAAAGGCTCTGGCACAGCTGTCGATTGTTGGGGTTGTGAAAATACCACTTGGTAAACGGATAATGTATTTTCTTGTTGCTGATGAATATGGTGTGCACTTTCTGTCATAGAAAGTGAACGTAACACCCAACTTAATATAGCGATATAAACTAACGATATGCCTATTAGCCAGTAATAAATATTAAGCGGTTGTCTGACAGAAAGTGCCAACATAACAAAAGCTCCTTACTCTCTTTTAATTAAAATTGTGCAGTCACACCTAATCGGAACGTTCTTCCCGGTGCGGGCATACCTGATCGCGTTAATGGATCAATGTAATATTCGTTTAATAAATTACTGCCCGTTATTTCAAAAGATAAATTAGGGCTATATTGATAGTTAATATAGGCATCAACAGTAAAGACTTCTGCCCAACGCATCGGGTTATTATTTCGGCCATACATTTCTCTTGGTAATTTTTCTTTTAGCCATTTTTCATCTTTATTTTCTACTTCTGATGAATAGAGCCAGCGGCTGCCTATTTCTAATTTATTATCTAGCCAACGAGTACCTAAATGTAAATTAACCGAATATTTAGGCTGAATAGAGGTACGTAAAAAACCACCGGGATAACCGCCTGTCATGCACTCTTTAATGCCCAAGAAACCAAAAGGATCATAGTGACTAAAGGCATTTTTATCGCATACCTTATTTTTATGGCTATAAACTAAAGCTGTATCCATAAAAATAAAACCGTTATCAAAACGCGCTTGAACTTCCATCCCCTTTAATACTTGTTTTTCAAATTGCCTAATTTGCCAATTCCCATCTCTATCAAACACATTTTCAATATTGGTATGAAAATAATTTATTTTAATATCAGCATGGCGCTCGACATTAAGCCAATCGGTCAAATCAAACACAACCCCAAATTCTGTACTTTTGGCGCGTTCTGGTTTTAATTTAAAGCCGTAATAACGAGCTTTTGACCCCGAAAAACCACTGGTGTCTTCAAATAAATTAGGTAAACGCAGTTGCTCGGTATAGCGCCCATAAAAGCGTAATATCTCGTTGGCATACACCGTTGCAGAAACTAGAGGGGAAAATGCCCCATGCTGATAGCTAGGCTCCGGTGCAAAATTATCTTTATCATCATCAAGATAAATAGGGATTGGATTTGTTACACCCATTTCATATTTATTAACTAACTTACCTATAATTGGATCGGGCACTTTTTCATTGATATCAACATAACTACTTAAGAACATATTTTTACTTTTAGATAATTCGCCATTTTTATCATAAAGTAAGACTGTATATTCTGTGGTCATAGGGCGTTTTTGAGAAGATTTTATGTTTAAATTTCCTTGTTCATCACGAAGAAAATCATCTTGCATCATATGAACTTGAATTTTATTAACTTTATGATGATTAATAATCTTTTCTTTTATTTCAGGTGATAATTTTTCATATTCAGGATAAACAAATTTAGAGAGTAAAAACTCACGTATTTTTTTATGTATTTCTGGATGACGCCGAAAATTTTTAAGCTCTTCAGGTAAGCTTTCTACATCCACCCGATGGTAAGCTCTATATAATAAATATTCCTCCGCAGTTAATGTTCGTCGATAAGGAAGAATAAAACCTCTTATTGAAGGGGATTTTTCATAACCTTTTACGTTATTCTGTCGCTTATTATTTAAAAAGGTATCTGTTAAATGATAATAATGGTATTTCCCTCCCGCAGTAATGGCTAACCAAGAAAGGGGTTTCCAATCAGTAGAAATGGCTAAATTAATTTCATGACGTTGCCCTGCTCGCCCGGAGGTAACAAAATCAAAGCCTTCAGGTAATTCCAATTCATCGCTATCTAATTTTTCAAATTGATAATGACTGGAAAATGAAATGGAAAATTGTGGTGATAATTTAAATATCGAAGATAAATCAATGCCATAACGATTATTCTCTTGATAAAGAGAAGATGTATCAATAAATCCCGTATCATAACTGAGTCTCCACTCAGTATTTCTATTAGAAAACGAATCAACTTGTTTTGGCTCTCTCGGTTTACCACCTCGAGTATTAGTATGCCCTGAGGTTACATTACCCCATAGCCGTAACAATAAATCAGTTTGTTTATCTTCTGGTTTATATTGGTAGGTTAATACTCCCGCTTGTTGTGTAATATTTCCTAAAGGCCATTGGTTCACTAAATTTTTATCATAACGAACCCAACTTAAACGTGATGGCATAATATCGCCAAACAGTAAGTCTGTGTATCGGTAATTAATGGAAAAACGGTGCGTTAATTCAGGAAATAACGTTCCTTTAACTAAAATAGAGCGACTGCGATTGGAAGTGTTCGGTACTTCATTATTTGGGCGATAAATATGAGCAATAAAAGGTAAATAAGGCTCAAAATTTCTTCCCCCATCTTTTACATGAACTGATTCAAGTAAATCCTTATCTGTTTCACTATAATTTTTGGCATTTCTTTTTCCTGCAAAGTAATTTCCTTTTTCTCGTAGTGCATAAGCAAATAATAAGTTAAAGTTTTCCTCTTCAAAACCTACCCCAAGACGAAATGAATAATCTTGAAAGTTTTGTACTTTACTTTTTTGAGGTGTGATTTCTAAGGCAGGATCAATAATGTAAGCACTTTGCTGATAGAATTTCGGATAATAGCGATAATCTTCAATCATATTTAAATAAACTTCTTTATACCGTGTAGCGTTATTACTCATATCCCCTTTAAAATTAATACCAAAAGAGTCACCAATAGGCACAATATCGCGGATATCTAGGGTTTTAATCGCAATACCGCCACCAATACCTGTTTTCATATCTGGGGTTAATGAAGGGCCTTTTTCAATATAGATACTACTAATCAAATTAGAATCAATATAGTTACGATTAGAGGCACCACTATACCCACGATAAACAGTAATTGCTTGCTCTGTCCCATCAACAGTAACAGGAATTCGCCCTTGCCCTTGAATACCGCGAATATTAGGATCAAGTGCGCCACCATTACGAGCTTCACCACTATAAACCCCAATGGCACTTTTTAATAAATCTGCCGGAGAAACACCTTGATAACGTTCTAATAGCTCTTTGCCTAAATAAACATTAGAGACATCTTTCTCATAAACTTGTGAGTAACCTTGTGTATCTTTTTCTTTATTATCGGAGATCTGAATATGACCAAGATCGGTTTTATCTTCTTTAGCTTGCAGATAAAAGCAAGGAGAAAATAACGATAGAGAAATGAAGATTGAAACAATTTTCCGCTTTCTAAAAAGCATAATATGCATTGTTTTACCTATTAAATTAATAATGGAAGTTACTTATTCAATTAAAATTGTTTTTCTAATTTAAATAACACTTCATGTTGCTGATATTGATATAACCAATCCACATTGCTTAATCTTCGGGTATAACGGAACTCTATTGTGGGGTAAAACCCTAAAATAAAAGGTGATTTATTTTTAATATTGGTTGTAAAAACAAAACCATTGTCTCTTCTTCTCTTTTTTAAAAAAGGATTATAGTTATTAAAGTGTTTAAATTGATACTGTAAAAAAAGAGATATATGCCAATTTACTGACAGTGGATAATGAACGCCAGTTTTTATACCATGTCGATGATAATTTAATAAAGTGTTTTTTTTGTGTTCTAATTGATAATTTAATTGATTAACTAAGTGTATTCTATTATTAAAATAGTAGTTATGATTAGCACTATAACTAACTCGCTGACTATTTAAACTATTTAACGCTTCTTGATATTTCTTTATTTTATAATCCAAACTTAAATTAATAGTTTGCTTTTTATTAATAAAATAAGAAAATTGTATTTCATTTCCCCATGCTTGATATTCATATTGAGTTGGTGTTTTTTTTATTTCGTAATAAGGTGTTATTGACCATTGATATAGAGGTTTTTGATAGCGATAACCTAATTGTGTATATAACGCAAAAAAATTAGCGCTACGGTGAGAGTGATAATCGACATATCGTGCATAAGTATAAGAAGAAAAAGTATGGTGAGAATAAATAGCAACAGGCTGATAAAAAGAAAAATAATGAGCAAGTCCTGTTGATACAATGGGTTTAGCACCTCTTAGCGTCACTTTTCTTTGAATGGATTGAGAAACAACTTGTTCTGCTAAATCAGGTGCATGGTTAATATTATCATCATAAAAAAAGCTTAGTTGATAGAAACGTTGACCTTGAAAATAAGAGGCTAGCTTAACCTTATAAAATTCTATAGATTGGATAATATCTTTAGGTAAATCAACTATATTGCTCAACTGATTGAGTTGTAGTTGTGCTTTTTTATACTCTCGCAGATGAAAATAAAGTTGAATTAACCCTGTTTGCGCTGGGATAAAATCGGCTTTTTTTTTAAGTTGCTGCTGATAATAAAATTCAGCATTTAAAAAATCACCTTTTGTTTGGGCTAAAAGCGCTTTAGCGTAATCAATTAATAATGTTTCATGTAAAGGTAATTGTTGATACTCCAGTAGTAGTTCTTCAGCCTTTTTCCACTGCTGTTGCTGTAAAGCACGATAAAGTTGTTGCCCTATTTGTGCAACTTGGTGTTGAGATGAAGAATAGGAGAATAAAATAGCATTATTTTCTTTGGCGTTAACTTTTAATGGAATAAATAACACGCTGATAATAAGAGCTAATTCCATTCGTTTTTGATAATAACGCATGGTATATCCTTATAATAAAAATCGACCTATTCCTTAAGATCGGTTTATTTTTGATAAAAAAAAACAGATAACCCTATACCTGATTATCTGTTGCTAACATTTAGCTTAATGACCACTAATACCACTTTTTAAAGAATTAACCGATTGTATGACCAAACAAATTTATAATATTATTTTTGAAAAAATTAAGAAGCATCCGTGCTTGCTGTTATTTCTTCACTTTCACTACTCTCTTTCGCACCACCAAAACCAATATCTTTTGTGTGATCCGAACTAAATACCACAATACCCGCTAACGCTTCAGCACTTTCGCCAAAAAAGGCACCTTCAACAATCCCTGATGTTGTGCCCTCTTTTGCATCTGCCGAAAACGTCACTTGGTTATTGGCGGTATAAAGATTTCCACCTTCTAACTCAACTGTGCGTTGGCTATTCGCCAATGAACCTTCAATTTTCTTTTGAGAAAAATCAACATCAAACGTACCTGAAAGTAGGTTACTGCCGCTGTATTGGCTAATACCCGTTACCGTATAAGTCGCGCTATCTGTCGGCAATGTGGTAGTGACATCTTTACCCACATAATAGGTTTGATGTGTTACATCTGTTGCTGATGTTGTTTTTGCCCAGTCACCAAAATAGACATTGGCATCTGTGATTTTGGCAAAGTGAAAAACGCCCATATTACTGTGACTTGCAGGAGAATTAGCATTAGGTTGGATAGTATAAACACCATGACTGTCCGCTCCACCACTCATTCTTGGTGAGGTTAACGAAGCAAAACCAATTTTTTTTCCACCTCCTACTGTACTAATACCCACACCTGGTGCACCACCAGGCATTTGATGATCACCACGTTGCATAGGGTCACTTGCCCCCACTTCCATCGTCGTTAACGACCCGCTTTGATTAGAATGAATTTCAGCTTGTACAGTATGAGTCCCCATTAATATAAACAGTGCACATGTTAGTTTATTCAGTTTCTTCATAATAATTTCCATATTATTAGTTTGAGGGTGTGGCTACTTATTAAAAATAATAAGTAGCCACTTACAGAGATATTAATATTTTATCTTTACAGCTTCACTTACGAATATAAAGCTTGCTGTTTCGGGCGTAGGTAATATTAAATAAATCTCTTTCATTGTAAATAACACATTTTAATTACTGAGATTTTAATTAACCTTATTTATATTATGAGAATTAAACTAATTGAATGATTTAACTTGGTTTTTTATTTAAACACATAAGAAACAAATAAATATTTTATGTTTATTTTTGTGAACAAACTCGCAATTATTTATCTTTATTCGTTTTAAAACTAATTGATATTTATTAGATGTTTTATATTTATTATAACCCACGCATTAAAAATATAATCATTTCTGAAATTAAAGATTATTTTCATTCATTATATTTTATTTATTTCATCAGAAATTATATTTATAAGAAGATCACGATCTTTATTTTTAATATTATTATTCCAAATAACACCTATTTCCCATTGTGTATACAGATCAGACAGTGGCAATAAAGTCACTTTTTGTTTATCACAAATAAGCTCTGCATTTTTAGGCACCAATGCCATTCCTAATCCAGCAGCAACTAACGCTAACTGCGTTTGAATATCTTGCGATTGTTGTAATACACGAGGCTCGATTTGATGATATTTTAGAAAAGCATTTATTTGTTGATGTAGTTTTTTTTCTTTTTCTGGAACAAGCTGAATAAGCTCAAGCGTATTAAAATAGTGTAATGGATCATCTTCAATCTCTAACACCATAATGTTTTGTGTTGGAATCGCTAACATCAATCGCTCTTGTGCTAATGAAATCCCCTTAAGTGGCTCTGTAACGGGTAAGCGTGAAAATGCGAGATCAAGTTCTCCTAAAAGTAATTTACTTTCCATTATGTTAGAAGGTATATCATCAATATGAACGGTGATATCAGGATGAACCTGATTAAACTTTGCCAATAATGGTGTAATAAAATTTAATGAAGACAAACCAAATCCTGCATAAAGCTCTGCTTTTTGGGGTTCACTTAATTGACGAGCTTGTTTTTCTAGAGCGCGAACTTCTCTTAAAACTGATTGAGATTGATTCAGTAAATACTGTCCTTCAGGCGTTAATTTTGCACCATAACGTCCACGCTGAAAAAGCGTGATACCTAACTGAGATTCCAGTGTTTTTATCTGTTTAGTGAGTGCCGGTTGGCTAATACAAAGCTTTGAGGAAGCTTCACCAAAATGTTCTGTTTCAGCTAAAACAACAAAAGCATTCAATAAACGGGTATCCATGCTTAATTATTAATCCTATCTTATTTCTCCTTTAATTATTCTAACACAGAATAATTAAATAAAATTAATAACCAATACCGATACATTGATAAGCAAATTAAATAGATTAAATTGAGATTATTCTTTAACGAGCACCCAAAATACTCACAAAATAAAAGTGTTGTCGTTTGCTTTATATCGAAACTGTACTGTAGCAACGCGTAATGTTTTAGATGTGTTCATACGTTTTTACCTATAAAACCTTCTCTCTTTTTCAAATAGGAGAACGTATTTATTGTTTAAAGGGTAATCACTTACTTGCTTTTTTCGATAACCTTTTGGAATGAAATAAGATAACCGCAAGAAATAACAGGCTTCTATGCCTCTGTTTCGCGGAACAAGTACCTTATTTTCTGGCATCATAATGGCAATAAAGGAGTATTTATGTCTGCTAAGTCCCTATTTATAATTCTTTCATTATTAGGATTATCTGTTTCCTGTATGGCAGGAGATGGCTTAGTGGATAGAACATGGACGGCCTCAGGTTTAGATACACAAAGTTATCGACAAGCATTAAGGCAACCAGCTACAACTTCTCGATATACTCTTTTTAATATCACGCCAGATATGCCTGTTCCGGGCGGTGCAAACCATTCTGACCTTCAAGGTATTCGTTATATTGCAATGAAGTATGGCCCTTATGGTCAGCCAGAACACTATAAAACCTACCAAATCATGTTTTCTCACTATTCAAATAGTAGTACGAAAAAAGTTCGCTATTTAGGTGAGTTATATACTGTTGTCGGTGATATCTATTTAATTGATCCTTTTGCAACAACTAACGAATGGCAACGTGGTCGTAGCCAAATCGTTGAAGAGTACTATGAGATATTAGATGCTCACGGAAATAGAACAGGAAAAGGGTTACGCTTTAATAATTGGGATAAACCAATTCATATAACTAAATGGTCATCAAATTAATATACTCTTAATCAATATTCCTTTTTGTTAACCCTCTCTTAATGTCACCTTTTTTTCTTTTATTAAAATATATACTTTGAATATTAACTTACGTTAATGATTTCTAATTTTATATAAATAAAAAACATCATAATAAGATCAACCAATGATAGTACTCTCTTTAATTATTTCTTTATAGAAAAGTTTAATTTTAAGAAAAGGGAGTTTTTATTTCACCTATCTATCTAACATAATCATTCACTTATGAAAATCATAGAATATTATTTCAAACAGTTCCGAACTATTGCATTGCCTGACCGTATATATTTAAAAAATAAGTTTATTCGTAACTTAGGTTATCAGCCAAATTTTAAAACACCGGCATCACTTAATGAAAAAATCAATGCGCGTATGTTATTCGATAGAAATCCAATTTATACGCGCTTAGCAGATAAAATTACAGTCAGAGATTATGTGGCAAAAAAGATTGGTTCTCGCTATCTGGTTCCTATCATTAACACCTATTCTCATCCTGATGAAATCGATATCACTCAACTTCCTTCACGTTTTGTACTCAAATGTAATCACGATAGTGGCAGTACAATTATTTGTCTTAATAAAGCTACGTTTGATTTTGAAAAAGCAAAGAAAAAGCTTCAATTTCATTTAAAACGTAATCTCTATCCCGTCACTCGTGAATGGCACTATAAAAACATCAAAGCTAAAATTATCTGTGAAGAATATATTGATTTATTTGATACACAAAATCCAATGATACCAACGACTTGTCGTCTTCACTGCTTTAATGGTCAGCCCCATTATGCGGAAATTGATATTTCTGATACCAAAGGGAATGAATATATAAATGTGTATGATGCAAATTGGCAGTTACAACCTATCACATTAGAAGATCCCAACACACCAGAACTTATTGAAAAACCAATACAATTTGAAATTATGTTGCAATTAGCCGCTAAACTGGCAAATAACTTTAATTATTGTCGAGTTGATTTTTTAATGTCTGAAAATAAGCTCATCTTTAGTGAAATGACCTTTACCCCAAATGCAGGGCGTATCCCCATCAAGCCTAAAGAGTGGGATTACAAATTAGGTGCTTTATGGTCATAAATTGGTTACTACGTTTTAATAAGTAAATTAACTATGAAGAATATTGCCAATGGCAGAATAACGATAATAAGCCATTTGACCCTTGAATACGTACACACTGGCGTTTCGGTGCAATGATTATCAAAATAGCCCCACAGTCGATGAAAACAAAAGCTTCAAAAGAAACGTGAGAACAATGGACTTCGTTACGATTTCCAATGAGTGGTGATTATGCCATTCCTATGGGGCTTGCACCGGTTAGTATTGATATTCAACGCCAATATGGTACTTATCTTGAACCCAACCTTTGGATGTTGCACGCGCTTAATTAGTCAGTCGCTGTGGATGAGTAAACACCGTTGCTCTTCCGCGACGACAAAAACCCACCAGCGTGACATTGTATTTATTAGCAACTTCAACAGCTAAAGAGGTTGCAGCAGAAACAGCAAATAAAATTTCTGCGCCACACATTGCGGCTTTTTGTACCATTTCATAACTGGCTCGACTAGAGACTAATACCGCGCCTTCATTCCACTTTTCTTGTGCTTTCATGCCTAAAAGCTTATCAAGCGCAACATGACGACCAACGTCTTCACATCCGCCTTGCATTTCACCTTCTGGCGACAACCAAACAGCAGCATGTGTACATCCCGTCAGTTCACCGATTTCTTGAACAGTGGTCATCTGCTCTAAAGCTTTATCAAGATTTGAAAGTGAAAAAGTTTGTGTAAAAGGTAACGGAGTAATAGGTCGAAAAATCTCTTCTAGTTGCTCAGTTCCACAAATACCACAGCCAGTACGACCTGTCATATTGCGTCGTCGCTCTTTTAATCCCATAAAACGTCGACTTGATAATTCGATTTGAACTTCAATACCTCCGTTACAACTTTCCACAATTTCGATACTGCGAATTTCATTAGAAGATTCTATAATGCCTTCGGATAAAGAAAATCCGACAGCAAACAACTCTAAATTTTTAGGGCTTGCCATCATAACGACGTGAGATATTCCGTTGTACACTAATGCAACAGGAACTTCGAGTGCAATATAATCGTCTTCTTGTCTGTTAAGAGATCCTTTGTGTTGCACAATTGTTTGATCTACGCCAACGATTACACGTTTAGTTAACAATTTTGTCGATTTTGTTTCATCCATAAGATGAATTCCTAAATTTATTAATACATAATAACAATACGGGTAAAAACGATTTTACACTACCTATCAGGCAATGAACCTGATCCTATTAGGGATAATAGGGATAAAAAAACAATCAGCTCCATTTTCGTGAAGAAAATTAGAGTCAGTAAAAGCAATGTATGATGAGGAGAGACCCCATGCAGGTCAGCAGAAGGCAGTTCTTTAAGATCTGTGCTGGCGGTATGGCAGGTACTACAGCGGCAGCGCTCGGTTTTGCACCAGCAGTTGCGCTAGCTGGCTCACGTCAGTATAAATTACTGAGAGCCCGCGAAACCCGCAATACCTGTACGTACTGTTCTGTCGGTTGTGGACTATTAATGTATAGTCTGGGCGATGGCGCCAAAAACGCAAAAGAAACGATATTTCATATTGAAGGTGACTCAGACCATCCAGTAAACCGCGGTGCATTATGCCCTAAAGGTGCTGGTCTAGTGGATTTTATCCACAGTGAAGGTCGTTTAAAACACCCAGAATACCGTGCACCCGGCTCGGATAAATGGGTAAAACTCTCATGGGAAGAAACGTTTGATCGTATTGCGCGCTTAATCAAAAAAGACCGCGATGCCAACTTCCAAAAATTCAATAAAGAAGGTGTAGAAGTCAACCGTTGGTTAACTACCGGTATGCTTTGCGCCTCTGCAGCAAGCAATGAAACTGGGTTTTTAACTCAAAAATTCTCAAGAGCTCTTGGGATGCTGGCTGTCGATAACCAAGCACGTGTCTGACACGGACCAACGGTAGCAAGTCTTGCTCCAACATTTGGTCGCGGTGCGATGACCAACCACTGGGTTGATATGAAAAATGCCAACCTTATCGTCGTTATGGGCGGTAATGCGGCAGAAGCACACCCTGTGGGATTCCGCTGGGCGATGGAAGCTAAAATTCATAATAACGCCAAGCTCATTGTTATTGACCCTCGCTTCACCCGTACTGCGGCTGTTGCGGATTTCTATACGCCTATCCGTTCTGGTACTGATATTACGTTCTTATCGGGCGTTATCTTATATCTGCTCGAAAATAAGAAATATCAAAAAGAATACGTTGAGGCTTATACCAATGCGAGCTTAATTGTCCGTGAAGACTATCATTTTGATGATGGTTTATTCAGCGGATATGATGCAGAAAAACGTAAATACGATAAAACCACTTGGAACTACGAGATGGATGAAAATGGTTTCGCAAAACGCGACACCACATTACAACATCCTCGTTGTGTCTGGAATCTGTTAAAACAACACGTTAGTCGTTACACACCTGATGTGGTTACTCAGATTTGTGGTACACCAAAAGATGATTTCTTAAAAGTCTGTGAATATATTGCTGAAACCGCAGCGAAAGATAAAACAGCCTCTTTCCTGTATGCATTAGGCTGGACCCAACATACTGTTGGTGCTCAAAACATTCGTACCATGGCAATGATCCAATTACTGTTAGGTAATATGGGTATGGCTGGTGGCGGTGTTAACGCACTACGTGGTCACTCTAATATTCAAGGCTTGACTGACCTCGGTCTATTATCTCAAAGCTTACCAGGTTATTTGACTCTGCCTTCTGAAAAACAGACTACATTAGAAACCTACTTAGCTGCGAATACGCCAAAAGCGACAGTACCGGGACAAGTTAACTACTGGGGCAATTATCCTAAATTCTTCGTTAGTATGATGAAGACATTCTATGGAGATAATGCTCAACGTGATAATGATTGGGGCTTCTCACTGTTACCTAAGTGGGACAAACCTTACGACGTTCTACAATACTTCGACATGATGGATAAAGGTGAAGTCAACGGCTATATCTGCCAAGGCTTTAACCCAGTTGCATCATTCCCGAATAAGAACAAAGTTATTCGTTCATTATCAAAACTGAAATTCCTTATCACAATGGATCCGCTAAACACTGAAACTGCGTGTTTCTGGCAGAACCACGGTGAAGAGAACGACGTTAAAACAGCCGAGATCCAAACAGAAGTCTTCCGTCTACCAACAACTTGTTTCGCAGAAGAAGATGGTTCTATCGTTAACTCTGGTCGTTGGTTACAGTGGCACTGGAAAGGGGGCGATGCCCCAGGTGTTGCTATTCCTGATGCTGAGATTTTATCTGGTATTTTCCATCGTTTACGCCAACTCTACAAAGAAGAAGGCGGTGCGATGCCAGAACAGGTGTTGAATATGACTTGGGATTATTTTGATCCTGATAATCCAACATCCGCAGAAGTTGCACAAGAAAGTAACGGTAGAGCATTAGTCGACTTAAAAGACGCTGATGGCAATATCATTCTGAAAAAAGGTCAACTGCTTAGCTCGTTTGCTCAATTACGTGATGATGGTACAACGGCCAGTGGCTGTTGGATCTTCGCAGGTAGCTGGACAGAGAAAGGCAACCAAATGGCTAACCGTGATAACTCCGATCCATCAGGATTAGGTAATACATTGGGTTGGGCATGGGCATGGCCTCTTAACCGTCGCATTATTTATAACCGCGCATCAGCAGACCCACAAGGTCAACCATGGGATCCTAAACGTAAATTAATCGAATGGGATGGTAGCAAATGGACGGGTATTGATGTACCTGACTATAGCAACGCTGCACCGGGTTCTGATGTCGGTCCATTTATTATGCAACCAGAAGGTATGGGTCGTCTGTTTGCTATCGATAAGATGGCAGAAGGTCCATTCCCTGAGCACTACGAGCCAATTGAAACACCATTGGGTACTAACCCACTGCATCCAAATGTAGTTTCAAATCCAGCGGCGCGTATCTTTAAAGATGACTGGAAAGATATGGGTAAAGCAGAAGAGTTCCCATATGTCGGTACAACTTATCGTCTGACAGAACATTTCCACTTCTGGACTAAACACGCACGCTTAAATGCGATTATTCAGCCACAACAATTTATTGAAATTGGTGAGCGCTTAGCCGCAGAAAAAGGCATTGTTCAAGGCGATACCGTTAAAGTCAGCTCAAAACGTGGTTATATCAAAGCGAAAGCGGTGGTCACTAAACGTATTAAAACCCTTGATGTTGATGGGCGCAAAGTGGATACCATTGGTATTCCTATTCACTGGGGCTTTGAAGGTGTTGCAGTGAAAGGCTTTATTGCAAATACGTTAACGCCATTCGTTGGTGATGCGAATACACAAACGCCTGAGTTTAAAGCGTTCCTTGTTAATGTGGAAAAGGTGTAAGGAGATAAATTATGTCACTGCAATCCCAAGACATTATTCGTCGCTCTGCCACCAATTCCCTCACTCCCGCGCCTCAGGTGCGGGATTACAAGGAAGAAGTGGCAAAACTTATCGACGTAACAACCTGTATCGGCTGTAAAGCGTGTCAGGTAGCTTGTTCTGAATGGAACGATATTCGCGATAAAATTGGCACAAACGTCGGTGTTTACGATAACCCAACTGACCTAACAGCAAAATCATGGACAGTGATGCGTTTCTCTGAAGTTGAAGAGAACGGCAAACTGGAATGGTTAATTCGTAAAGATGGTTGTATGCACTGTGCTGATCCGGGCTGCTTAAAAGCCTGTCCAGCAGAAGGAGCAATCATTCAATACGCTAACGGTATTGTTGATTTCCAATCAGAACACTGTATTGGTTGTGGTTATTGTATTGCTGGTTGTCCTTTTAATGTACCTCGCATTAATGAAGAAGATAACCGTGCTTACAAATGTACGTTATGTGTTGATCGTGTAGAAGTCGGTCAAGAGCCTGCATGTGTGAAAACTTGCCCAACAGGTGCAATTCATTTTGGTTCGAAAGAAGCAATGATCAATCTTGCTGGTGAGCGTGTTGCAGAACTGCAAACTCGTGGCTATGACAAAGCGGGTCTTTACGATCCACAAGGTGTGGGTGGTACACACGTAATGTATGTTCTCCATCATGCTGATAAACCAAATCTGTACCACGGTTTACCAGAAAATCCAGAAATTAGCTCTACCGTTAAATTCTGGAAAGGTATCTGGAAACCATTGGCTGCTGTTGGTTTTGCCGCAACCTTCGCGGGCGCTATTTTCCACTATTTAGGTGTCGGTCCAAACCGTACAACTGAAGAAGATGAAGAAGAAGCACTCAAAGAGATGGAAGCATCTTCTAAAACACAGACCTCTGTGAATAAGGAGGAGCAGAAATGATGAAGAAGAAAGGTGATAAAATTCTTCGCCATACCGCATCAGAGCGTATAAACCACTGGGTCGTTGTGATTGTCTTTCTGTTCACAGCAATCAGCGGATTGGGTTTCTTCTTCCCATCTCTGAACTGGTTCATGAATATTTTAGGTACACCAGAATTGTCACGTCTGTTACACCCGTTTGTGGGTAGTGCTATGGCAATTCTCTTTATCTTTATGTTCTTCAGATACTTGAAGTACAACTTTATTGATAAAGATGATTTAGTCTGGGCTAAAAATATTCATAAAGTGCTACAAAATGAAGAAGCTGGCGATATCGGTCACTACAATTTAGGTCAGAAAGGCATTTACTGGATGTTAAGTATCAGCCTTATCTTACTCACTGTCAGTGGCATTATCATTTGGCGTCCCTATTTCGCTGAATATTTCTCGATCCCAGTTATTAGAATTGCCTTATTAGTTCACTCATTATCAGCAATATTACTGATAATCACCGTATTTGTTCACGCTTATGCGGCATTCTGGGTAAAAGGTTCAATTCGTAGCATGATTGAAGGCTGGGTAACTCGTGGTTGGGCTAAAAAGCACCATCCTCGTTGGTATCGTGAAATTCTCGAAGAAGAGAAAAAAGAAGCCGAAAAGAAGTCACAGAAATAATGCCTTAAAGTGTATTTCTGAACAAACGGAGGCTTGATTAGCCTCCGTTTTTTATTCAATTTACGCCCACAGTTAAGACGTAAAAGAACAATAACACACTATTATTACCCACTGTCATGGCTTCATGTTTGCTTTTGATTTATTCTGAAGCCAAACCCTGTGGGTATTCACTATAAAATTTATGATAATAGGAAGATAGAACGTTATGAGTATTCGCATCGTTCCTAAAGAGCAATTAGGTAAAGAGCAATCAGAAAAAGGGATTAGCTTTATTCCACCCGTATTATTCCCTAATCTGAAAAACCTTTATCAACGTCGTGCTGAACGTTTTCAAACACTAGCAAAAGATAATCCTTTCGCAGACTACCTTGAATTTGCGGCAGAAATTGTCAAGGCTCAAGAAAAAGCACTTCATGACAATCCACTTACCATTGATCTTGCTCCACTTATTACACAGCAAATTGGTGTAGCACCTTTAGATAGAAAAACCTTCAAACGCAGTAAACATTGGCATGCTTTATTAACCTCGATTATTGCTGAATTACGCCCTGTTGTACCTGAAAGTGCCACTATCACTTTAGAAAATCTCGCTAAAGCTTCTGAAAATGAATTAGAAGAGATGGCAACGGCATTACTCAATGATGAATATTCAAAAGTTTCAGCAGATAAATCTGTGTTTATTTGGGCAGCATTGTCTCTTTACTGGGCACAATTAGCGGCAAATATTCCAGGTAAGGCTAAAACAGAATACGGTGAAAATCGTCAATTCTGCCCAGTTTGTAACAGTATGCCTGTGGCAAGCATGGTACAAATCGGTACAACACAAGGTTTGCGTTATTTACACTGTAATTTATGTGAAACACAGTGGCATGTTGTACGCATTAAATGCACCAACTGTGAATTAACAGGTAAATTAAATTACTGGTCTTTAGACAGCGAAAATGCTCCAGTGAAAGCAGAAAGCTGTGGTGATTGTGGAAGCTATCTGAAAATTTTATATCAAGAAAAAGATGCCAATGTGGATGCTGTCGCTGACGATTTAGCGTCTATTGTTCTTGATGCAAAAATGGAAGAAGAAGGCTTTGCTCGTAGTAGTATTAATCCATTCCTTTTCCCAAATGAATAATAATTAGGTATTAGCATGACAAATGATATGCGCTCACTTTATAGTCAACTACCCTCTATTGATAAGCTACTGCATCAAGCAGATATTCAAGACTTAGTGGCTTCTTATGGTCAGACATTTATTGCAGAGCATTTACGAAAGTTACAAGAAGAAGCGCGTATCATTATTCAGCAAGAAAACGAGTTACCACAATGGCATAACCATTGGGCAAATGAGTTAAAAAATCGGATTACATTACAACGAAAATCTTCGATTAAACCCGTTTTCAACTTAACAGGTACCGTTTTACACACGAATCTAGGGCGTGCATTAATGGCCGAGTCCGCTATTGAAGCGGTTAGCCAAGTTATGCGCTCAGCAGCAACCTTAGAGTATTCTCTTGATGGTGCTTCAAGAGGACATCGTGATCGTGCTATCGCTGATTTGCTATGTGAATTAACGGGGGCAGAAGATGCCTGTATCGTTAATAACAATGCTGCAGCTGTTTTATTGATGCTTGCAACCGTTGCCCCTAATAAAGAGGTTGTTGTTTCTCGTGGCGAATTAGTTGAGATTGGTGGCGCGTTTCGTATTCCTGATGTGATGACGCAAGCAGGTTGCACACTAAAAGAAGTAGGAACAACAAACCGTACTCACCTTAAAGATTATCGTAACGCCATTAATGAGAATACAGGTTTGCTAATGAAAGTTCATACTAGCAACTATTGTATTCAAGGCTTTACAGCAGAAGTACATGGCGATGAACTGGCTGCACTTGGTAAAGAGATGAACTTACCAACTGCTATCGATTTAGGCAGTGGCTCAATGACTAATTTAGCCGCATTGGGTTTACCTTCAGAGCCAATGCCTCAAGATTATCTGCAACAAGGCATCGACCTTGTTACCTTCTCGGGTGATAAATTATTAGGTGGCCCGCAAGCGGGGATAATCTTAGGAAAAAAAGAGTGGATTGAGGCTATTCAACGCCATCCTCTAAAGCGCGCATTACGTGTTGATAAAATGACATTAGCGGCTTTAGGCGCCACATTACGCCTTTATCAGCAACCTGAGAAAATGGCTGTTGAAATCCCAACATTACGTTTGTTAACTCGGACACAAACAGAAATTAATGATATGGCGCAACGGTTATTGCCTCATTTTCAGGCATATTATGGGAATAGCTACCATATCACAATATCCTCATGTGCTTCTCAAATAGGCAGCGGTTCGTTACCTATTGAAAGTTTACCCAGTACAGCACTGACTTTTGAAGCCAAAGATGGCAAAGGTAGCCAGTTAGATGCGTTAGCTGCGCATTGGCGTAATTTAGAAAAACCGATTATCGGTCGAATTACTGATGGTCGCCTGTGGCTTGATCTGCGCTGTCTTGAGGATGAAAATGCATTAATACAGGCACTTTTACTATGATTTTTGCAACAGCAGGTCACGTAGACCACGGAAAAACCACACTCATACAAGCCATTACTGGGGTAGATACAACCCATTTACCTGAAGAGAAAAAACGAGGCATGACCATTGATTTAGGTTATGCCTATTGGCGTCAAGACGATGGTACTTCAATCGGTTTTGTCGATGTGCCTGGTCATGAGAAATTTCTGTCAAATATGCTCTCTGGCATCGGAGGGATCTCTCATGCGCTATTAATTGTGGCTTGTGACGATGGTGTTATGGCTCAAACCATTGAACATATTTCTATTTTACGTCTTGCTGGCTGTCCTAAAGTTACCGTTATCCTCACCAAAGCAGATCGTGTTACAGCAGAACGAATTGAAGAAGTTCGTTCACAAACAACAGATATGTTAGCCAATTTAGGTTGGCAAAAACCTGACTTTTTTGTCACCTCAGCACCCTCAGGAGAGGGGATTTCAGCGCTTCGAGACTATCTTGTTGATCTTCATCAGAAAGCACAACAACACCCTCAATGGCATAAGCGTTTTCGTTTAGCAATAGATCGTGTATTTAGTATTAAAGGAGCAGGATTAGTTGTCACAGGAACTGCACTTGCGGGACAAATTTCTGTTGGCGATACTTTTTGGCTAACTGGCGCAGATAAGCCAGTAAGAATAAGAGCCTTACATGCACAAAATCAGCCCGTAGAGAGTGCCGGTGCGGGTCATCGTATTGCAATAAATATCACGGGTGATGTCAGTAGAGAAAACGTCTCTCGTGGTGACTGGTTACTTTCTCAAGCGCCTAACTATCAATCCCATAAAGTATTAGTCAGTTTAATTGCCGATGAACCTTTAAAGCATTGGCAACCTGTACATATTCATCATGGTACACGCCATATTACGGGCCGTGTTGCTCTTTTAAATGATGCTCATGAAACGCCACAGTTAGCAGAGCTTATTCTTGATGATCCCCTTTGGCTGGTGGATAACGATAGACTTATTTTGCGTGATATCAGTGCTCAACGTACCTTAGCCGCAGCAAAAGTCTTATATTTGCACTCGCCACGTAGAGGGAAACGACAAGCTGAATTCTTAGCTTGGTTACACCAACTTGATAATGCAGACAGCGTCAGTGCCAAGTTAGCGTTATGTTTACCAAAAGGTGAGATCTCCCTAAGTCAGTTTTCTTGGGCTCAGCAATTAACCGAAAATGCACTGACTCAATTATTAGAAACATTTGATCTAATCAACGTTGCTGGTGTCATTCTTTCTAAAGAGAATGCTGATCACGCAAAACAGAAATTACTCAACACTCTTGAGGAATATCACCAACAACATAATGATCAAATGGGAATTGGGCGCTCTCGTTTAAAACGGATGGCACTACCTACTTATCATGATGAATTGGTTTATCACCTAATTGATCAATTACGTAAAGAAGGTGCTATTAGCCAAAGTCGTGGTTGGCTTCACCTTCCAACTCATGGTCTTGCTTTTTCTCCAGAACAAGATGCGCTATGGCAAAATGCTAAAGTCTATTTTGAGCAATCCGAGCCTTGGTGGGTACGTGATCTCGCCAATGAAATGAAAAATGATGAGAAAGTGATCCGCTCATTATTACGTAAAGCGGCACAATTAGGTTTAATTATTCCAATTATTGCTGACCGCTACTATACACACCAATCAATGGAAAAATTTGCATCTATCATTGTGAAATATAATGAGAGCAATGGCAGTGTCACTGCTGCGGATTTCCGTGATGAGTTATCTGTTGGGCGTAAGTTAGCAGTACAAATCTTAGAGTATTTTGACCGTACGGGTTTTACTCGTCGTAAAAAAGATCTTCATATTTTACGAGATAAAGGGTTATTCTAAAAACAGATGTTAACTTAGGCTAAATAACTTTATTTAGCCTATTTAAGGTTATCACCTACAATATTTGTAAAATATCCCCTTTATTCTTTATCGCTATACTCGGAAGAGATATGAAAAAAATATTAGGAAGTGCTTATCTTGCACTTATTCTTATTGCCTCATTTTTTATTGTTTTTGAGAAAGCAACGTTTATTTATACTGCACTTCTTTCAGTCGGTGCTTATTTTATTCTTTTTTCTCTTTGCTTTATTTTATCATCTCGTGTCTTATTTTCAGCTATTACCACCGGCACGCTCTTCCTTATAACTAAGTTTATTAATCAACTCAAAGTCCACTATTACAAAGAAACATTAATGTTCTCTGACTTTGATTTGGCTTTTGATAGCTCTAATTTAGGAACATTAGGTCATTATTGGGAAGCCGGTGTTGCATTAATTGCGATGCTAATATGGCTTCTTATCAATATGTCTATTGCTTGGCATTTTTCCAAAAAATCACGCCTAAGTTTGCGTATAAGTGGCTTACTCTTAATGGTCATTGGATTTACCACAATCCATTTCACCGTAGAAAAATGGCAAGCTGAATGGGAGGGGACACTTCCAGGAGGACGAGGTACTGTGACTAATTTAATCATGTCTGGCTACCAAACGGCTTATCACCCTCCTTATTTCAATGAAAATGCGGATTACTTTCTAGAACGAGCGAACAAAACCGTATTGCCAGAAACACAGACAGACATAAAACCTGACATTGTCGTTTTATTACAAGAATCGACGGTTAACCCTCATATTTATCAATTTGATACCGATGTTACACTGCCTGATTTATTTATGTTTCAAAAAGATGAAGGTGTCAGTGCGCAAAGCCCTTTACGAGTGCAAACCTTTGGTGGTGGTACTTGGCTTTCTGAATTTTCTGTATTAACAGGGTTAAATACGGATGATTTTGGTGCACGTAAAAACTCAGTATTCTATTTTGTTGTCGATAATCTTAATGAGAGTTTATTCCGCCAACTAAAAGCCGAAGGTTATTACACCGTTTTACTTACGCCATTTAATCGTAGTGCTTACCATGCCGGTTACGCTTATGAAAAAATGGGGATTGATGAAATCATTCAACCTCAAGAGCTGGGTTATCCGGGCACATTAGAGGAAAATCTCTGGAAAATATCGACGGTCGATATGCTGGGTTATGTTGAAGAGATACTGAAAAAACGTACTGATAAACCCTTGTTTATATTCTCATTAACCATGTATGAACATGGTCCTTATGATGAATCACATAGAGATATGTACCAAATTACGGGTCATACAGAAAGCAGTAATGCACCAGGCAAATTTAGCCACTATATGGAAAAAATCATTACTAGTGATCCGGCAATTAAAGATTTCGCCCATTTTGTTGCACAAAGAGAAAAACCGACGATGTTCCTCTATTTTGGTGATCATCAACCCAATATTGAGTTAAAAAATTATCAGTCGCCTTTTAATAACCCTGCATATATTACTCAGTTCACCTTAAGAGATAACCTATCGCAAGGTGCGCCAATAACAACAGGTGAATTAACTGATATTAGCTTCTTAGGTGGCATGATCTTAGAACGCGCGCGTTTGCCTTTATCTCCTTTCTACAAAGCAAATATTCAAATGCGCCACTTATGTAAAGGTAAATTAAATGACTGTGAGGATGAAAAATTAGTTAACAGTTATAAAAATTATATCTATGAAAAACTGAAAGTCGCAGGTAGCACAAATAATTAAATTTATTACTTGAATAAACGATGATCGGGATGATAAATCCCCAAAGATAAGTAATATCAAATAAAGAGGCTAAAAATTCAGCCTCTTTATTTATTTCAAGAGATAAACGTACAATTATTTGCGCGTTGCAACAATCACACTTGATGCTTTCACTAGAGCTAAAACATCACTGCCTTTTGCCAATTTCATTTCTTGTAGGCTTTCATTTGTAATAACAGCCGTAAGTGCTAAACCTTTCGCCGTTTCTAAATGAACAGTCGCGTTCACCGCACCTTGTGCAATTTGAGTCACTTTACCTGTAAATTGATTACGTGCAGAAAAATTTAAACCGCAATCAGGTAGTGCTAATACAACCCATGGTGCTTTAATAATGGCGATTGCTTCACCCTCTTTCTTGATCTTTAGAGTGTCACAACTCTCTTTAGTAATAATTGTGGCAAGTTTTTCACCATGTGCTAAAGATAAAATGACTTCGTTATTTACGGCACCTTCAATAATATCAACAACTTTACCAACTAACTGATTACGTGCTGAAACTTTCATTTACCCACCTTATTATTGATAAGAAATTATATTAATAACACTATCAAGTTATTTGGATAACCTTAGCATAAATATTATTAAATAAATTACTCTTAGATCATAGATTAAAGTTTATTTATTATTTAATAAAAATATAAAAAAATAGATAACTTAATTCCTATCTGTATTAAAAGGAGTTTAAGCTATCTATTATTCAAATTGGCTAAATAGACTTATTGCCCGTTCTGAGCAAATGCCGCTAATAAATGTAAAGCTGAAGAGTAATAATCTGTATCTTTACTTAAATCGACATCTTCAATAGGTGTTTTCAGCGTTAAATCTCTTACTGCCATCATACCAGGAGTAAGGTTGTATTCAGCGCGCTCTTGAGCATCAATACTAACCCAAGCCGGGGTTTTATCACGATCAAATTGCTGCCAATATTGCACAAAAGGTTGTAACGCTAATTCATCATGTGCCCAAGCTAAATAAAGCGGAATACGTATTGCATCAAAACTAAATCGTGCAGGCCATTTTTCACTGGGCTCTATTTTTCCATCGGGAAATAAACTTACCCAGTCTGTTGGTAATTGATATTCACCAAATCGCATATTTCTAAGTAAAGACTGGCTATCATTAATTAACGCTTTCCAACGAACGTCTTTACTCGTACGATAAAAATCTTTCCATGCAGGGAAAATAAAATAGGATGGGTTTATAATAATTTCTTCTGCTGTTTTAAAGCCATTAATACCAGGCAAAAGTACAGTATAATTTTTTGTCTTAACTAAAGTATGTTCCAAAATAGCGTGTTGAATAGAATCAGAAGCAGAAAGATAACTTTCATCATTCCATTTCTCACCGGCTTTTAATAATGCCCACGCAATTAAGATATCACCATCTGTGGCATTATTAGGATCAGGAGTGTGTTCACTATTTTCGGGCTCATAGCGCCATTTAAATAAACCTAAATCGCCACGATAAAGAGAGGTTGCTGTCCAGCGCCATAACTGATTAAAAGTTTCATGATCATCGCTCATTACAGCCATTAACAGGCCATAGCCTTGACCTTCAGAATGTGAAATATTTTTATTAGCGCTATCTATAACTCGCCCATCATCCTTAATATAGCGCTCTTTAAACTGTTGCCATCCTACTTGAGTATCTGCTGCCTGTATTGGGGAAGAAACCATAAGCAACAAACCTAAAATAAAAAAGCTAGAAAGTAGATAATTATAACGAGATAAGTGCCTAAAAGACATTGCATTTCTCTCCTGCTATTGCCGACCGCTATCTTATTTCGGTCGGCATATTGCATATCATTTCAATATAAACTCAAAAGATAGCTGCTATCTCTTGTGCTTCATTTGTTTCATCTTCTTCTATGACTTCTGTTTTAGCTAACAATGTCTTTTCACAGAAGTCCCGCATCCAAGAAGAAAAATCATCTTTTAATGCAGAATTATGTAGGCCATATTCAACAAAAGCTTTCATATACCCTAACTTATTACCACAGTCATGTGATTTACCCACTAAGGTATATGCTTCAGCGACTTCTTTTTTCAATAATAAATCAATCGCATCCGTTAATTGAATTTCACCACCGACACCAGCAGGTAGACCATCTAATAATTCCCAGATAGCTTCAGAAAAAACATAACGGCCAACAACAGAAAGGTTAGAAGGCGCATCTTCAGGATTGGGTTTTTCCACGATACGACGAATAGGAGCCCAATTACCTTGAGGACAGAAAACACCTTCACAATCTACAACACCATATTGTTGTACTTGGCTGATTGGTACAGGTTCAACCATGATTTGACTACGCTCTGTTTTTTCAAAACGTTTTATCATTGCTGATAAATTATCATGCTGAGGATTGCAATAATGTGCATTTAATAAAACATCAGGCAGTAAAACAATAAATGGGTTATTCCCTATCACTGGGTGCGCGCAGCAAATTGCATGGCCTAAACCTAAAGCATGACCTTGGCGAATTTGAATAATTTTGACATTATCAGGACAGATTGAACGCACTTCTTCTAATAATTTATTTTTAATACGCTGTTCCAACATATTTTCTAATTCAAAGCTGGTATCAAAATGATCCGCAATTGAATTTTTAGAAGAGTGAGTAACTAAAATAATTTCCTCAACACCAGCCTGAGCACACTCTTCTACAATATATTGAATTAAAGGACGATCAACAATAGGTAGCATTTCTTTAGGAATTGATTTCGTTGCAGGTAACATACGAGTACCTAATCCAGCAACAGGGATAACTGCTTTCATCATAATAAAATCCTCTAATAGACATTTAACTAAAAATAATATTTAGTATTATTTTAAATTTACTCTTATATTTCATCAGGGAATGACAGATATATTTTAAAAATAGTCACCTCCCTCTTCGTTAAAAAGAGACAACCTTATTTATATATCTTTATTAAATAATTATTTAAAATCCAGAATAAAATCCATATTTATTACCACCCATTTCTTTTATAGAATAAAGTGTTTTATCTGCAGATTTTAATAATTCAGATAATGTTTTTCCGTCTTTAGGATATTCAGCAATACCTAAACTAATTGAAGGCGTTAACATAAATTCCGAATTAATATTGATGGGTTTTTCCATGGATTTCCAAAGTAATTCTATTATTTCTAATAAAATAACAGAACAAGAACGTAATCCTTTAGGAAAAAGCACAGCAAACTCATCACCACCGAGACGTCCACAATAGACTTCTTTATTTTCTAATTGTGACAACCGTTTTGATATTTCACACAATACTTTATCGCCTGCATGATGCCCGAATTGATCATTAATAGATTTGAATTTATCGCAATCTATAATACCAAGACAAAATGATAAAGGTTGTGAAATATTTAATCGTTCATTCTCAATTCTTTCAATAATACTTAATCGATTAGATATTCCAGTTAATGAATCAACATAACTTTTATTAAACAGTTCATTTCTTAGCTCTACCTTATCAGTAATATCTAAGCTAATAAATACATAGTGAGATATGAAATCATCTTTATCAAAAACAGGAATAATACTAATATCTTCCCATATATCTTGTTGAGTATTATTGTTTCTTTTAGCCTCTAATCGATAGACTCCTTTATTATCATTATTGCTATTTTCACAACAATTAATTTGATTCTCATCAATTAAATTAAATAAGCTGTATTTTTTACCTTTTATATTTTTAAAGTGAACATTATTGAACTCACAATATTTATCATTTGCATAAATAATGATGCCATTAATATCTGTTACTAACATCATAAAAACATTATTAGTAAATTGCTTTATTAATAAGCATTTAGAATTATCATCATTAAATATCATATCATTCATTATTGACCTCCTATACTCATCAATAAAGCATATATATTATTATTCGACTGATGAGTTATGTGCATAGCGAAAAATAAAGACATCTTTTGCGTCAGTAGGTTGGCGGTGCACTTGCATTTTGGCATTACCACCTTGATTCGTTAACCAGCCTTCATATAACCCTTCTAAAACCCCCGCACTTGCAACACGCCACTGAGCATCATCTTGGCTTTGCGTAAAATGAGGCCATGCACAATGAACCAATAAAAGCTCACTCATTGCTGGAGATATAGTGACAAAACCCCATTTAAATAGTGTTAATACACGATTAATATGTGATTCAAGTAATTGAATATTTTCACTTTCAGGTAAAGGATAACGTAAGGCAATATCTTTACCTATATTCCTTAATTTATTTCCAGCAGTAGAAATATCATTGTCATTTAAAATTTGAAAAAATAATAATTGAGTTAGATCTTGCCAGCCACTTTCAAAAGGTAATTGTAAAATATCGCTATCATGCTTATTCATTATTTATCTCCTTAATTATTTAGACAGGAAATCTGGAGTATATTTTAAGTGTAACCACATATTATCTTCAGCATAATCACCCGATGTATCATGCGATAAGCTGACACCTAACTCGGTTTCTTTGTTTAAATAATATTTCGCGTCTAAACCTAATCTGTAAGTAAAATTTGTTTCGTCTTGTTCTTCGTACTGGGATTTAATACGAGGATCGCTCGCATTCTTTTTATTTAATGCGTTTTGCATATAACCATGTGTTGGAAAATAATCACTGCCTTTTTGTTTGTAACTTTGTATCCCTATTGCACCATTTAATGAGACTTCACCTTTTTCAAAACGGCGGGTATAAGCAACAGGCAATGATACAGACACATAATCTTGCGGGCTAAAGTAACCTCCGTGTCCTAATGAGAAGTAATTTTGGTTATTCCTAAAGTTCATATAATCAACATGCACACCAGCTTTTACTTCTTGTTGATCATCTTTATAGAACTTAGCATAAGAGCCTATCCACGCTTTCACTTCATCATTACTCGCAACACTTTTACCTTGGTAGTTATAGAAACCACCACCAGCATAAGCTCCTATTTTTCCATCATCCCAAGCATATTGAACTTTAGCGCCGTTACGTGTTACACGCCCCCAACTTTCGCCTGTCATAGGATCAGTACGCCCCATATAAGAAAGTAGACTATCTTTTATGGCTCTGCGCTCCGCTGTCAGTGTTAATTGCCCATTTGGGCTAATTTGAGGTGAATATGTGAGCCCCCCAACAATCGTTGCCGTATCTTTACCTAATGGCGTTGAACCCACATCAAAGCTGACATCCTTGTCTGATAAACGCAGTCCTAATTCAACACCTGAAGCACGTTGACTACCTGCTTCATCAGCATTAATTTTATTTTTCTCGTCATGGTTATCGCTATTTTTAGCAAAGCGTTCAGCATGTTGAAGCTGACCCGTACCAAATCGGTTAGCTCTTTCTCCTGAAACCGAACCACTTGTCATCGAAACAGGGTTAACATTCAGTTCCCAACGAAACTCTTCACCTGGTACATTCGAAATACTGATTGGTGCTGAAATTTCAGTGACATTAGACAATCCTTTATCACCATTACGATGACGTATAGCGACACCGCCTTGTACCCACGGTGCAACCTTTTCTTCTAATTCACGAATAGAACGTTGAACCGATGCCATCTCTTTACGTTCATAGATAGAACCAGCAATAACGGGATTGTCACTTTCCCCTAATACACTTAATTGGCCTGCTGAGGTTTTTAATGTGTTATCACTGTTTTGCCATTGCGCACTACGCAGTAACGTTAATGCTTTGCGATTTTCACCATTTAATTGCGCAATTTGCGCCGCTTGTAATAAATAAGCAGGTTGTGAAGATGAAGGAATTTGCTGCAATAACTGCTGTGCTTTTCTTCCATCTTTTTGTGCTAATGCTACGTCAATTTGAGCTTGGATTAATTTGCTATCTTTTCCTTGCTCTTTTTCCAAGTAAGAAAGAATTTTATTTGATTGTTCCGGCATTGATTGCGCTAAATAAACACGACTTAATGCCATTAATAAATCGGGATCATTCGATGATGTTTTTAAGGCAACGACTAACAAGTCATAAGCTGCTTTAATTTCGCCTTTTTCACGTAAGCTATCTGCTTGTGCAACTTTAGTGGCAACTTCTAAACGTTTTTTCTCAACAATTGGTGTTTCTTGTTGTAAAGCTGGATCATTAATCAAGCTAGATGCCTGTGTATAGCGACCTAATTCATTGAGGACATTGATATGACCAGCGTAGTTACCTATCGAGCCTTTAGTGCCTTTTGCAATATCACTTTCAACTAATTGCAACGCTTCATCATTTAATCCGCTGTTAACCAATTTCTCTGCTAATTCACCCACATCATTTGGATAATCAGCTACTTGATTAATTAATGGGCGTAAAATATTACGCATTGCAACAAGGTTTCCTGACTGACGATAATGGTCAGCTTGCGCAAGTTGGCGGTGAAAGCGAGCACGCTGTAATAACTCTTTTTCTGCTTCAGTTTGTTGGTGATGGCCACTTAACAAGTTAAAAACTTTATCCCACTCTTTTTGCTCAACATAAAACAGAGATGCCACATAATCAGAGTCTTTTGTTCTACGGTTTTGTAGCTGTGAAATAATATTTTTTGCACCAGCACTATCACCATCAGCCGTCATTAGGCGTGCTAAATCGAGGTAAACCCAGTTATTTTGCGGGTTTTTACGCTGAGCTTGTAAAAGTAATTGTCTTGCTTGAACACGCTGACCATTTTCTAACGCTTTTTGCGCTTCACGACGTAATTTCTCAGAAGGATCTGTGTTCGCAGTAAGTTTTTGACGCAAAGAGGCAGATTGTTGAGCCAGCAATTGCTCTGCTTTCGTATTCTGTCCTTCCTGAACTAATAAATAGTAATAAGCAGAAACTACTTTTTCATTACGGCTATTTTGCTGATAAAGCCCTGACAGTAATTGGTGAGCTGCGGGTAAGTTACCTTGCTTACGTAATAAGTCAGCTTGTAATAAGTTGGCAGACAACCCTTTTTCACCTGAAGCCCCCGTTAATGGTGCTAATTGATCAAGAGCTTGTTGAATATTCCCTTGTTTAGCACGTTGTTGTGCGCGACGTAATTGCGCATAAAAACCCGCATCTTCCGCTTGTTGCTTCCATTTACTACCTTGTTCGCCACCTGATTGTGCTGCTTGATTTAATAAACGCTGACCTGTAGTTAAATCACCTGAACGCAGTGCGATATAACCTAAACCTGCCAAAGCTTGCGCATCATGGTTATCTGTCGCTAAAGCTTGTTTGAAATAACCTTCGGCTTCTTTCAATTTACCTTTATTTAATGCGGTATAACCTGCTTGACGTGCATTACCTTGAATAGCGCCTTGGAAATGTTCTGCAACCGCTTTATCGTTCGGGTTTGCTTGCAAATAAGTTTTATATAACACTTCATCATCAGGACGAACATTCAACCATAACAGAGCTTGGCGTATACCTTTTTTGACTGACTCATCACCTGAGATATTACCTAAAATGGTTATTCCTTCACGGCGAGTCTCTTCGTTATAAGTTAACGTTAATCCTAATGCTTTTTGCGTTTCTTTATTCTCAGGCATTGCTGCAGCACGTTGCTTTAATCCCGTAATAGCTTGAGGCAACATTGCGGGTACACCCGCCATGGTTTGATAATATTCTAACGCCAGTGTTTCTGGTGGCTCACTGCTAACAAATAAACGTTGATACGCTTTTATCGCTTCTTCATGTTGTCCTTTCTTTGCTAATTCTCTGGCATATCCTAATTGTTGTTCACTAAATTGTGATGATCGGATATTTTTTAATCCTCCAATTCGTGGATCTTGCGGTGCAATTTGTGCAAGTTTTTCTCGCCAATACGTTGCTTGTTTTTCATTACCTTGTTGCGCCGTAAAAAATGCCATTAAATACAGCGCATCCTGATTATTGCTTTCCATAATCAGCACCTTTTGCAGTGCTTCTACAGCTCGCTCGTCGTGCGCTCTACCGTGCCAATAATTAGCTTGTTCAATAAGAGAACTGACAATATTTGGATCAGTTGCTGTTGTATTTACCTCAACGGCTGTTGCTTGAACTTGACTTGAAGCCCCTAGAATACAACCTGCATAGATGACTTTAACGATGATATTAAGTGCATGATTTTTCATCTTATATCCCCCCTTATTTATCTGAACGATGCTGTGATATCTGATGTAAACGACGAGTTGAACGACGTTGTAACCAGTAATAAGTCGCGAACCCCGTCAGCGCACAAAAACCAACCGCTAAAAGACCCAGCAAATATACGTGTCTAGAGCTATACCAAAGGAATTGTTGTAAGAAAGGTAAGTCACCTTGCGAGAAGTGTTCACCTAAATGGAAACTTTTTACGGTATCTTTACCACTAATAAGTGTGATATCGCCTTTAATAGCCGCATTTATTTGGGCTAAATTTAAGTCATTGATAATGGTTTTTATCGAATCATTACCTTTAGCTGTAACCAATACGACAACCCTATCGTTTGCCCAAGGTGAGATAAAACTCATCATGCCACGCCAATCTTTTACTGAAGATAAGTAACTTGCAGCATCACTACTTTGAGATAAATAATCGCCAGCAATCCAGCCTTTTGCTTTATCAATCAATGATTGAGATTTGATTTCAACGTTTTTATTTAAAAATGAGAACGTTTGTTGTGAAAAACGCGCAGGTAGAAATCCTTCACTACTTAATGAGCCAATCGCAAGCACATCGTGTTGAGAGAGGTTATTTTTCTCAAGCTCTTTAGCACCTAAGAAAACTGAAGCATGAGAAACTGGTGTACCTGTGGCATAACCTGATCTCGCCATTAAGTTCACTAAGGTATAAAGCTCTTCTATTGTTGGATTTTCAGGTAGCAACAGTGTGGTTTGTGAAAAATCTGCACGACGACTAAATGGAAATGACGCACCTGAAAAATAAGCCAAGTTCGGCATTCTTGAGTAGTGCCAAGTATTTTTAAATTGCAGCGTTGATTGCGGATCGATTCGGCTAATCAAACTACTGCCATCCGTTAAAATACACGGTGCATCATCGGGTTCACGTAAATCAAAATAAAACTGTAATTGATTCTGGCTATAAATTTGACGAGGGTTTAAATAGAGTGTGCTGTTTTGCTCTTCACTCTCCATACCTAACCATTGCCTTAATATGCCTAAAGGTTCTGAACGCGCTGGATACAATGCACCTAAGAATTGGTTATTCAAAGAGGCAATTAATGAAGAACGACGACTATTTATTTTATCCGAATGAGGGAATACATATTTCAAATCTAAAGGTAGTGCATCACCATCCCACCAAAAGAGATCAGGAGAGACTCGAAATGAAAACTGATTCGGTGCGTGGTTAATACCTTGACGTGAGAAGTCATCACTACCATTGGCAATTTCACTTAACGTAACCGGTTTGTTGGTATTTAACCAACGAGGAGCATCGTAATCTTTACTCATCGCAAGCGTTTGAAACGGCACCACTAAGTGATCGTTTTGTGGCAATTTTCCATTATTTAATGCCCATACCGCTTGACGAAGAGATTTCTCATTATCACCGCTGATCAATAATAATTTGAAAACAGGATCAACCGGGTTATCAACAATAGTTAATTGCCCACTATTTCCTGAAGGTAATGTAATACCCGCAATAGTTTGTCCTGAATAGCCAACTAAAACACCATCACTTTCAGGTAACTGATTCATTAAAACCGGTAAATCAATTTGCTTAATATCATGGCTAAAACTACCAAACCATGATGCAGCAATAGCTGCCGTTGTTACCTCCGCATGATCAGGTTTATCTGACAATATGATAGGTAACGAGGTCGCTGTCATTCTGTCAGGATCAAAGAACGGTAGGGGCAATCGTTCCAAACTATACCCGCCATTAATCCAGCGACCTCGATAATCTAATGATGAATCTGGTGAAATAATCAGACTTAGTCCTTCAGCCAGTGGAGGAATACATTGGTTTTCATCCAATGCATCACGACTGGCTAAACGAAAGCTAAGGTTATTCACATTCGTCAACATCATTTCAGGAATTTCTAAAACATATTCATGCTCTTGCCCACCTTCTTCTAAAGGTAGAAATCCTATAGGTTGACCATTTAGCATTAAGTGAAGTGTTTGATCAGATTGAATTAATCCTTGAGATGCTTTCACTTTCATCGTTAATGTGGCGTTATCAATAAATAAATCGTTCGCCATATTAAACGTCACACCAGAAAGTAATTTTCTTCCTGATAACACGATAGGTGATGGACTGCCCATCTGTGCTAATGTTAATTGCTCTTCAATATTACGCGCTTCAGATAATGCACCACCTCCAAGTTGGATCGGGTTATTTGCATTTTGTTGTACAGAAGAATGAGCATAAGAAGTCGGATCAGGTAAAAGCTCTCCTCCTAGCTCTAACATTCCGGTATCTGCTTGAGAAAGATTGATACTTGCAATCGCTATCGCCGTCAGGCTTAGCATTAATGTCAGTTTCTTTTTCATGCTTAATCATCCCCGTTAATAGATTGCACAGAGAGTGAAGCTTTTGCTTTCGTTCTTATTGCTGGTGCTTTCACTTTTTGGCGACGCCCAAAGAACAATTCAAAAATACAACGCGTAATACCTGCCAATTCTTTAAATGGCTTGTCCTTATAATCTGCTTGATGGATCCATGCATCAGCACGACCAAAAACAATGCGCACTAATTTACGGCGAAGATTTAAATCAATAGGCAAGAATTCAAGACGGAGTTGATTGCTTTCTAAACTCACCAGATCAACAGGAACAGTAACTTCATCTCGTTGTACATTCAGAGTGATTGACGTGACATTACGTTGGCGAAGTTCAGACATTTTATTCACAGCAATGCGAACACCTCCCATTGAAATATCTTCAGTGGTCGTTGTTAACTCAGCACCATCATCAAAATGTAACGTAATCGGTAGAGATGCATTGATTCGCGTATTCTTACGAATTTGTCGAGTCTCTTTACCCACGGCGATAGAGGCAAGAATGATAAATAAACTGTAAGTCGCCCAAGTAAGGTTTAAAACAATAACCAGAGGATCAATACCTTGGAAATCATTCAATAGGTAACGAACAATAACCCATGAAATCCCAGTAATAAGCAGGAGTGCAGTAATAATTAATGGGCGTACAGTGAGGTAATCCATATAGCTTTTATCAAGCAAGTCACCTTTATCTGTTACGTTAAACTTACCTAATTTTGGTGAAACTAAGCTCAGTAAGGTAGGTAATACCAAACTAAATGCCATGACGGTTTCATAAATTTCCCCCCAAAAAGAGTAACGGTATTTACCGATATTTTTCGAGTTTACATAAACCGACATGATTAAGTGAGGTAATGCATAGGCAAATATCATGCTTGCGGATGAAGCGATAATATTAAGGTTAAATAACATAAACAGTAACGGTGCAGTCAAGAAGATGATACGAGGCAAACCATACTGAAAATGGAGCATCGCATTGAGATAACATAAACGCTGAGGGAATGTTAAACCACGGCCCAACATAGGATTATCAACACGGAATATCTGTGTCATCCCTCTAGCCCAACGAATACGTTGATTAACGTGTAATGCTAAACGTTCTGTTGCAAGACCGGCAGCTAAAGGAATATCAATAAATGCAGAGTTCCAACCTAAACGTTGTAATTTAAGCGCAGTGTGTGCATCTTCGGTGACCGTTTCAACAGCAATCCCCCCAATTTCTTCAAGAGCACTACGACGCATAACAGCACATGAACCACAGAAGAAAGTTGCATTCCAGTTATCATTACCACGTTGAACAGGGCCATAGAAAAGTGCGCCTTCATGCGGTGCATCTTTAGCTGCACTTAAGTTACGTTCAAATGGGTCTGATGAGTAAAAATAGTGTGGAGTTTGGATCAACGCTAATTTTGGATCTTCAAGGAAACTTCCTACCGTTGCTTGCAAGAAAATACGTGTTGAAATGTGGTCACAGTCAAAAACACAGATTAGCTCACCGTCTGTTAATCCCATCGCATGATTTAAATTACCCGCCTTAGCGTGATCATGAACTTCTCGTTCAATGTAAGTTACCCCAACGTCACCAGCAAATTGTTTAAATTCTTCACGACTACCATCATCCAATATATAAACTTTCATTTTATCTTGTGGATAATCGATAGCTTGTGCAGCGAGGACCGTATCACGTACAACATCTAAGCTTTCATTATATGTTGGAATATAAATATCAACTGTAGGCCATTGAGAAACATCTTTAGGTAAGGGGGCTATTTTTCTATTTAATGGCCATGACGTTTGGAAGTATCCTAGGACTAATATTATCCAAGAATAAATCTCAGCCATAAATAAACCACTACCTAAAATAGCCTCAATTGTTGTATTAAAATTTAAAGTATTTGTTGCACGCCAGTAGAGATAACGCGTTGACATCAACAATGAAATAAAAACCATCGTTAATAATCGTTTTTTTGATTTTTTAAAACCGATAACAAATAACAGCAATATATTGATAATACCGAATATATATTGTTGTTCGGCACTCATTGGCATAACAATAAGTGAAAACATTGTTATCAATAGAAAAGCCGTAATTAATGTTTTAAATATTTTATTCATAAACCTGTACCTTTGTCATCGCCATAGATCTTTTCTTAAGACAAAGGCACCCCATCGATATTAATAAATATCGAAAAGAAACAAACCTATCTTAAAAATAAAATAACAATGGCTAAAAATTGACACCAGTCAATATTATTTATTTACACAAAGCGTTTTTATTATTTAGATTAGACAGAGGCAATAAATGAAAATATCTCTTTTAGTGATATATTTTCATGAGCATAAACTCTATCAGTTTCTTTGCTATCAAATATTTTATTATCTGATAACAACTTTTCCTTGCTCTTAATTAAATTGTCTTTCTTTGCTTTAACAGCTAAAGCATCCTGGTGATAAGAAGGAATAGGCGATGAGATAACAGGCTGTTTGAGTTCTTTTTTCACTAAAAACGAAGTTTCAGAAAACGTATCATTACTTAACTTACTAAGTTTATTATTATCTTCTTTATTCGTAACAACCGGTTCTATTTTATTATCAACATGTTGTGTTGTAGAGGAAGAAAAATCTTGAAAAGCAAAGGCATCTTCCTGAAACTTATCTTTTAGGTTACTAATATCATCATACATAGTGTGGCCCCCTTTAATAACAAGTACTCTATAAACCTTATTCAATAACTTAATGCCCATTCAAAATAAAGAAGAGAGAGCCTTATAGATATTTTTCACAATATGTTAAAAACATATCTTTATAAATTCATATTGAAACTCTCATTAAACTTTCAATTAATGAACATCAACTATATAGGGTAAAATAATCTTATAAACACTAATCTATTTAATTACAAATAAGCATCTTTATATTATTAGTAATGATTATTTAAATTAAATTGTATAATTATTTTAATGAAAAATACAACATCAAAAAAAGTACAAAAAGAAAAATGACACTCATTTTCACCTTATAAAAATGAGTATTTTTACTTACTGCTATATTTATTATTACTACCAAAAGCAGTGCCTTTTTCACCTAAAAAAACAGGTAAAAAAAACAGATAATAACTAGAGTTAACTAATAACAATTTGTATAAATTTTATAAAAATAAAATTCTAAAATAATTATTTATTGATATTATTTCTTCTAAAAATCAAAGAACCTATCAAGATCAATTTTAATCCCCTTTCTTTTTCCCACTCAAAAAAAGACTAAAAAAATGATAATTAAAAACAAAAAAGATTATTTATTCATATTGATCATTATCAAAACAGATTCTTTTTTTACACCTAAAAAGTGTTTTTATTGTTTTTTATCATATTACGATCGTTTTATTTTAATGAGAAAAAATAAAATACATCAGAGTTGATTAAGTTTTAGAAAAAAACATGACAAGAAAAGACAAAACTAGATTATCAATCTATGATTGGTTTTATTACTCTCTTATAGTAAATACCGCTAAGAATAACCAGTATTTTAGAATAATTAACTTAAGTAATATTTTATTTATAAAATGATATTGTTAATTTAGCTTAACAAACTCATAAGCGTGATTTGGTTCAAATAATAAATGAAATAATGAAAAGTAGCACACAAAAAAGATATAACATATTGAATAAACTATAAATTAACAACAATAGTAGTTATAAATACCAATAACTAGTATAAATACCAATAATTGTAATTTTTTATATTAAGAATACTTAATTAACTACACATTTATACTAAGTAAGAGATATCGTTTTAAGATTATCTTTTTGTGTGATTATATAAATAAAGAAACACTTTATTTCGATTTTTTTAAGAATAATCTCAGTAATCTAAGTTATATTTTTTTTATTATTTAGCAAAAAATAATCAAATAAAGATGAATTTAATAAGAATAAATTAAAAATAGCGGAATCGCTTCACCTACTCACAGAATCGCAAAAAGGCACTCTATCCTTCTTTACTTCTATGCTATCTTTATTATGTGAATTAGGAGTATTCAACATAACGGGAAAAAAGATGGATTTAGCACAATTAAGAAAAGAATTTCGTGCAGGAAAGAAAATAAAGTACATCTACTTTTGGGGACACCAAAGTAAAGGTAATGACATCGCAAAAAGTTGCTTTAGCCAATGGTATCCAGCACCTTTTATATTAGATGATGTGCGTTATGCCAGTGCTGAACACTATATGATGGCTGAAAAAGCGAAGCTATTTAATGATATAGAAGTTAGAAATCGCATTATTACTGCATCTAATCCGGGCTCAGCAAAAGCATTAGGCAGAGAAGTAAAAGGATTTGACCAAGACATTTGGGAGCAACACCGTATGGATATTGTTATTCGTGCCAATATCGCTAAATTTTCCCAAAATAAAGAGCTCGGTAACTTTCTGATTTCAACAGGCAATCGTGTGCTTGTTGAAGCAAGCCCTGTTGATAAAATATGGGGCGTCGGTTTAAGTGAGCAAGACAACGAAATTCACAATCCCCTTCTTTGGAATGGGTTAAATTTATTAGGCTTTGCTCTAATGAAAGTACGTAGTATTTTGATTGAAGGTAGTAATCAATAGATAAAGAAAACTCAACTGTCACCAATCACTGTTCTTCTTTAACCTAGTGTATATAAGCAGTAGAGATAACTTAAGTATTGACTGAAATAGAAATGACCACGTAACGACAACTTTGTCGTTGCTATAAATAATATTTACAGAATAATTAAGAGACTGATATGTATTATGGTTTTGATATGGGCGGCACAAAAATTGAGCTTGCCGTTTTTGATAAAGATCTCACTCAAGTATGGCAAAAGCGTGTTCCAACACCTAAAAATGACTATCAAGCATTATTGAATGTTTTTAAAGAACTGACTTTAGAAGCTGACAATGAAATAGGTTATAAAGGAAAAGTAGGAGTTGGTGTTCCTGGTATTGTGAATGCTAAAGAAGGAACAGTATTTACTACTAATGTTCCAGCAGCTAAATACAAGCCAATGATCCACGATCTCGCACATATACTCAATAGACCTGTTAAAGTTGAAAATGATGCTAACTGTTTTGCCTTATCGGAAGCTTGGGATCCTGAGTTTCGTCATCACCCTTCTGTACTAGGTCTTATATTAGGAACTGGCGTAGGTGGTGGTTTTGTTATTGATGGTAAAGTCTTGTCAGGCAAGAATGGGATTGCTGGTGAAATCGGTCATATGAATCTGAATGTGGATGCAGATAACGTGATCGGCGAAACGATGCCAAAAATTATTTGTGGTTGTGGTAAAAAAGCATGTTTTGAAACCTATTTATCAGGCCGTGGTTTTGAACGTATGTATAAAGCCTTTAATGATGCACCACAAAGAGCGGTTGATATTGTTGAGCAATATTATGCGGGCGATAAAAAGACCCAAGAGCATGTTGATCGCTATATGAAAGTACTTGCGATTTACCTTAGCAATATTCTTACGGTACTTGACCCTCATTTAATTGTTATTGGTGGTGGATTATCACAATTTAACGCACTGTATGAGCTATTACCTGAATATCTCTCACACTGTGTTTACGGAAATGCACAAATTCCATTAATAGAAAAAGCTCGTCATGGTGATGCAGGTGGCGCTCGTGGAGCTGCTTGCCTTAATTTATTAGATTGATAAATAACAAAGAGTCTTTCTTCTTTTATTAAAGACTCTTCTATTTATAGCGTTTTATCAACGTCATCACATTATTAAGGCTACCGTTATGGATAAAGTTTGGTTTAAAAAAAGACTCACCTTTCTTGGCGGGTTAACTATCATATTAGTCTTACTTCAACTTATTAACTCACTATTTTCCATATCTCTTCTTCAATGGGGGATTATTCCAAGAACGGGTGAAGGTTTAATTGGTATTTTTATCGCACCTTTCATTCACGGATCTTGGTCTCATCTATTTAGTAATCTACTCCCATTTCTTATTCTTAGCTTTTTATCTATGACACAATCTCTACGAGAATATGTGTTATCCAGCATATTTATTATTATCGTAAGTGGTTTATTAGTTTGGATTTTTGGTAGAAATGCTATTCACGTTGGTGCAAGTGGATGGATTTTTGGATTATGGTCTTTACTTATTGCACACGCTTTTACTCGCCACAAAATTATCGATATTGTCATTGCCCTCTTTGTTTTATTCTATTATGGATCAATGGCCTATGGCTTAATCCCAGGGCAATTAGGTGTATCAACAGAATCACATATTTCAGGTGTCGTTGCAGGGTTACTTTATGCATGGTGTGCAAGAAAATTAATACGCCGTAAAAGCCAAGTAGTAGAAGTGGCTAAATAGCCACTTCTTTATAAAGCAGTTACTTGTGACCAATTGGCAGTATTGTTCTGCCATACATCTCATTTAATACTTCAGCCATTGCCAGATAAAAAGCACTAGCACCACAAATAATACCTTCAAAACCTGCAATTTTTAAAATCAGAGCATTACCTGTGATATTTCCGATTGCCAGCAAAACAAATAAAATTGTCAGACTTAAAAAGACAAACTGGAGTGCTCTATTGGCTTTTAACGTGCCAATAAACATGAAAAAGGTAAATATTCCCCATAGCGCTAAAAATACCCCTAAAAATAGAGGGGTTGTTGGCTCACTTAACCCCATTACGGGTAATAACCAAATTCCTACTAATGTTACCCAAAAGAAGCCATAAGAGGTAAATGCAGTAGCCCCAAAAGTATTGCCTTTTTTGAATTCAAAAATCCCAGCAATAACTTGAGCTATCCCACCATAAAAAATTCCCATACTCATAATGACGGAGACTACTGGGAAAAAACCAGCATTATGTATATTCAACAAAATCGTTGTCATACCAAAACCCATTAAACCTAATGGACCCGGATTGGCAATGCGTTCGTTAGTCATAAAACCTCTAAAAATAACAGGGGAAAATTAAAAAAAATTTGAAGGCGCTGGATGATAAGAGGTAATACATCTAAAAACAATGATCTTGCAGAGTATATTTTTGAATAACGGTCTACACTGATCCCAAGGGGAAATAACTAGAGGATTTAACTTAAAGAAAAGAAGTCTTTAGTGATAGATGCTTGTGTTGAAAAAAACAACACTATAAAATATAAATCTAGTTTTCAAACTTTAATATCAATTATTTGATATATTAATACTTAAGTTTACCTTTACATACTGTTTTATATGTAAAATTGAAACAAAATAAGTACTATAATTAGTTATATTTTAAACCAAAAGCGAGCTTGATATGAAAAAAATTCTTGTATTATTAATTGGTAGTACGTTGGCTTTTGCATCTCAAGCCAATACAACATCTCATAATAATGGTGGTTTTGTTTCTCCTCAAGGTACTATCCAATCAAGTGCTGACCAAGGGGGATTTAAAGGTCCTTCAATTAGTGAAACCACTGTCGCAAAAGCAAAAGATCTTTCTGATGATACTTGGGTTATCTTAACAGGCAAAATCACCAAAAAAATTGGTAATGAGCTATACGTTTTTGAAGATAGCACCGGTGGTATCAATGTAGATATTGACAATAAAAGATGGCGCGGACAAACAGTAACCCCAGATAATACCGTCAGAATTGAAGGTAAAGTTGATAAAGAGTGGACAAGCGTAGAGATCGACGTAAAACAAATTACCATTATCAAATAATTTATCTTTAAATAAAATAGCCTGATTATTATAAAAGCTAATATATTTCAATATATTAGCTTTTTATTTTTCCTTTTTATATCAACTAAAAAAACATCAAAAAAGATACACAAAGTATTATTTATATCTTTGTTTTTTATAAATATTTTTTTACAAAACTCTACGCGTTTATACCTTAATTAAATTGACCTTCCAGTAGGGGGAAAGATTATTGTTTCTTCTATCAACTTAATGAAAGGAATGAACAATGAAAAAATTATTACTGCCTTCTATCATTGCAATCTCTGTTTTTACAAGCACAGCTTATGCTTCTAATCATAATGTTGTTGAGGTTTATAAAACAGAAAGTTGCGGATGCTGTACTTTATGGGCTGATGGTGTAAAAGAAGCCGGTTTTAACGTTAAAGTGAATATCGTTTCAGAAACACAATTAATGAAAAAATATCAACAAGCAGGTGTACCAAATAATTTATTAAGTTGCCACTTTGCGACTTATCAAGGTAAAGATTTAGTAGGACACATCCCTGTCGATAGTTTAAAAAATATCGACTTAATGGATAAATCTAAATCAGGTATTGCAGTTGCAGGAATGCCGGCGGGTAGCTTAGGTATGTATGCAGGTGATTACAAAGAATCTTACCAAGTTATCGCTTTTGATAAATCAGGCAATCAGTCCCTATTTAAATCTTACAACTAGTTATTTCCTTACTTCATTTTGTTTACTGTAATGTTATTTTAATAACCATAAAAAAACCCAGTTAGCAGATATCTCTAACTGGGTTTTATCAACTAAAGACTATTAACGTATCATTTATTCAACTGTAACTGATTTTGCCAAGTTACGTGGTTGGTCTACGTCTGTGCCTTTAATTAGAGCAACATGATAAGACAACAGCTGTAATGGTACGGTGTAGAAAATCGGCGCAATAAGCTCTTCAACGTGAGGCAGAGAAATCAGCTTCATTGTTTCATTTTCTTCAAAACCCGCATCTTGATCTGCAAACACATACAGTAAACCACCACGCGCACGCACTTCTTCGATATTAGATTTTAATTTCTCTAATAACTCGTTGTTCGGCGCAATGATAATAACAGGCATATCTGCATCAATTAATGCTAACGGGCCATGTTTTAATTCACCAGCAGCATAAGCTTCAGCATGAATATAAGAGATCTCTTTTAGCTTTAATGCACCTTCTACCGCAATCGGGTATTGATCGCCACGACCTAAGAATAAAGCATGGCTTTTTTCTGAGAAGTCTTCAGCTAACGCTTCAATCACTTTATCTTTCGATAACATGCTTTCAATACGACTTGGTAATGCGTGTAATGCCGTAGAAACATCGTGCTCTAGTGTTGCAACACCTTTAATACGCCCCATATATGCCACCAGCATTAATAGAACAGTTAACTGTGTTGTAAATGCTTTGGTTGATGCAACACCAATTTCAGCACCAGCTTTAGTCATTAAAACAAATTCAGACTCACGCACCAAAGAAGAGCCAGCTACGTTACAAATAGCTAAAGAAGATAAATAACCTAACTCTTTAGATAAACGCAGAGCCGCTAATGTATCCGCTGTTTCACCTGATTGAGATAATGTGATCAATAAGCTATTGCGGCGAGTTGCAGGTTTACGATAGCGATATTCTGATGCAATTTCGACATCACAAGGAATACCCGCTAACGATTCAAACCAATAACGAGAAACCATACCTGCGTTATAAGATGTCCCACAAGCTACAATTTGAATATGCTCAACTTTAGATAAGATCTCTTCAGCTTTAGGGCCTAATTCGCTAAGATCGATACCTTCTGCTTTTAAACGACCTTCTAGCGTATTTTTAATTGCAAGAGGCTGTTCATAGATCTCTTTTTGCATGTAGTGACGATAAACGCCTTTATCACCCGCATCATATTGAACGTTAGATTCAATCGTATCACGATTAACTTCATTGCCATTCACATCAAAAATATGAACATGGCGACGAGTAATTTCAACAATATCCCCTTCTTCAAGGTAGATAAAACGACGAGTAACGGGTAATAGAGCTAATTGGTCAGAAGCAAGGAAGTTTTCACCAACGCCAAGACCGACCACCAGCGGACTGCCAGAGCGAGCAGCGATTAATAACTCAGGCGTACGGCTATCCATAATAACAGTGCCGTAAGCACCACGTAATTGAGGAATAACGCGTTGTACAACTTCACGTAATGTACCACCCTGACGCTGTTCCCAATTAACAAGGTGAGCAATCACTTCAGTATCAGTTTGAGAAGCAAACTGATACCCTTTTTTAATTAATTCTGCTTTCAGTTCTTGGTAATTTTCGATAATGCCATTATGTACAACCGCAATCGTACCTGATACATGAGGATGTGCATTATCTTCACAAGGTTCACCATGTGTTGCCCAACGAGTATGAGCAATACCTGTACCACCAATCACTTGTGTTTTTTCTGCCTCTTCAGCCAGCATTTGTACTTTGCCAGCTTCACGCAGACGTGTCATTTTACAGTCATTATCCACAACCGCTAAACCCGCAGAATCATAACCGCGGTATTCTAAACGACGTAAGCCTTCTATTAAGATTTCAGCGATATCGCGTTGTGCAACTGCACCTACTATTCCACACATTGTGTTATTCCTAAAACTGTGCATTTATTCGCACTTGGATGTCTTATACCTGATTATTTTTTTCCCCCAAGCCATTGTAGAAAGCGGGGATATTTTTGTTTTTAGAATAATAGCGTACAAGAAAAGGGCGCTAATTAAATATACGCCCTTTTCTTAAAATTATTGTTTTTTCTTCACTGGACGTTTCCATCCACTGATATGAGTTTGCTTAACTCGGCTAATCACTAATTCGTTTTCATTCACGTTCTTAGTGAGTGTTGTTCCTGCGCCAATTGTTGCACCATTAGCAACAGTAACAGGTGCCACTAATTGGGTATCTGAACCAATAAAGACATCATCACCAATAACTGTTTTGAATTTATTCGCACCATCATAGTTACAAGTAATAGTACCTGCACCAATATTAACGTTAGCACCGACTTCAGTATCGCCTAAGTAAGTCAGATGACCGGCTTTAGAGCCAACACCTAAGCTTGCTTTTTTCATCTCAACAAAGTTACCCACGTGAGCTTTATCCGCCAACTCACTACCCGGACGAAGGCGTGCAAAAGGTCCTACAGTACACTCTTGTGCTAAGTTTGCATCCTCGATCACCGTATATGGGCTAATAATAGAATTATCACCAATTACACAATTTTTCAGGACACATCCCGTACCAATTTCAACGTTATTTCCTAAAGTCACATCACCTTCAATAATAACGTTAGTATCAATCACGACATCTTTACCGTGAGTTAATGTGCCACGTAAATCAAAACGCGCAGGATCAAGCAACATAACACCTTCTAATAATAAGCGTTCAGCTTGCTCTGTTTGGTAAATACGTTCTAATGCAGCCAGTTGCAAACGGTTATTCACGCCTTCCATTTCACTATGACGACGAGGATGAGCCGTTTCAATTTTACGACCTTCTTTATACGCTAACGCGATAATGTCAGTAATGTAATACTCTTTTTGTGCATTGTTATTATCGAGCTTACTTAACCAACGTTTTAAATCACCACCGTTTGCGACTAAAATACCCGTGTTGATTTCAGTAATTTTGAGTTGTTCTTCAGAAGCATCTTTTTGTTCGATAATGCCAGTCACTTCGCCATTTTCACGAACAATACGGCCATAACCAGTTGGGTTATCTAAAATAACCGTTAATAAGCCAATGCCACCTTCTGGTTTGACTTCAATTAAACGTTCTAACGTTTCTTTAGTGATAAGTGGAACATCACCATAAAGCATCAGGATATCTTCATCATCAGCAAAGAAAGGCGCAGCTTGTTGCATTGCATGACCTGTTCCTAGTTGCTCTGCTTGTAGTACCCAATTAACAGGTTGTGAACCTAATTTTTCTTTCATGAGTTCACCACCATGTCCATAGACAAGGTGTGTTTGTTGAGCGCCTAATGACTTGGCGGTATCAATCACATGTTGAACCATGGATTTACCCGCAAGTTTATGAAGAACTTTAGGTAACTGTGAATACATGCGGGTGCCTTTTCCCGCAGCAAGAATAACAACGCTTTTAGCTGAATTAGACATAATTAACCTGATAACTCCCGTAAAGAATGGCAAGTAAACCTGTTTATGCCAAATAATACTACATATTTCGTCACACAAAATATTTCATGACGCAAAAAAGCCAGTTAGCGAAGAACCAACTGGCTTTTTTATTCATAGACTGCCTATTTACATCAACGTCGAGTCAATTCGATTACACGTAGTTTTGCAATCGCTTTAGCTAGTTCTGCTGATGCTTGAGCATAATCAACATCACCATGAGAGGATTGAATGTGTTCTTCAGCTTTACGCTTAGATTCCAACGCTTTCGCTTCATCCAAATCACGCCCGCGGATAGCTGTATCTGCCAGTACAATGACGCCCGTCGGCTGAACTTCGAGAATACCACCTGAAAGGTAGATAACCTCTTCTTCGCCCGATGTTTTTACGACACGTACCATGCCCGGTTTTATGGCAGTTAATAACGGGGTATGCTGCGGATAAATACCGAGCTCACCTTCGCTACCAGTTACCTGAATTCGTTTGACTTCGCCGTCATATAACTGCTTTTCAGCGCTGACAACTTTCAGGTGGAACGATGTATCGGCCATATCAACCTCCCGTCAGCCGTATTAAAGCTTCTTAGCTTTTTCTACTGCTTCTTCGATAGTACCAACCATGTAGAACGCCTGCTCTGGCAGGTGGTCATAATCACCGTTCAGAATACCTTTAAAGCCACGGATAGTGTCTTTCAGGGAAACGAACTTACCTGGTGAACCGGTAAATACTTCAGCAACGAAGAATGGCTGAGATAGGAAGCGCTGGATCTTACGCGCACGCGCAACAACCAGTTTATCTTCTTCTGACAGTTCATCCATACCTAAGATAGCGATGATGTCTTTCAGTTCCTGATAACGTTGCAGGATAGACTGAACACCACGAGCCACATCATAGTGCTCTTGGCCAACTACCAGTGGGTCTAACTGACGACTGGTTGAATCCAGTGGGTCAACCGCAGGGTAGATACCTAGTGAAGCAATTTGACGACTCAGTACAACTGTCGCATCTAAGTGAGCAAACGTTGTTGCTGGTGATGGGTCAGTTAAGTCATCCGCAGGTACGTATACGGCCTGTACAGAAGTGATAGAACCTGTTTTGGTTGAAGTGATACGTTCTTGCAGAACACCCATCTCTTCAGCCAATGTTGGTTGGTAACCTACTGCTGATGGCATACGACCTAACAGTGCTGATACTTCAGTACCGGCTAAGGTGTAACGATAAATGTTATCGACGAATAACAGTACGTCACGGCCTTCATCACGGAATTTTTCAGCCATAGTCAGACCCGTCAATGCGACACGCAGACGGTTTCCTGGTGGCTCATTCATCTGACCATAAACTAACGATACTTTGTCAAGAACGTTAGAATCCGTCATTTCATGATAGAAGTCGTTACCCTCACGAGTACGCTCACCAACACCGGCAAATACAGAATAACCTGAGTGCTCGATCGCGATATTACGGATCAATTCCATCATGTTAACTGTTTTACCAACACCCGCACCACCGAACAGACCTACTTTACCACCTTTAGCAAACGGACAGATTAAGTCCATTACTTTGATACCGGTTTCAAGCAGTTCTTGTGAGTTTGATAACTCTTCGTAGGTTGGCGCTTCACGGTGGATAGACCAACGTTCTTCAGTTGCAATATCACCTTTCATATCGATAGGTGTACCCAGAACGTTCATGATACGTCCCAGTGTTGCTTTACCTACTGGTACTTCAATTGGGTGGCCTAAGTTTTCAACTTTTAAACCACGGCTTAAACCATCAGATGTACCCATTGCGATACAACGAACGATACCACCGCCTAACTGTTGCTGAACTTCCAGCACCAGTTTTTCTTTACCATTCATAACCTCAAGAGCGTCGTATACTTTAGGGACGCTATCCTGAGGGAACTCGGCGTCCACTACGGCGCCGATTACCTGGACAATCTTTCCAGTAGCCATCTTGAATCCTCTACGTAATTCGTAAACCTAGCTGTTATACCGCGGCTGCACCAGACACAATTTCTGTAAGTTCCTGAGTAATACTTGCTTGGCGTGCTTTGTTGTACACCAATTGCAATTCTTTAATCAGGTTACCACCGTTATCTGTAGCGGCTTTCATCGCAACCATTCGGGCGGCCTGCTCACTCGCTAAGTTCTCTACGACGCTCTGGTAAACTTGCGATTCGATATAACGACGCAGCAAAGTATCCAGTAACGCCTTAGGATCAGGTTCGTACAGATAATCCCAAGATTTTTCTTTCAGCTCTTCATCATCACCTGGTGGTAATGGTAAAACCTGAAGAATTTTAGGCTCTTGAGCCATGGTATTGATGAACTTATTTGCCACCACATACAGTTTATCTAAACGACCTTCGTCATAAGCCTGCAACATGATATTAACTGGACCGATAAGGTCTGACAGTTTTGGATCATCACCCATACCCGTTACTTGACCAACAACATTCCCGCCTACTGAGCCAAAGAATGACGCGGCTTTAGAACCGATTAGAGCTAAATCTACCTGCACACCTTTTTCAGACCACTCTTTCATGTCTGCCAGCAGTTTTTTGAACAAGTTAATGTTCAAACCACCACACAAACCACGGTCGGTCGAAACAACCAGGTACCCGACACGTTTAACTTCACGCTCTTCGAGGTATGGATGTTTGTATTCCAGATTCCCTAACGCAAGGTGACCAATCACACTGCGCATGGTTTCTGCATAAGGACGGCTGGCTGCCATGCGTTCCTGCGTTTTACGCATTTTCGACGCGGCGACCATCTCCATCGCTTTAGTGATCTTCTGTGTGTTTTGCACACTGGCGATCTTCGAACGTATCTCTTTTGCGCCGGCCATTTCTGCTTCTCCTCATGAACCAGACGGCCTAATGTTTAACTATTAGGCCGAATAGTTATTACCAGGACTGAGTCGCTTTGAAGTTTTCTAGCACGCCTTTCAGCTTCGCTTCGATTTCTTCGTTATAAGTACCAGTCTGGTTGATTTCTTTCAATAAATCAGCATGTTCACGAGAGGCATAAGCTAATAAAGCCGCTTCAAATGGCACAACTTTTGAAATTTCAACATCTTCCAGATAACCACGTTCTGCAGCAAACAGTGATAAAGACTGTTGTGCGACAGACATAGGTTCGTACTGTTTCTGTTTCAGCAATTCAGTCACTTTCTGACCGTGGTTCAGCTGTTTACGGGTAGCATCGTCCAGATCTGAAGCGAACTGTGAGAATGCTGCCAGCTCACGATACTGCGCAAGTGCAGTACGGATACCACCAGAAAGTTTCTTCATAATCTTAGTCTGAGCTGCACCACCAACACGAGATACGGAGATCCCTGGGTTAACAGCTGGACGGATACCTGCGTTAAACAGGTTAGATTCTAAGAAGATCTGACCATCGGTAATAGAGATTACGTTCGTAGGAACGAATGCAGAAACGTCCCCTGCTTGCGTTTCGATAATTGGTAACGCAGTCAGAGAGCCGGTTTTACCTTTAACTTCACCATTAGTGAAAGCTTCTACATACTCAGCATTAACACGAGCAGCACGCTCCAGTAAACGGGAGTGCAGATAGAAAACATCACCAGGGTATGCTTCACGTCCAGGTGGACGACGAAGTAACAGAGAAATTTGACGGTATGCGACAGCCTGTTTAGACAGGTCATCATAAATAATCAGAGCATCTTCACCACGGTCACGGAAGTATTCACCCATTGCGCAACCAGAATAAGGAGCGAGGTATTGCAACGCAGCAGATTCTGATGCAGAAGCAACAACAACAATGGTGTTTTCTAACGCGCCATGTTCCTCTAATTTACGAACAACGTTCGAAATAGTAGAGGCTTTCTGACCGATAGCGACATAGATACATTTAATGCCAGAGTCGCGTTGGTTGATGATCGCATCGACAGCAAGAGCAGTTTTACCTGTTTGACGGTCACCGATGATCAATTCACGCTGACCACGACCAATTGGGATCATGGCATCGACGGATTTGTAACCTGTTTGTACAGGCTGATCAACTGATTGACGGTCGATAACACCAGGAGCAATCATCTCAACAGGTGAGAATCCATCATGCTCTACGGCACCTTTACCATCAATCGGCTCACCTAGTGTATTTACCACTCGGCCAAGCAGACCACGCCCAACAGGTACTTCCAGAATACGACCTGTACATTTAACTTTCATGCCTTCTGCTAAGTCAGCATAAGGACCCATCACAACCGCACCAACAGAGTCGCGCTCTAAGTTCAGTGCGATAGCGAAACGGTTACCTGGCAGTGCGATCATCTCACCCTGCATAACTTCGGCTAAACCGTGGATACGAATGATACCGTCACTAACGGATACAATCGTACCTTCATTGTGAGCTTCACTCACTACATTGAACTGAGCAATGCGCTGCTTGATCAGTTCGCTGATTTCAGTGGAATTCAGTTGCATATGCTCCAGTCCCCTTAAGACTGCAAGACGTCTGTTAATCGCTCTAAACGGCCACGAATACTGCCATCGATGACGAGGTCACCGGCGCGTATAATCATGCCTGCGATAACAGACTTATCAATTTTGCAATTCAGCTTCACTTTGCGTGATAGACGTTTTTCCATCGCTGCAGAAATGTTAGCTAGCTGCTGTTTAGTTAGCTCAATGGCAGAAGTTACTTCAACGTCAACCGTTGACTCGAGTACTGCGCGCAATTGAATAAATTGGCTCAATACTTCAGGCAACGTTGATAAACGGCCATTATCAGCCATAACACGAATTAAATTCTGAGCATGACCATCTAATTGTTCACCACAAAGGTCAACAAAGATGTCAGCCAGTTTTTCTGATGCTAAAGAACCAGAAAGTAATTCGGTTACCTGCTCATTGCGTGCTACTTCAGCGGTGAACGCCAGCATAACCTGCCATTTATCGACAGCCTGGTTTTCCACAGCAAAGTCAAAAGCTGCTTTGGCGTAGGGGCGAGCTACCGTTGCTATTTCAGACATGCCCCTCCCTCCTTACAGTTCAGCGACCAGTTTATCAACGATGTCGCTATTAGCAGCTTCATCCACGGAACGTTCAATAATTTTCTCGGCACCTGCGATAGCCAGCATTGCGACTTGTTTACGAAGTTCTTCACGAGCACGTTTACGCTCTGCATCCAATTCGGATTGAGCTTGTGCAACGATCTTACTACGTTCTTGCTCTGCTTCTGCTTTAGCATCTTCAATCATTTGTGCGCGTTGTTTATTCGCTGATTCAATGATTGCTTGAGCTTCTGCTTTTGCTTTCGCTAGCTGATCGCCTGCATCGGCTTTCGCTAAATCTAAGTCCTTTTTAGCACGTTCTGCAGATGATAAACCGTCAGCAATTTCTTTTTGACGTTTTTCAATGGCCGCCATAATTGGTGGCCATACGAATTTCATACAGAACAAAACAAACAGGACAAATGCGACGGCCTGGCCGAGGATTGTTGCATTTAAATTCACAGCACAATACCTCTTTCTTGGTTATTAACTAACTTGATGCTTTTACTGCTCATTACCATCATTAGGCAACAGCAAACATCACGTAAAGGCCCAGACCCACAGCAATCATTGGGATGGCGTCAACCAGACCCATAACGATAAAGAACTGTGTACGCAGAAGAGGGATCAGATCAGGCTGACGAGCAGCACCTTCTAAAAATTTGCCTCCGAGGATTCCGATACCGATTGCAGCACCGATTGCAGCTAAACCCATCATAATAGCGGCAGCCATGTACAGCAGATCCATACTCAGGTTTTCCATGACAGTCTCCAGTTTGTTTCAGTTATTTCTTCAAAGAGTTAATAATTAATGTTCTTCAGATGCCATCGACAGATAAACAATCGTTAGAACCATGAAAATAAATGCTTGTAACGTAATAATCAATATGTGGAATATTGCCCAAGGAAGGCTTAATAACCACTGTGACCACCACGGTAACAGACCAGCAATAAGAATAAAGATCAGTTCACCTGCATACATGTTACCAAACAGTCGAAGACCGAGGGAAACAGGTTTTGATAGCAGGCTTACCCCTTCCAAGATTAAGTTGATAGGAATAAAAATTGGGTGATTAAAAGGCTGTAAAGTCAGCTCTTTTGTAAACCCTTTTATGCCTTTCATCTTAATGCTATAGAAAAGGATCAGGATAAATACACCAATTGCCATCGATAGAGTAATACTCACGTCCGCAGTCGGAACGATGCGTAACGCAGGTAACCCTAAGATGTGTTCACCGATATAAGGGATGAAGTCGATTGGTAATAAATCCAGGGCATTCATTAACAGCACCCAAACGAACACAGTCAATGCCAAAGGTGCAATGACCTTGCTCTTTCCGTGATACATATCACGGACGCTGCTATCAACGAAACCGATGATCATTTCTACTGCAGTCTGGAATTTTCCCGGTACGCCACTGGTTGCTCTTACTGCTACTTTTCTAAACAGCCATAGGAATAGAGCTCCCATCAGTACTGAAAAGAAAAGTGAGTCAATATTTAACACCCAGAATGATGGCGCATTTTCAGCATGGGGATTGACCAACTCGAAAGTACGCAGGTCCAACTGAAGGTTATTCAGGTGGTGACCTATGTAGTCTCTAGTGGTTAATGCTTCTCCTGATGCAGACATGATGCCAATTACCCTTTTGTTGTTAAAAACGCTAACCGTTAATGACGGCTGGTGCAACGACCTGCATAACAAGCACCGCTAAGTAGGTCATGACCAGTGGTGCAAATGCCGCTTTAAACACTCCTAAAGCAACAATCAGCAAGGTTATTGATAATATAACCTTCAACCCTTCACTGAAAGCAAAAAGCCAGTTTATGCGAACTGGAGCTTTTTCTTCATTGACTTTTTGTAAGCGCATTAACAAAAGAAAAGCAATATTGGGTAACCAACATGCCAACCCGCCTAAAAAAGCCGAAAAACTCCAGTCTGTACTCTTTAAAAAGAAACTCGCACTGAGAATAACAAAAGTCATAAACTGCAAAAATAACAGTTTCAGTGCAACTTTCCCGTTGTAGAGGGAGACAGACATGACGTTTGTATTCTCCAGACCTAGCTATCGTAAAAGGTATTACTGAATGATGTATCAAACTGTCTTTGCTATAAAGTGTCAAGTGACAAAAACGAGCAAATTATACGGGGCGTGGCAATGAATTCAATCAATAAGTAGCGAAAAAGTGAAGATTAATTTAAATTTATTACCAAGGTTCCATTTATGAAAAATGATTAAGAACAAAAAGAGTAAAAATAATAGTACTGAAAAAAACAAATAGCGTGATAGATATCACAAATATAAAAGCAAAAATAAAATTAATTTCATAAATTATATAACAGAGTTAACAAATAAATGCCCTTTTATGAACAAATTAGTGGCAATTGAAAAAGAATTAACTGTATTTGAATTAAATAAATTCAATATTTTTATAATGCACAGAATTAGTAATTTATTTTGAAAATAAAAAGAGAAAAACTAAGGTTACAAAGAGAATTAAAGAAAAAGATAATAATTTGTTAATTTATTGTTTTAATAAAGTAAATGTAAGTATTTCTCATAACCCCCATAAAACAAATGGCGATAACATTGTAAATATTATCGCCAGAGCACAAAAAATGAAAAAATGATCGATGAGACACCCAAGATTTGATTAAATAATCACCAAGTGTCTTTGCTCATTCAATTCAGGTATGGATAAACTAATCACTTTTTCAGGCATTTTTAATCCATTATCAACAAGTTCATCTAACTCTTCTTGGTGAATTTGTCCTTTCAATGCATAAAAACGACCGTGTTTTTCAGTCACTAAATGAGAGCACCAAGAAAGCATATCTTTCATAGAGGCAAATGCTCGGCTGATAACACCATCAAAAGGTTGCTCTGTTTGGTATTCTTCCACACGGTATTGAACAGGCTCGATATTATTAAGTCCTAGTTCGTGCTGAACTTGCTTCATAAAGCGAACGCGTTTACCTAAGCTATCTAATAAAACAAAGTGGTGATCGGGACGCATTATTGCCAGAGGAATACCAGGCAATCCAGGCCCAGTTCCCACATCAATAAATTTTTCACCTTCAAGATATTGGCTCACAACAATACTATCTAAAATATGACGAATAAGCATTTGCTGTGGATCTCTCACTGATGTGAGGTTGTAAGCTTTATTCCATTTATCAAGCATAGCGACATAACCCGTGAGTTTTTCAGCTTGAATATCTGTAAGCTCTATATTGGCTTGCTTAGCCAGCTTTTTTAGCCGATTAAGTAAGTCACTCATGATGCGCTCCTGCGTAATAGACCTTGTTTTTTCAACCAAACTAATAAAATGGAAATCGCTGCAGGTGTGACACCTGAGATCCGAGATGCTTGTCCGATCGAGGTAGGTTTGTGATCGTTTAGTTTTGCAATAACTTCGTTAGATAATCCGCTAACTAGTTTATAGTCCAGATCAATCGGTAACGCTGCGTTTTCATTGCGCAGTTGTTTTTCAATCTCATCTTGCTGGCGATTAATATAACCTTCGTACTTAACTTGGATCTCAACTTGTTCAGCAGCTTGCGGTTTTGAATCATCAATACCAGGCGCGAAACGAGTGATATTTTTTAGTATGTTGTAAGTCATTTCAGGACGACGTAATAAATCTTCACCATTAGCTTCTTTAGATAATGGTGTTTTTAGCAATTCATTGATTTCTGAAAGATTATCAGCTTGAGGATGAACCCAAATATTTCTTAAACGCTGGCGCTCTTTTTCAACAAGTTCAACTTTTTCACTGAATTCTGCCCAGCGAGTATCATCAACCATGCCTAATTTACGACCAATTTCGGTTAGACGTAAATCAGCATTATCTTCACGTAACATCAAGCGATATTCAGCACGAGAAGTAAACATACGGTAGGGTTCTTTTGTACCAAGAGTACAAAGATCGTCAACTAAGACTCCAATGTATGCTTGATCACGACGCGGGAACCAACCTTCTTGATCAAAGGCGTAACGAGCCGCATTAAGCCCTGCAAGCATACCTTGCGCAGCCGCTTCTTCATAACCCGTAGTACCGTTTATTTGTCCAGCAAAGAATAACCCATTGATAAATTTGCTTTCTAGCGTTTGTTTTAGATCTCTAGGATCGAAGAAGTCATATTCAATAGCGTAACCAGGTCTAATGATCTTCGCATTTTCCATGCCTTTCATGGAATTTACGATTTGCATTTGAACATCAAAAGGTAAGCTTGTTGAAATACCATTTGGGTAAATTTCGTTACTTGTTAAACCTTCTGGCTCTAAAAAGATCTGATGTGAATTACGATCTGCAAATCTCATCACTTTATCTTCAATAGATGGGCAATAACGAGGGCCTATTCCTTCGATGACACCAGCATACATTGGGCTACGATCGAGGTTATTACGAATAACTTCGTGCGTTTTTTCGTTTGTATACGTGATATGGCAAGGCATTTGTTCAGGATGCTGATCCACATTACCTAAAAACGAGAAAACAGGCATTGGAGTATCACCTAACTGAACGGCTAATTGGCTAAAGTCAATTGTTCTTGCATCAATACGAGGCGGTGTACCTGTTTTTAAACGACCTACACGTAGAGGTAATTCGCGTAATCGGTGTGATAACGATACTGATGGTGGATCACCCGCACGACCACCACTGTAGTTTTCTAAACCAATATGGATTTTTCCATCAAGGAAAGTCCCTACCGTTAGAACAACAGATTTAGCACGGAATTTTAAGCCCATGCGAGTAACAGCTCCTGTTACTTGGTCGTTCTCAACAATGAGATCTTCAACTGGTTGTTGGAAGATCATTAAATTAGGTTGATTTTCTAGAGTCGTACGAACAGCTTGGCGATAAAGAACACGGTCGGCTTGTGCTCTTGTTGCTCTTACAGCTGGCCCCTTACTTGCGTTAAGGGTTCTAAATTGGATCCCTGCATGGTCAATTGCAGTTGCCATTAATCCACCCATGGCATCGATCTCTTTTACCAGATGCCCTTTACCAATCCCACCAATAGCTGGGTTACAAGACATTTGGCCCAAAGTATCAATATTGTGGGTCAGTAATAGGGTTTGACGCCCCATACGAGCTGCAGCCATAGCGGCTTCTGTACCGGCGTGACCACCACCGATGACAATGACGTCAAAGTGTTCTGGATAAAACATGTGTGAACCTTAAATGTTACGAATGCTGAATGTGTTGCATTGGGAAAACGAATTCTACTCAACTTTTTGACAGATACAAGCGAGCAGATCCGCAGGTAATTATTTAAAGATCTTTTTATTTAAAGATCTCTTTATTAGATCTTTTATTAAGGAAGCGATCCTCTGTGGATAAGTGGATTTTCTATTTAAAGATCATAAAAGTGTAAAGGATCATATACTGTGAATGATCCGTGATCTATCTGCTGATAAGCTGGGATCAAAATGATGACTTATACACAGGTCATTTCTTGATATAGCCTTATGCAATGGATAACTACGGGTTAACCCCTGCTTTTAAGCATAGTTATCCACATTCGTTTGCTGTTTTTTTGTGCAAATTAAAGTAAATTTTTCCAAGAAGCTATCCATTCTTCAGCTGGATCTTCTGGAATGTCGTACTTTTGAATATCAATTTCGAGTCGATCACCGAGACGAGTAGCCCCTTTTTCCACCAATTTTTGATCTAATGTTCTAATCGCGCCACAGAAAGTGTCATATTCACTACTTCCTATACCGATCGCACCAAAGGTGACATTACTAAGATCAACTGAGTCTGCTGATATTTCATTAGCAAAAGGTTGTAGGTTGTCAGGAAGATCACCTGCACCATGTGTTGATGTGACCACCAGCCAGATCCCTTCATTTGGAAGATCATTAAGAGAAGGCCCATGGTGCAGATCTGTCTCAAATCCTTCATCAGATAAGATCTCTGCAAGGTGTTCTGCGACATATTCAGCACTACCCATGGTGCTGCCACTAATAAGAGTGACTTTTTTCATTAATGATCTCCTTATGTTTAAGACGCGCTATTGTACGCTGTGAATCACTTGGGATCTACCTGTGGATAATGTGGTTATAAAAAAAAAATAAGAATTTCTTCTTATGGCTTGATCGTCCTTATTATCGGGTTTTGCAGTGAGATCAGGGTTTCTGTTGACTGAATTTCATCAATTGTCTGGATTTTGTTGATAAGTACGTCTTGTAAAGCTTCTATACTTTTACACATAACTTTTGTAAAAATACTGTATTGTCCTGTTGTGTAGTACACCTCTACAACTTCATCTAACTTTCCTAATTTATCTAATGCTGTGTGATAGTCTTTTGCACTCTTAAGAATAATGCCAATAAAGCAGCAGACATCAAAACCGAGTTGCTTTTCACTAATATCAACACGAGTTCCTGTAATAATTCCTGCCTGCTTCATTTTTTCTACTCGAACATGAATTGTGCCAGGGCTAACTTCAAATTTTTTGGCTAATTCAGCGTAAGGTGTTCTCGCATTCGCCATTAATGCGTGAAGTATGTCACGATCGAGATTATCGATCTGATAAATATTGTCCATAAATCCCCTCTGTTTTTAACGATAATACATTTTTATAGCGTTATTTTTAACGATTTAAAACAAGTAAGGCTATTTTTAATGAAGTATATTGAATTTAGTACCCATTTTGTTGCTTAATCTATATCAGCAAATACGACATCACCACAAGGGATACAAAAAATGGAAAAATCATTCATCCAGACTCAACAGCAAATTAGCTTTGTTAAATCTTATTTTTCACGACTGCTGGAAAAAGAATTAGGACTGATTGAAGTTCAAGGACCAATCTTAAGTCGCCTTGGTGATGGAACTCAAGATAACTTATCTGGTCATGAGAAGGCAGTACAAGTTAAAGTCAAATCTTTACCAGATTCTACTTTTGAGGTTGTTCATTCATTAGCTAAATGGAAACGTAAAACATTAGGTCGTTTTGGATTTAGTTCTGGTCAAGGGCTTTATACTCATATGAAAGCTTTGCGACCAGACGAAGATCGCTTAACTCAGATCCACTCAGTTTATGTTGATCAGTGGGACTGGGAAAAAGTGATGGAAGCTAAGGATCGTACCGTTCCTTATCTTAAGCAGACAGTGGGTAAAATTTATCAGGCAATAAAAGAAACTGAAAAAGCCGTCAGCGAAGAATTTGGTCTGGTACCGTTCCTGCCAGATCAAATTCAATTTATCCACACTGAAGAGTTACTGCGTCGTTATCCGGACCTTGATGCTAAAGGCCGTGAAAAAGCGATTGCTAAAGAATATGGTGCTGTTTTCTTAATTGGTATTGGTGGCAAATTATCAAGTGGTGAAGCCCATGATGTAAGAGCGCCAGACTATGATGACTGGACAACACCAAACGAAGATGGATTTGAAGGTTTAAACGGTGACATTATTGTCTGGAACCCTGTTTTACAAGATGCATTTGAATTGTCATCAATGGGTATCCGCGTCGATCCTGAAACATTAATGCGTCAGTTAACATTAACTGATGATACTAAGCGCCTTGAGCTGGATTGGCATAAAGCATTAATGCATGGTGATATGCCACAAACTATTGGTGGTGGTATTGGTCAATCTCGTTTAGTGATGTTACTGCTACAAAAAGAGCACATTGGACAAGTACAATGCGGTGTATGGGAAAAAGATACCCGCTTAGCTTTCGTCGATATGCTGTAATTATTGGCGCCAGCGTCGAAGTAAACGACTTTTTAATCCAGTATCAAAACGCCATATATGGTCAAAGATCTTCATGATGCTGGGTTTACCGTAATTGGATAGGGTAACCGCATGGAAGCGATTGTGCTGTTGCTGTTGGCTTTTTTTGATTTTGTTGATTAGGTTTTCGGGTAACCTTTGGGCGACAAAGTCAGAAATAACAACAGCATCAGCATCTTTCCATGCTGGGCTATTTAGTTTTTCTGCGACATTATCTAAACAAGCACTTAAGTCTGTGCCTCCTCTAAATGACTGATTCAAAAACTTAATAAGTTCTTGCAGACCATTAGATGATGACAATTGATAATGTACCGTTTCAGTAGAAAATAACATAACATGACATGAACGATTATCAGCTAACGCTATTTTCATCAATGCTAATCCAAAGGCTTTAGCACACTGTTCATTAAATCCCCCCATCGAACCTGATGTATCAATACATACAATAAAAGGCCCTCTTGGTCTTTCTTCATCATGATGATGAGTTACTGGGCGTAACACCGTCCGCTCTTGCCAATTATCGCCTTGTAATCGATAGGTATTAAGCTGTTTCTCCACCAGTTTTCGATAAAACTCATATTCGATTTCATTTATACCTAATAAGGCGAGTTCTGCGGGAAGTAAACGTAAGATATCATCACTGAGTCCTATTCCATTAACTTGCTCTGGCGTGGTATCTGGTGCTTTTTCAACAATAGTTACAGGTTCAAAAATAACACTCTCTTCAGGAAGTGATTTAGCTGTTTTGCTACGACCGAGCAAACTTGCAAGTTTATGTAATTCGGGTTGTTGATCGAGAAAGTCGCTATAACGTTGAATTATTTTCTCATCGTAAGGTGTTTTTGTTAAAACGCCTTTACTCATATCCCATAAGCGTCCTGCTGCACGTTCATTTTCTGAGAATGTATTACTTAAGCTTCCACTTAGCGCTAAACGTTCCTGGAGTTCTGCAAGGAGTTGTTCTTGTTCTTGGTCAAATAGGGCTTTGTGTAATGCAGTGACTTGGAAAATTAAACTTACTCGCCAGTGTTGCATAAATAAAGCTTGTTGAGCAGGTGAAAAAGCTTTATTGGCTTTAAGCAATTGTGATGCTTCTTCAGTAAAAGCGGAGTCTAGCTTGCTTAATTCAGCCAGTATTTGCTCTACTCGCTGATTAAATATAGCGTTACCTAATGACTGAGTTTGTTGATAAAGGGCAAATTCATCAGCAATCATTGTAGGCACTAATGTCTCTTTTACTCTTTGTTGTAAGCTCTTTTTCCATTGGTGGATATCTTTCAGTAAGGCTTTTTTGAGTCTTGGATGCTTTTCAAAAAATACCGCTAACTGAGGTGATGCAAGTATAGCAATAATAACTTCCTCAATAAGCTGCCCTTCATTTATGGCTAAAAGCATATCTAATGTTGAAAGTGTCAGCATAATATCATCACTTTATTTGGCTTTTTAATTGCGATAATTTTTCATTAAGTTGAACAAAACTTTGCTCAATGGATATAAGCCAATCATTATCAATAAATAAATTTGGTTGATGATGATTAAATTTTTCTTGTTCACTATAAATTTCTTGAGTTAGATCTTTTAATCTATCTTGCCACTCTTGGTTATCTTCAATAGGTGTCGTTGGTACAGTCTCTTTTTGCTGATAAAGAGATGTTGTTCGACGACTTACATCCAATATTTCTAGTACGCCATCTTGGCGTATTTGTGCGTTAATTGATTGTGGGAAACCAATACCATTCAAACGTGCTAATAACTCATCCCCTTTAGCCAAAAAGTTCTCTAATGCTTTTTTCTCAAGAGTAATAAAGTTAACTTGAATACTGTGGATATGTAGAGGGATATGTAAAAACAAGGTGAATTTATCAGATTGCATTTTATCTGATAGGCTAAAATGTATGTTTCTTCCAAACATTCCACTTTGTTTTTCAAAACGAAAAGCCTGTTGCTCTTGTTTACTTCTTGTCGATTGCATCCATTCAGCCCATAAACTTTCTATTTTTCTAATCAACTCTAGCTGGTGGTAGGCTTGTTCTGTTAAAAGGTTTTGTAATAACGTATCTAACAATGCAAATGATGCTTGGTCATGCCACAGGCAATCTTTTAATAAAATAAGATCTAATGGTGAAATAGTGCTACGACCATTAAAAAAAGCACTGGCTTGTAAAAGGCGTACCGCTTTTTTCCAACGTCTATCTGAAACATAAGGTGCAGCATCACTTTTATCTAAAGACTCACGAAGTTGATAAATCAAATCGAATAAATGGTCATCTAAAGTGATCTTTTCTAATTCGGATTGCCAACCTAGGAACTCTTCTGCAGTAATTTTGATATGTTCAGGAATATCAAAAGAGCCAACCTCTTTATTAATAAGTAATGCACGAAAGTTTTTCTTATCCTGAACTTTTGTTAACCAAATACGAATAAGCATTCGGTCATATAGTGCTTCAAGGCTACTGTCCGGATCAGGTAGCTCATTAGAGGCAGATACTAATAAACGCATTGGAATAGCGACTTCAGCTTCTCCATTTCTAAATTTGCGTTCATTAATTGCCGTTAATAACGTATTAAGAATAGCGGGTCCAGCTTTCCATATCTCATCGAGAAAGACAACTTCAGCATCAGGTAAATATCCCTCAACCAAACGCTGATATTTGCCTTCATCTTTTAAGGCTTGAATAGATAAAGGACCAAAAATTTCTTCAGGTGTTGAAAAACGCGTCATGAGGTATTCAAAAGCTTTAGCCTCTTTAAAGGCTTCTTTCATTCTTCTGGCTATTAAGCTTTTAGCAATACCAGGAGGACCAAGTAAGAAAACACTCTCGCCACTCAGTGCTGCAAGTAGACAAAGACGGATAGCTGACTGCCGCTCATAAAGCCCAGTTTCAAGATATTGGCTAAGTTGTGAAATCCGCTCTGCAAGTTGCATAAACACTCCTAATAATGGGTACTTATTTTCGATATCCCTCTGAAAATATCAGAAAGGGATTGCTGACATATAGTCAAACATTCTATTAGCACACAAATTGTTTATAACAAAAATCGATTCAGCTTCCTACTGCTTATTTTTGGTTCTTTTTTGTTTTACTAGCGAAACGTTTCGATGAAGATCACGTTTTTTCATTAATGTTGCTGAGATGATCGGTTTAAAATATTGAATGTCATTTATGCAATATATCTAGAATTTATTACTGAAAGTAAGGAAGAATCATGGAAGCGAAGAAACTTGTGATTTTAGGTAGTGTTAATGCAGATCATATTCTTAATGTTGCTCATTTTCCGCTTCCTGGTGAAACTATTTCAGGTAACCAATTTCAAATGGTATTTGGTGGTAAAGGTGCTAATCAGGCGGTTGCTGCTGGGCGTTGTGGTGCTAATATTTCATTTCTCGCTTGTTTAGGGAATGACGATATTGGTAAGAAAGCCAAAGCTCAGTTAATGACGGATAACATTGATACTAATAGCATTGAGTTAATTGATGATGTAGCAACGGGTGTTGCACTTATTTTCGTTAATCAACAGGGTGAAAATGTTATTGGTATTCATGCTGGTGCTAATGGGCGATTAGATACGAGTTACGTTCAGCGCTATGGGAATATTATAAAAGAAGCTGATGCTCTGTTAATGCAATTAGAATCTCCACTTGATTCCGTATTGAAAGCTGCTGAAATTGCTAAACAAGAAAATGTGCAAGTAATACTAAACCCTGCACCAGCTCAAGCATTACCTGATGAGCTATTATCACTTGTCGATATTATTACTCCAAACGAAACAGAGACTGAATATTTGACTGGAATTAAAGTGATTGATGATGAAAGTGCACAGCTAGCTGCGGATGTACTACATCATAAAGGTATTAAAACGGTACTTATTACATTAGGAAGCCGTGGAGTTTGGGTGAGTGAGAAAAATAATAAAGGTTGTATTGTTCCTGCATTTAAAGTGAAAGCTGTTGATACTATCGCAGCTGGCGATACATTTAATGGTGCGCTAATCACCGCTTTATTAGAAGGACAATCTATGATGCCAGCGATTAAATTTGCTCATGCAGCAGCAGCCATTGCTGTTACTCGAGCAGGCGCTCAGCCATCAGTACCATGGCGTCATGAGGTAGATGCTTTTTTAGCTTCATCTTTGTAATGTATTTTTCTATTTTATAGATAAAAAAAGAGAGCATATGCTCTCTTTTTTAGTTTGAATGGAATAAAGTTATCCGGCTTTTTTCTTTTTATTCGTCAGATTATCGCCATCATGTTTATCAAGGAGTAAAAATACAAAGGAAGAAAGCAATGTAATGATACCAACAGTAATAAAAGTATAATGGAAGTTATCAACGGTAGTGCCCACTTTTTCTGTATCAAAATATCCTAAAATAGATGCACTCACTGCAATACCAAAGCTAATTGCCAATTGTTGGGTGACAGCTAAAACGCTATTTCCTGAGCTAGCATTGTTGTCTGTTAAATCAGCCAATGAAATTGTATTCATTGATGTAAATTGTATAGACATGACCATTCCTAATAAAAAGAGCGGAATGACAAGATAGTAAATAGACATATCAGGTGATTGAAGTGAAAACTGAGCGATCATCAAACCAATAATAATAGTGATAGCAAAGAGTGTTCGGCGATAGCTAAATTTCACTAAGATCTTTGTGACAAATGATTTTGCTAAAATTGACCCTAGAGCCATTGGAGCCATCATCATACCGGAAATAATTGCAGGGTAGCCAAACCCTACTTGCAACATAAGAGGCATTAAGAAAGGAATACAGCCAGTGCCTAATCTTGTTGCTATATTTCCAGCAATACCGACAGAGAAAGTTCGAGTCTTAAATATATTGAGGGGGATAAGTGGTTGCTGGTGGCGTCTTGCATGATTTATGTATAAACCCAGCAAAGAAAATCCTCCTAAAATAATGGCAATAGGAATATATCTAGAGATATTTTTATCACCAAAAAGATCAAGGCTGACAGAAAGCATAACTAAGCCAAAACCAAAGAAAATAAATCCTAGTAAATCAAATGTACGTTTTGGCATAGTGAAATTAGGCATATGTTTTATGGCATAGAAAATACCTAATAGGCCAATAGGAATATTTATAATAAATATCCAATGCCAAGAGGCATAAGTAACTAATACCCCTCCTAAAAGAGGTCCTACTATAGGACCTACTAATCCAGGCATTGTGACAAAATTGAGAATGGGGAGTAATTCACTACGTGGATAAGCTCTTAATAAAGCAAGGCGTGCAACTGGCATCATCATTGCGCCACCTATACCTTGTATAATTCGTGAAATAACAAGAAAAGCAAGGTTAGGAGAAAGTGCGCATAATAAAGATCCACCTGAAAATAAAGAAACCGCAATAATAAAAACTTTACGCGTTCCAAATCTATCAGCCAACCATCCACTGACAGGAATTAATAATGCAACAGTTAAGGTATAGCTGATAACAGCCGATTGCATAGCGAGAGGAGAATGATTAAGGCTTTTTGCTATGTCTGGTAATGCCGTATTAAGAATAGTTGCATCGAGAGCTTGCATAAAAAAAGCCATTGCAGCAATCCAAGGCAACCCAGACATATTTTTGGCGGATTTCAACATGAAGCATATACCGTCTTTGTTCTATATTTTGATTATCGCTTCATTATAAACAGAAAACCTACCAAATTTGTATTAAAACTATTCAATCACTTGTTAATAAGATTAAACAGAGATCACGTGCTTTATTTCCGTCCTTATCAATAATTGCTTGAACAATTTGGTTATGTGTTTCTGGTTGAACAGTTTCATTACCCACAATAAGATCGAAATACTTTTTATAAGCAGAAAGAAATAATGAGCCGAAAGAGGCAAAGAATGGATTGCCACTAGCTTGATAAATGAGATAGTGAAATTGGGTATCGATATCTAGCCAATGCTGTCTATCGAAATTCTCATCGAGCAACTGCATCTCTCTACCAAATAAAACAAGAGACTGTTTTTGGCTTTCGGTTGCATTAAATGCGGCTAAATAACAGGCTTGAGGTTCAATGGCTAAACGAACGTGATGGAAATAATGGCCGACTTTATTAAATTCACCACTGTCTATCCACCAATTAAGAAGATCATTATCTAATAGATTCCAATTTTGCATTGGTGTAACACGAGTACCTATTCGAGGTCGAGGTAAAAGCATTCCTTTAGCTGCAAGCATTTTTATTGCTTCTCGAATAACAGTCCTGCTGACGGAGAGTAATTCTGCTAATTCTATTTCTCCTGGTAACAAAGATTCAGGCTCATAGTGACCAGAAAGAATTTGTTTACCTAATTTTTCAGCAACTATATAAGAAAGATTCTTTTGAGAAGCTGAACGTTGTTCGCTAAATTGCATAATAAAGGTTACCTATACCATAATTTATCTTCTATCTTACGTGAGTCAGCTAGAGAAAGCTGTTCGGATTTTACGCTATCAGCATAAATTTAGAGCGTTTTTCTTTATTTTGTTGAAAAAAAAAGCGAACAGAAAAAAAATTGAAATAAACACTTGCGCTAATCCGAGAACCCCCTATAATGCGCACCCACTGACCGGCGATGAGCAAACAACAAGCCACGCAGGACGGTGAAGAGAAAAGAAAAAAGTTTGAAAAAACTCTTGACTCTTCAGAGGAATAACGTAATATACGCCTCCTCGCAACAACGCAGAAGACCGGAAACGGCAGCGAATGTTGCACTGCTCTTTAACAAATTATCAGACAATCTGTGTGGGCACTCGCAGAG
>NZ_JASVWV010000008.1:0-188466 GCF_030286765.1 Proteus faecis
AATAACGGGAAGCCTGTTGATAAGTCTCACTGTTTAAATCAAGGTTAAGACGGGAGATCTCATATTTCCGGTAATTTACCGCCATCCCGGTCACATGACGAACCTGATAACCCGCTAATTTCAGTACCCTGTCACGTTGCTGACGGGAAATAAAACCATAATGCTCTCCTTGTAATACGCGCAAGGCAAGTTGATCAACACCAACAAGCAACCAGACACATTTATAACCAACAGGGGATTTACTGAATATCGCCAGATCAACAGGTGATGTTGATGAGATATCCGAAATAACCGCTGCCGCAGGTAACTGAACTAATTGTTGTTCAACCTCTGAAAGTAATTTCTGAATAGTCTGAGTCCCTTGCTCCAGTGCCTGCTCAAGCTGATACAGCCACATTTCTGCATATAAGTATCCCTTCTTTGCATCATCAGTAATATGACCCGCCCGGGAAATAAACATCGGAAGACTGGGGATCATCCATTTACGCTTTTTTTCGTCACCGTCATTCTGAGAGTTGGGTACAACCCGCCCTTCCCATAGCCGGATTGCATAACTGGTATGGAGTTTCAGTGTTAATGTTGACTTTAAAGGGCCAGCCTGAAGTAACTGTTGAGAATGTTTATTTTGTTCCATAACAATACCCTTGCTTTGAGAAATTGACATACCGTACAAATGTCAACCCCCTATGCCAACGATAAATTCAAATTGAAAAAAAATAATTTATTATAAAAACGTAGCGTTACTCGTCATCCTACTGAAATGCAGGTTAACCTTTGAGCATTGTTTCCACCGGAAACATCAGTAAATGGTTAAGGGTCTTCCTCTGTTGTAAGGGGAGTAGTACAGTACCTAATTGATTTATAAACACCATACAATGCATTTATGGTGTCTTATTTTAAATAAGAGGAAATTCTTCATGAGTGTGCCACAAACAAAAGCTGAGCTGCTTTTAGCTATTGATAAAAGTTTTAGTAAATTAATTAGTTACCTCAACGCAATCCCGCCAGAAATGACTTCAGATAACTCAATAGATGGACACGCCAAAGGAACGAAGATAAGTGTTCATGACCTTGTTTCATATCTGCTTGGATGGAATGCTCTTGTTGTAAAGTGGATCACTTTTGATGCTAAAGGTCTGCCTGTCGATTTTCCGGAAACTGGCTATAAATGGAATCAACTTGGTCTTCTTGCTCAAAAATTTTACTCAGATTACAGTGAGTTAAGTTATGAATTGTTAGTAGCTGAACTTCAGGCTGTAAAAAATGAAGTTGTGAAACTTATTGATGAGCGTACCGATGATATTTTGTATGGAAGACTATGGTACACAAAATGGACGATGGGGAGAATGATCTCATTTAACACATCTTCGCCTTACGCCAACGCTAATGGAAGATTAAGAAAGTGGGCAAAAAACAATAAGATCAGTTTAAAGTAAATATCAGAGTGAAATTATATGTACGAAAATATCTCTATGCCCATATCGTTAACCAGACTGCTCCATAGCTTGTTAAATTCTTTACTCTCGATGAATTGATGAAAATGCAGATTCCGTTACGGAAAGCGAAATATAGCGTTCCGGGCCTTCCTACCCGGATAAGAAAAACCCAATTTTTAAACACTGTTTCCAGTGGAAACACCGGTTAAGTTTTGAACACTGTTTCCAGTGGAAACACTGGTTAAGTTTTGAACACTGTTTCCAGTGGAAACACTGGTTAAGTTTTAAGCACTGTTTCCGGTGGAAACACGGGTGATTTATTGAATACGCCTTCATTGCTCATTGGATATCCCTATGAGAGTACGACGAAAACGCTGAAGGTACTGACGTGCAATATCAGGGGCAACTATCGCCCCCTGAGGCGCCTTACTTCTCTCCGTTCTCTCCGGTTTGGTTTGTGTGTGTTGTGATATATCCGGAGTACCTGACATTTTCTGTAAAGACGCACTTTTCATCTCCGTTTCTGCCGGGGAAACGGGGTGATACCGCCCTTCACGGGCTACCTTTAATAGCTGCAAGGCATACCCCACCGGATTACGTACACTTCCTGTCCTCACCCCCTGTGTCAGTTGCTGCACAATCGATATTGCTGCTTCTTCCGGCAACGCTTGTAACTGTTTTTCCAGCATCTGCCGGTCATTCTCATCAATCCGTTGATTCAACTCCTGCACCTGAGTACCCGATAAATATTGCTCTTCCTGATCTACGTACGTATTTTTTACACTCTGTGTAAAAGTATTACGTACGTAACAGTTCGATTTTCGAACCCCTGAATCAGACTGGGTTTGTGTACTCAGTTCAATTTTCGTACCCGGTGTTTTTTCATCATTTTTTTCCCTGAGTTCGATTTTCGAACCCGGTGTTTTACACTGAGTTCGATTTTTTTTATGTTTACCCGGATGAAGTTGTGCCGTCTGCCCATTGAGTATCCGGCGTTGCCTGTCTGCCAGCGCTTCCGGTGTCTGAAGACTTTCAAGTCGCTGCTCAATGAGTTGCATTCTGGTATGCTGATGTCGCATTGACGGCTCGGTTTTCAGGGCTGTCAGCGTAGCACGGGCCACACACTGCACACTCTTATTTTTGTGATAACAACTTTTTTCCAGTACATCCATCCAGCGCGGATCTAATGTCTCTGCATCAAATGCATTCACCGGCTCATCATGTAACATATAGATATTTCCTCGGACACGCCCCCGTTTATCCCTGACCCGGTGGCATAAACTGAGCCAGCCCGTCAGCCTCAGCATTAACAGTGCCCTGCTGACCGTTTCCCGCGAGGCCTTATCGCTGTGGGGAATGGCTAACTGGAGTTGTAAGTCATCATAAGTCGGAAATACAGCACCTTCATTTTGCTGTGCGTGAAGCCGGATCATCATCCAGGTCAGTTTATCAACCGGGGAAAGTCGGGATTCCAGCAATAATTGCCGGGGGATTGCATCATGAACATTGCCGGCGTAAATCAATCCACTGCGCAGTGCCGTGCCGGGCTGGCTGTGTTGCCGGTGATGCAGTTGCTGCCGCATTTTTTCTAATGAAAACTGAATAATACTGTCCGGAGGAAATTGCATCTTATGCTCCACACAAAAATAATTTCATGCCTGAATACACTTATAGCTGTCTCCTCCGGTGAAAATACCGCACCGTAAAGAGACAGTCTCAATATACTGAGGATCATGATGTTGAATATTCTGCCCTTACCGGCTAATCATCTTGTTATAACGTTCATGGCTCATCAGCTTCCAGCTTTGCCCCTGGTCCGTACTGAGCAGACGCCAGAATGCGCCAATATCAATTTTCAATACAGGGTAAACACCGCCCTTTTTTCCGCCGCATTTCACTTTTTTACAAAGTCGTTCTCCCGAAAAATAACGCAGCAATAACCCGTTTGCCTTCCGCTGAATATGCTCCGGAACAGGTGTGACACATTCCGGAAATATCCGGGCCGGTTGATTGTTACTGATAACCCGGTTATCCGACATGACCGTTTCTCCTGTCTGCGGCATTCAGAACACCGTCCCGGTGCCATTCCTGAACTATATTCCACACCGTGGTCAGTGAAACATCCATTTTTTCAGCACAGGACACCATGATCTGGAGACAATCCGGATCATCCGGCTCCGGCATGCCCTCCTCTTTCCAGCGATACCATAATTCCGTTTGCTGCACATCTGACAGCCGCTGTGAACGGCCGGCATTTCCCCGGATCCCGGACAACCGCCGGCGGGCTGACACCTCCAGTGAGGTCATGCCAAAATACTGATTCAATAAATCAATGGAGGCTCCCAGTCTCAGACAGCGTTCAATCATCTGATTCTGACAATGGACTTCTTTCGCCCGGGTCAGCAATAAACGCAAATTCTCCCGGTGGATCTGGCAGGTAATAATGGAGACCGGACTTTGAGAAAGATAATGCAGATCTTCAATGGTTAAACTGTTCAGTAACCGGATCTCATTGTCCGTCAGTCCCAGCGCCTCACAACGCCGCAGATTTCCGCTTTTTATTTCCATCACCAGTTCTGTCAGCAGATGATTCCCTGCCTGTGCTAATTGAGTCGCCATTACAGCCTCCTGTATTATTGAAAGCCTGCCAGAGTGTGAGTATCCACTGTAACGCGTAATTCCGGTGCCATAACTCACGGGCTTTATTTGAAAGCAATACTTCTGCCCCGGCTTCTTGTCTCATGGTGCGCATATATTTTCGCCACGCCCGCCGCCGGCTCTGATAATACCGGGACCATATAAATCCCAGTAATTCCGCAGACAATTCAGCCTGCCGGCCTTTACCGGTAAAACACACCTCAATATAAGGTTCTCCGGAGGTCCCGGTTTTCCGCAGTGCATAACGGCAACAGCAAATTTCCGCACTGAACAACACCAACCGCCGCCAGTCCGCATCCTGATTTTCCGGTGGACGGACAAAAAACCGGACAACCTTATCATGCTCATATTTCCGGCTCCCGGCCCGGAATAACCGGCAGATATCCGTCAGGCGCTGTATCACTTCCTGCTCATAACCGGTCTTTGCCCGCCCCCGGTTCAGGGGCAGATAATACGCCAGCGCCGCCGGCGATAAGGGGATGCTTTTATTCCCATTCCTCTTCATCATTCACATCCGGATCAACATCTCTTTGTCTGGCATACAGACAACGCAACAAGTACATCAGCTTCATCCATGTCATAAACTGGACATCATTCAAAACCGGTGGCATCCCGGATTGATTTCCGCCGGTCAGCAGGGTTCTGAGAGCGCCCGGAATACCATCATGAGCGCCGTTTTCCGCTGAGAAAACAGTCATCACACGTCCCAGCGCCGAAGTCTCTGACAAGATGGTAAATCCCGGAGAATGCACCCCGGAGGCGGCCATAAATTCGGGGGAGATATCCAGTTCATTCCCTAATTCAAACAAAGTACGATAAATTTGCGTCTGAAGATGTTCAATATCATCCAGATGTGAGGCCATCGGCCAGAGATCCTGACACGTCAGTGTAGCCGCAGAATAACCAGCGACCGGTACCTCTACCGGTGTGGTACGCTCTGCGTTATCCGGGACAGACATGACGCCGACGATGTCAGGATCAATATCCGCTTCATCGCTATCTCCGCTCAGTACCGGTGCCCCCCCGTATAAATCCGTCTGGATCTCCACAACCGGACGGGATTTTTTCTTTTCAACAACAGGGGATACCGAAGTCTCCTGACCTGAATCAGAAGACAGTGGCTCCGTTAACACATCCTCCGCCGAAAAACCGGAAGTAATACCGGTATGTCCGCTTTCTGAATGGGCCGTTGTTGTTTCATCCTCACTGTCCACCGGTACAGGCCATTCCGGTTTTGTACTGCGCCGGCCTTTATTGACCTTCAATTCAAATACCCAGCGTTCATAATCCACACCATCAACAGAACACTCCCTCAGAAGACGACCAATCAGTTCATCCAGAAACACGTCATAATCAAAAACATCATGGTTATCTATTTCTGTACATGTTCTTTCAAAACACCCCAGAAAGTCATGGACCGGGTCCGGATCGTCATGCTGAAAAAGTAACGAATCCGCCACCCGTTTTAATGTCGAGCGCACGGATAATAATTGCTCAATTTGGGGTCTTCCCAGCCCGTTTTCCAGTAAACGGGGCATATAAGGTAATAAAACAGAAACAGTATCTTCCATCTTGCTGATGTGTGAAATGCTGACGGGTAATCCGTCCGCCGTCATGCGCTGGGCGAATGCCCGGAGTGATAATTTTTTCCCCAGCGTTTCCTCATACAGAGAACGCGCCACACAAATCCCTTGTGCTTTTTCCAGAAACGTTAACTCCCCTCTGACTTCATTCTCCGCCAGATGGCCAATCAAACACTGCAAACGCCCCGGCCAGGGTTTAAATAACACATGGATACGGAAAAAACGCTCATCCTGTGTCTCCTGCCATAACTCAGAGAGAATCTGATAGCGCGTATTTCCGCCGTCACTGAAGATATAAATCTCACTTCCCGGTGCTTTGGTGACTTTTGGGACACTGTCCAGTCCACGTGCCCGAATGGAACTCTTGATTTCCTCATAACGCGGATTTCTGCCCTGACGAGGGTTATCCGGATTTGGCTGAAGTTGCTCAAGTGTTAATATCATCGGCATTTCAGACACCGGATTGACGTGAGCATTGCCGGATAACGGGGAACTGACAGGATTTCCTCTGAGAAGCGCCTGACTGAGTTTATGCTGTAAATCTGTTTTCATGCTTCGTCTCTCCCTTAAAAATAATATCCCTGAGAAAAATCACTGAAACGTGTATACGTCCCGTTAAACTGCACTTTCACCGTCCCTAGTGGACCCTGCCGTTGCTTACCGATGATAATTTCTGCCACACCTTTATCCGGTGAGTGTTCGTGATACACCTCATCGCGGTACAAAAATAAAATCAAATCCGCATCCTGCTCCAGTGAGCCGGAATCCCGTAAATCCCCGTTTGTCGGGCGCTTATCCGCACGTTGCTCCAGTTGCCGGTTTAACTGGGAAAGAGCCACTACCGGACACCCCAGCTCTTTGGCCAGTGCTTTCAGACTGCGGGAGATTTCACTGATTTCCTGTGTCCGGTTTTCCTGTTCAGGACTTCGCATCAGCTGAAGGTAATCCACAATAATCAGCCCCGGCGTACCCACTTTACGGCGGTAACGCCGTGCACGGGCACGTAACAGGGAAGGCGTCATATTACTGGTATCATCAATCACCAGACGCTCACCCCATTCGGCAATCTGCGACATGGCGCCCCCAAGACATTCCCAGTCATTTTCTTCAAGAGATGCACTGCGGATAGCTGTCAGTGGGACATTTCCCAAATCACTGAGTAAGCGTTGCATGATTTGTTCCGCCGGCATTTCCAGACTGAAAAAAAAGACCGGTTTTTCTGCCAGACGCAGGGCATTCTGTGCAACAGTCAGCGCCAGCGCCGTTTTTCCCATCGACGGCCGTGCGCCCAGTAACACCAAATCGCCTGCCTGCAAACCACAGGTTTTTTCATCCAGTTCACTGAACCCCGTTGGCGTACCGGTTATCCCTTTTGCACTTAATGCTTCTTCCAGATGCTGAACAACATTATTCAGGATATCGAGCAACGACGGGGAATGCGCTGACAGCCCTTTTTCTGACAGCTGAAACAACCGTTGTTCAGCCTGTTCACATAACGCAGGAATATTCGCCTGAGCCGCCACACTCTGGGTGGATAACATATTCCCCAGCATCATCAGGCCACGGGCACGGCTTCGCTCCACCACAATTTCCGCATAGCGGACAATATTGGCCGCACTGGGGGTGTTTTTGGATAATTCAGCCAGATATGCAAAGCCGCCCACCTGTTCAAGCACGCCGTCTTTTTCCAGTACATCACTGAGTGTGATTAAATCAATCGGGCTGTTTATCTGACACAGGGTGGCCATTTTCTTCCAGATTTCCTGATGCGCTCTGGAACAAAAATCCTCCGCCTGTAATAACGGTGCCACTTCATCCCAGCGGTCATTATCCAGCATCAGCCCGCCCAGCACGCTCTGCTCCGCCTCCGGCGAGTACAGGGTTTCAGGTAATACCGCAGAAGAAGACTTTTTATGCATTGAAAAGCCCTCCGTTAACCCGAAATGCCCAATTCCCACCGTGTAAATAAATTATTTTTTTTGGAATATGAATTGTTGGTGTCGGACGAACAGCCGTCAGAGATAAACTCCCTGTGGCTACCCGACTATTTTCGGACCGGTAAGTTTGGCGACCTCGGTCTGAACGTACAGGCAGCCTATTTTTATCCATAACACATTTAAAGGAATATTTATGAATACAAAAAATCAACTGCCGTCCGACATTGATTACATTGTCCTTTTTGACAACAACACCGATACGGGCGAAGCCCGTTTTGACTTGTATGTCAAAACCTTCTGGAGTATGACCATGGAAATGACGAAAGAAAGCAATTCCCGCCAGAGTCTGTTCCGCCTGCAATGGCTGGGTGACTGGCTGGATGAAATGTATGGCTGGAAAATGCTGAATCCCGATATCACGCCCCTGAATGCGATTCACAGCTATCTTATTCTTCGCGATAACCTGCCGGTAGCTCAGGTGGCAGGCATGACGACAGAACAGATGCATCTGGCGCTGACTGAAGAGTGGAGCACATTCAAAGCTCGTAGAGGGGCAAAAGACTTTTTGCGCAGAGTCGAAAAACGCCTGGACTCTCTTGATGATCCTTTCCGAGAAATACATTAATTCTGACCGGGCTGGCAGTATCTGCTGCCAGTCCACGGTTAGACTGAACGGGAAAAAACAGGAGAATACCTTGATAGTCATGGACGAACCTCCCGTTTCAGCACATCATCAAAACGGGTTTTCCATTCCGGAAACAGCTCTGAAACAAGATGATGCATAATGACTGCGGCTGCCGGTGTTTTACGTTGAGTCCGGTATTCCAGACGATGCACCGGTTGTCCCTGTGCATGGCCATTTTTAAATATTTCCAGTTTAGGAACAGCGGTTTTCAGTAACGAAAGAGAAATCGACTCTGCAAAGGGGTACGCTTTTTGGTCAATAATCTGAGTTAATTCAGTCAGTGTTGCACGATCTAACACCGTATCTTCAACACAATTAGCAAGAATGTGTATTTCCGGCAGGGGAATTCCGTAAGCCGTCAGCGGCACCAGCCCGCCGATTAATCCCAGTGTTCCCCGTAAAAATTCACGTGTATCCGGCAAAATAGGTTTGATTATCCCGACAGCATAATCGGTGGCAGCTAACAGAATGGTTTCCAGCATCACCGAAGCCGCGCCTTTTGAATCAATGATAATCACATCGTAAGAGGCAAATAACGGATGTTGCAGAGTATTACGCAGACGCATTCTGCCGTCAGGCGCATGCAATATAGCCGCCGGGAGACGATCATGCGGATCGTTAGAAATGATGATGTCCAGATTAGGGATAACGGAGCGTGATATGATGGTATCCGGCCGGGAAAGATCGGTCAGTTGCATTAACAACTCAAACAAGCCGTTTGGCGCTTCGTATTCGAGTTTAAACAGACTGCTGGCAGTCGGCTGGGAATGATCACCGTCGATCAACAGGGTTTTCAACCCGGCATCAGCACAAAAACCCGCGATATTGCCGGCTTTGGTTGACTTTCCGGCTCCGCCTTTTGTTGATATAATTGGAACAATTCTAGTCATTTTTCTCACTCAGCACATTCTGGGTGAGAAGTCAAAAAAAAATAATTACATTAGTGAATTACATCAAGCTTTTTAACTAGGGGATTGAAAATCCCCGTGTCCTTGGTTCGATTCCGAGTTCGGGCACCATATTTCTTTTGTTCGTCAGTGACTTAAATCACTGAGAGGGCAAACAAGAGTTGAAAAATATAGTTTAGCACTGTCACTTTATGTTGAAACTCTTAAACTAAACAGTCTTGTTCATACCAAGGCTGTTTTTTTTATTTGTAACTTTTACTTTCTTTCCTAATCACTGTCAAATCTTGATACTCCTCCTGTTATTTTCATCACATCAATTCCGCTTCAAGTATATCTCGCAAGTTATCAACACTTTCATCAATGTATTCTAATGTCGATGTAATACTGGCATGACCTAATAGCCTTTTCACAACATAAAGATTACGTTCTGGTGATTGCATCATATGCGTTGCGACAGTATGTCTAAAGCGATGTGGTGATATGATAAAGTTACATTCTGCTGATAAGCGTTTGAAAAATGAGCGTAATGGATATTCTCCCATGATCTTGGGATGTTTCTTTCTTTTCATTAAATCAAACCACCCGACATTGAACACTTGGTCTGTTGGTTCTACTCCTGCCTTTTGTGCTTCTTTCACTAAATTTTCTAGTGATGGATATAACGCAGAAACAATCGGTACCCGATGTTCACGGTGATTTTTAGCCCCCTCCTCACATAAATGGATCCATTTCTCTTCAAGATTAATATCATTCAATCTAATATGCAGAAGTTGCCCTTGGCGAATGGCGGTATAACGAAACACATTCATGACCGTCATCCAAAACCACGCTGGATATAATGCATTTTTTCGCCCATCACACACATAGCCATAACCTTGCTTTTCTTCAAGTTCTAGATAGTGCGCCATTCGACGGTACATATCATCCATCTGTGACTTAGTCAGAACCTTTTTCTTTTTAGCTCCTGCACGAACAACCGTGCCATTAAAAGGATTCTTTTTATGGGGCAATAACTCTTGTTCCATTCCAAAATTAAACAGTGCTCTCATATGAGACACTTTATTGTTCCATGTTCTACTTGAGCGTTTATTATCACCTAAAACAATATGTCGCCATTGCAGAACGGTTAATTGATCAACCTGAGCAGGTTTTAACGAAGTAAATTCTTCAAATGTACGAAGAACCTTACGGTAACTTCTTATTGTCGTAGGACGTAATAATTTATAATAAAAATACTGCTCAATAAGAAACTCAAAAGTGATGTCATCCATAACATGCTCATATACAACAATCAGTAAAACACGACAATGGGTGCTGTTATCGCTGATACAAAACGAACAAACTATCAAATAACAACCATATAACTTTAGATGATGACTTTTTTGTTGCTCCTGTTTAAAAGTCATACCATTACCTCATCAAGAGATTTCACTCCATCAAGAGTGCGTAACCATCTAGGCGCTCGCATTTCAGCAACAAAGTAATTAATTAAATCATTCAATAACCAAACAAGACTTTTTCCCTTTTCACTTGAAAAACCTAATTCTGCAAGAAATTGAGTCAGCGTAATGCAATGCTGGCAAAGTTCAGTACATTCAAAATCAAAGCGAGGAAGGCTTGGCGGTGTTTTATTGGCAATAAAACATTTCACCAAATGGGGAGGGATAGGCTCATCTAACGTCGATTGCAAGAGTGTTAAACAGGCATTAAGCCGACAACATAATGCCATTTGAAGTGCAAGATCATCAAACTTAATCAATGCATCTACAAAAGTATCGCAATAATCAACGAGTGTTATGAAATCTGTTGTGGAATCGAACTGAATAGCAAGTAATGGATGAGTTGAGTTAGGGGTTGTAGTCATAAGACCGCCTCCAATAGATGATTGCTGAATTCACCACTGAAGAGGCCAATCTTACTGGTGGTGAACTGAACGGAGTTGGCCTTACCAGCTCTATTGGACACTGGCGCATCTTACGATGCCACCGTCCAGCTCACCATTGAGGTACAGCTGTGTGAACAACATAATAAAAATACGAAACGTATTAATATGTCGCCAATAGATAATCAATGCAGGAGACCAATCCCGACACCTGATTTTGCAGGTGCGAGTGAAAGATACCGTGATTAATCAACAGGAGCAAGACTGTTTTAGTAGAATTACTATTATTATTTTCTATCGCTGATGGATATTTCACCAAACAATTTAATAAGCAAATGCCACATCGCAAATTCATTGCAAAATCTTTATACAACAACCAGTAATGGATTTTCAGTAGGCTTATTATTGCTTGTGAATATTTTATTTGCTGGAATTAAGTAGCCACTTAATTTTTTAAATTGCCCTTCTAATAATTCATTTTGAAAGAGCCGACAAGTAAACATATTACCTCGATCATGACGATGGTATTTCAGTCTCTCAAACGCTTTTTGAAGCTTATTTTTGTCTTGTTTCGGTAATTTCATTTCAGTTAAAAACACATAAAAAATATTGGGAGTAACAATAAAAACATATCCTGCAATAATGTGAATATGTGCATTAGGTAGATTCATAGAGAGATGAGCATTCACACACCCCTCAATTAGCCACTGCCAAAAGGCATCACCCATATCGGTGATTTGATTATCAGCCTGGTGTAATTGCATTTCTGGTATAACGGTAGACTCTCTTTTTTCTAGCGATATATTTTCTGATAACACATCACTTTCAGGCAATGATATCTCACGTTGAAATGGTGCAAGTGTTAAAGCAACCGCTTTAGAAACAATTTCGTCTACTATACCTGTTTGTTCTCTAAATCCTGTTAAATACATTGATAGCGCCTCAAGCGCTTTAGGATATTGGCTTAACCAATTTATTGCATCGGATGGAATTATTTTCCACGCAAGCATCGCACCAAAACATCTCATTTGATTTTGTGATATTTCAGAGATAAATCGAAATCGATAAGGCTCCGTTAATGCCTCCTGCAATGGAAACCATCGTTTTCCACTTTTGAATTCAACTTCAAAATGACATAAATATTCCGCACAAGAAAACAACGAGGCATAAACAATAACAGCATGCCATACTGTACTTTGCTCAGCTTGTTCCTCTGGTGAAGCACCAATAGGAAGCATGTGATTTTTAGACAATTTAGAGGCACGTGTTACAACTTCAAGCATGTAATCAACCATTCCGCCTAAATAGTTATAGGCTCCTTTTTCACTTAATGGGAACTGTTGCATTAAGAAAACACATTGCTCTAAGGGTATTTTATAAAACTGGATATAAGCCTCTTGAGACAAAGAAGATGAATTCCAAAGTGATTTTAATAATTGTTGACGATGAGATGATAAGAGAAGCTCGTTTAATGATATGGGGAAAATAGAGTTTGGTGGAGTTTTTGAATTTATTTCTTTTTTAATTTTTTTGAATAAACCTATTCGCTGAAAATGTAATTTCAGATTTAACATATAAAGTTCCATTTATGATAATAAGCTTTAATAAAATAAACAATGCTATTAAATAATAGATATTTAATATAAAAGTTAATCCAGTATAAAATTCATATTAAATACTATTTTTCGCTCGTTAACTTTCAATTTAATGACGATAAATTCACTGAATAGAATACGCAGAACAGTATGAAGCTATTTGGCCTTGGATTCTGTTAGCGAAAGATAAAAAGGCTTCCTAAAACGGAAGCCTTTTTCTATCTATTATCGTTATATTACTTAGCTAAATAATAATTATTTTTTATTCGTATTTAATATTAAATACTCAAATGCCTCCTTGGCATATCGCGCTACTCTAAATATGGCTTTATGATCTTCTTTAAGTATTTTTAACCATGATGCAATATAACTTTCATGTTGCAAATGACCTTGAATACCTAACTCAGCACATAAAAAAGCCGCTCCAATTTCTGCAATAAGTTCCTCAAAAGCATAAACTGGGTTACTCATTTTTTGGGATAATGGAGTCATTATTCCTTTTCGAGCAAGTCTTGAAGCATGCCCCGTAGAATGCACCAATTCATGAAGTAATGTGCAATAGTAATCTTCCACTGAATGAAACTGCCCCATTTCTGGGATAACAATATGATCATTTTTCGGATGATAATATGCACAATCCTGATAACGATGTATCACCGGTACACCACTACTTATCACCACACTCTCAGCTCTATCAATACGTTCAACATCAAGAAGAACTGGCTTTTTAGCATAAAAATGCTCTGGCAAATTTTCACATTGTTCAATATTAAAAAGATGGAAACGTGCCATAAAACAGCGTGATGAATAAGTTAGTTTATCTTCAACCTCACTGTCAGAACTATCTTCAGTAAAAGGTTTAAATAACGTAACTAATGTAGATTTTTCGCCTCTGCGAACACTGCCTCCTGCACATTTTGCTTGATTAAAAGTCAGCCATCGATTTGAATTAACGCCTTTTTCAACCGCTCCTATCCATAACAGCATGACATTAATACCACTGTAATGTCGCCCCGTTGCTGCATTAACAGGTAGCCCTTCATTTTCAGTATCCCAAGTTTTACGCCAAGGTTCTGTTCCTTTTTCTAATGCTTCAATAATCTTATTTGTCACTATGTGATAAAGATCGTTTTGCCGTGAGGATGTACGACCTATTAATTCCTGTTTCATAGGCAATTCCTGTTAAAAAAGGGGAATTGCCACCAAATGGGGAAGCAATTCCCATTTGGGGTGAAATAAAGAAAGTTGATTTAATAAATATTGCAATCGCCCTAAGGCATTTCTTTCAGATTGCGGAAATATTGGCTGTTGTTATAAACAACGAATTAACAGGTAAACGTTATTAATTTTATGTGCTATAAACAAGTTTGTTTTATTAATCATTCATATCAAGTTTATTGTAGACATCTTCATTATAAATTAGATTCAAATCTAGTAAGCCTATAAACTTCATAAAATAATCAAACAAAAATATTTTTTCGAGAAAAAAAAGAATTACAATAAGTTTATTTTAAAAAATTAATAATGAAAAAAATAGGTTCTTATATGAATACAACGATAACAATAGATTATTTATATAATAATAAATATCGATTTTTATAACGAGAAAAACCACCCTAAGGTGGTTTTTCCAAGATGCTTTTTTCGCGAGAGACCTCAAAGAGGCGACTCCGCCTTAATATGAAGATTAAGCCATACATACCTAACACCTGTCAATAAATTTTTGGAGTAAATCTGTGATATATTCTGATTACATATCTAAAAGTAGATTAGATATTTATGAGAAACATTTAAAAGTGCAACCCACTCAAGTTATTGCAGCCTATCATTGGAATAAAGCCTTATCAGGCGCAATGTTACCCGCTTTTCAATGTTTAGAAGTCACATTAAGAAATGCTATAAATTTAGCTATTTTATCTCATCCTCCTAAAGGTTCTAAAGGATTATGGACTCCTAATAATAACTGGATTACTGATCTACCTAGATATATAGGAAATAGTAAAATAAAACCGATTGAACGATATAAACGAGCAACATTAACTAAACACAGGCAAGATACTCATGGCTATTTATTAGATCAATATGGAAATAAAATATTAGCTCGAAAAGTAAAAGAAGAAAATCTAGTTCAACAAGCCAAAGAACTTATTAGTAAAGAGGGGAAAAAACCAACCCCTGATAGAATCATTTCAGGTTTAACTTTTGGATTTTGGGTTCATTTACTCACATCAATATACGAAGATACACATGGATATAGACTCCTTTGGCCAAATCTTACGCCTATAGTATTTCCAAATGCACCAATGGGTTACGAACGCTCAACGATTCATGATGCATTTGTTAGAATTAAAACATTACGCAACCGATTATCCCATCATGAAGCAATTTGGAAATTTCATTATGATGATCCATATACAGGAAAACCTAATTATAAGACCCCGATTTATGGTGCTCATGCAAGCTGTAATCTTTTACGTAAACATTATGATGATATATTAGATATGATAGGTTGGATAAATTTAGATAGAAAAAATACTTTTTTAAAATATTCAGCAAATCTTCGCTTCTACGCCCTTTGCTCTGTTAATGGACTTAATAGCTATATAGATCCGGATAAAATAAGTACTAGAGTAAATATTTCACGGGGTGGAAGAGGAATTAGAAAACTATTAAAAGTGCTGAGTCGAAATGACTTTATGAGACTAACTAAAAGTAACGAAACTATATTAACTATTGGGGCTGACAATTCAATGAAAATTGACAATACTTAATTTTTCTATATGACTAAATTTATTTGAAGATCATGGTAAAAACCTAGATCTTCAAATTAAAATGACACATATATTTAATTACTCATTTCCAATTTATTATAAACACGCTCAACATAGCGCCCTCGTCCATCACCATGCCCTAAATCCATAGAGACCATTGCCTTAGCTTCATCATCGCTCATTCCATTATTTTTATGATAATCCATTGCATCTACTGCCCATGCATAACGTAAGCTATGAGGTGCGTATTTACCTGTTAGCCTGGCATTTCTGACAACATTTCGATAGCGATCTATAGCAGATTTTAAATCGGGTTTATCAATCAATTTACCGTTAGATTGGGAAGCTAAATTCAAGGCTTGATTGACGACATATAACATTTTGTCACGATCAATAATGGTCGTATCTCTAGGTCTTCCCCCTTTTGTACCAAAAACAACACGAACACTTTTCTCACCTTGAAGTAGAGCGCGTTGCCATGTTTTTAATGACTTTGCTGACTGTATCGCCTCTTCAGTGCGTAACCCGAAATAACGTGCTAGTTGCATGGTCATTGCAACTCCCATATCTTGCTTTTCTGCATGATAAAAAGCAGATAAATACCGTTCTTCGCTAATAGCCACTTTCGTGCCATCACGGCTCGCATTTGATAAACCAAGCGCATGATTACTTAGCTTTTCATGTTGAGGTGAGGCAAGCTTTGTTCTGCCTGCAACCGCTAAAATATTCCTAATGCCTGCCATTTCGTTTTGAAGTGTTCTTTTCGAAATACCGTCTTCCTGACGGCTTTTGATATAAAGCTCGATATGGTTTGTTTTGATATGTTTTACATCACGAATTTGAATATTCAGTTTTGCCATTCTATCGGCAATACGAGAAGCGAGTTTCAAGCGATCCGCAACGGTTTTAAAACTTCCGCCTCCTTGTTTTGCTAATGTAGTTAATTGTTTGCTTAATTTGGACAAATAAGTTCTCCACAATCATATTTTTATATATAAAACAAAACTCCCTGACGGCATGGTTATATTTTCACTTTAGCGGGTATCTGTGCATCAGGGCGACAATAAGTTGAGTTTTTACGAGGCTCCCCAGCTCTCAGAGCTGTTCGCGGTATAAACCGTCCTGATAAATAAAATCAGACTACCTCCATCTATCAGCTTTCGCTGATATTGCCATCGATACCGAGCTAATTTCTCCTTTAATTTTTCGAGTGAGTTGTCCTTAATATTGTCACTACGAGTGTGTCAGACTGTAGTTATCATTGAAAAGGTAGATACCATAAGCTAAAGCGTGCTGTTTGCGCGTAGCGTCACTTGGTATCGCTTACGCTTTTACACAAGTGACGCTACCTCGTTTCTATCGCTTAATGCTCCTCTTGCAGATGACTTTATTACATCAGTCATAACAGAGTGCCTCAAATAGCGCAGGTGGTATCTTCATTGTTCGTATTATCTTGCTTATTATCACCCGAAGGTATCATCTCTCAGATAATGATGATGTTAGCTTGCGATTTCCCTAAGGCGCTTCTTTCAAATCGCTGGTGCAATGATTAGCACAGAAGCATTGGCTGTTGTTAAAAACAACGAGGTAATATTTGAAGAGTAAACAATAAGAATGCTTAGTAGGTAGGTTAAATTATAATTTAGCCTATTTTAGTTTTACTAATTTAAACTTAATAAAGGCCTTTCGGTGATATAGATCTCTTTTTTAAGATAAAAAATAAAAATAATCACCCAAACACTGTCATTTTATACAGTCTATGTTATTAGTATTACATTAACCTAACTAAATAGATGAGGTGTTTTATGTCTAAATCAGATCATGACTTTGTTAATATGAGCCAAGAATATGAATTAAAGGATTGGCTTTATCGTAATGGTTTTTCTAAAAAAGAAGAAAACTTTACTAAATTAAAGAATATTATTAATGTAAAAATTAAAGAAAACGATACTTCAAAAAATATTACATGGGCTACTTTGGATAATTCATTAAAAAACCATAAAACTTGGTTTTCTGGCTTAGCGGCCATCGGTGGGTAATTTTTTGAATATACCCAGATACACTATATTTAACGGGCAAATGAAATAATTTCAAGAGCCCGTTTTCTTTTAGAAGATCATTCAATTAATATTTTATATATAATAAATCATTTTCTATAACTACTTTTCACGCCAATATTTTTAACCGCATCCATCATTACCGAACCACCTTGAGCACCAGCTTGTTGTGTGCCTTTTGAACTACTTGAAATAGCTGAAGACACCGCAAATCCAAGATTTACACCACTCCAACTTACGGCACCAAACCAGAAAAGCGGTAACACAATATACATAGCGCCAAGCACTAAATTCATGATCCAACCATCAGAACCAGTGCTTGCTAACCAAATATTAAAATCACTGCTATATCCTTTGTAACTCGCATACAGTAATTCGATCAATTTATCGTCTAACCAACTGGCCAATGCCCACCAAAATGGGACAAATAGCCATGCGAACATCACAAAGGTAAGTGTAATAATTATTTTGGGTTCATAAGCACTCAGCAACAAAACCAGCGGAATAATGATAACCAAAGCCATTAGTAAAATCGCATGGATCATCGGTAAGCCTTGACGCAATGCATCAAAAGCAGGTAGTTGTGTCGTTTGAGCTAAGAATGCCCCTAAACTACTGATAGCCTGTTTTATTCCTGTATCAATACTTGCACTTTGACCTTGCTGGTTACCCATCATATAAGTGTCACCACTACTGGCTAAATGGATACTTTGAGGACTCACTAACCAACGTAATAATCCCTCTTCCCAATTATCTGGTGACTTGGCTTTCATCATATTAATGGTGCGTGGTTCGAAATGGGCTAATAAACGCTTTTTTAAGCCTTGAGTCGTCGAATTCCACCATGCTTTACATGTTGGATAACCGCCACGACCAACATTGGCATATCCGCTATCTCGGTTTTCATTATAGGACCATGCTTGTTGAGGGGATGTTGCAGTATAGTAATCGTAATAACCGATTGTATTCAAAAAATAATCAGAGCCAATCCAATTAGCACCCTCCATTATTTGAGGAGATAATCCAGAATGAAGATTTTTTAACTTATAATATGCTTTGGCATAGCATTGGGTCGCAAATGCTTGTACTTCTTGGCGAAGAATAGGATCTATTAATTGAGTATTCTGTACTTCAAAACGTAGCAATCGAAAATCATTACTACAAGGAATAGTCGCGATAGTTGCATGCGTCACACCTTTAGATAATGAATGAACTAGATACCACCACAAAGGTACTTTTGCCGTTTGACCATTAAATTCTGCTATTAACGCACCATATCCTGAATCTGCGGGTTTCGGCACATTAATACTACATTGTGCTGAGCGAGTACGATCAAAATGTAATGTAGAAACATTGATTTTCCACAACGGAACGGCACAAAACGTCATCACAACAAACGCAATATAGAGCGTATTTTCCATACGCGATAAGACTAAAATCCCTTTATTACCTTCATCCTCTCCCTCTTCTCGTGCTTTTAACCAGATCCCTGCAATTTTAATCGCTAATGGAAGGGCAAAAAGACCTGTTGTGATAATGAGCATCCACAATGAATTGTTAATCAGCCATGCCATAAAAAGTAATACAAGTTCAAGATAACTCTCTGTCGTCATCTTAATGATCTACCTTCTGATTTAACTGATGAATTGCCTTATCACTTTGTGTGATGGGTTGATGGGCGCCATTTTCAGTATCACGGCTTTCTTGTCGGCTCAACACCATTAACAGCGTGTTATTGCTAATAGATTTACGAATTTCCATTTCATTTTTTAATGCCAGAATTTCTCTATCGAGGAAAGTAAGACGGCGATCCGTTTCTTCTAATGCTATTTTATGCTCAGCGACATGAGGTTCTGATTGCCCTGCAATCAGCATTCTTCGCATACCAAATGCCGTTGCAATGGTATCTGACATCGCCAATTCACCTGCCAAACGTTGTACTAATGCCACATTATCAGGATCCTCTTTTAACGCTTGAATAACGCCTCTTGATACCGCTAAATCACCTGTTTTTAATTGTGCTAAATTTGTCGAATTCGGTTTTAAATGCCCATTCACAAGCTTAATTAATAGAGCCATGTTCTCTTGTGTGATTTCTTCAAGCATTGGCGAGAACCCAACACCTACCGTTGATGTACCTGATTTATTTTCTTCGCCTCCGCTACGACATTCTTTTGTTTCAGAACAAGTGCGGATCGCCCTATCCCCCAATACACTCACAACCGCTTTCGCAGCTTCGTCACTGGTTTTATAACGTCGGCAAAGAGAGCCATTACAAGCAGACTCATTAACTAGATGATGGCTTGTGATGGGCTGTTTATTCAAAATATTAAAACCGGCTTTTGCCAGATCATAAGTGGGTTTGATTGCGGGTTGACCGATACCGCCTCGTTTTTTACCACCAATCCACCTAACTCCCTCTTTTCCTGTTGAGGTTTTCAATTGATTATCGGCACTGACTGCATCTGATGTGGTTGCGACAACTCGTTTAAACTCTTCTCCAATAGCAGACTGCGTCCATTGATTTGAATAGGCATAATCCGCCATTTTCTGCGACATTTTTTGGCAATTGAGTTGGGCTTTATCGAATGAGACACTGGCTTGTAATACACCGTTAGTGAGCAACTCATAAAGACCAGGATTAGCACGCTGAATAATCATGGCAGGTAAACTTGCAACGGCACCCGTGGCGCTATTGATGACATTGCTCATCATATCTTTAAAACCACGCGTGGCACCATTTAGCTGATTTTTAACCGTAGTATTGATATCAAAATTACCGCACATCAAATCGCTATTCCAACCCAGACCGATACTAAGCTTTTGCATATTACTGTGACTCGGCGGTTGTGAAATCACCGTTCCACCGCCTATGGTATAAAATAAGTAATCACTGATTGCTCCTTTCATGCCTTTACTTGAGTCCGTGCTAACAACATGGCTATCGACTTCAAAAGTAGCAAAAGCAGGAAAACTCAAGGCAAAATATCCCACCACAACACAGCTATAAAGCCAGCTTTTATCTTTCATACACTTTCCTTTTTATTGAAAATTAAAGCTATACAGAAAAATTTGTCCTCGACGTTTACAGCATTTGTAAGGTTGCCAAAGTGCCCACGCATAACCGCCATCATTCGCAATAGGTTGAGCATCATCAGGAAAAGTAGAACAAGAAGAGGAAGTTGAAGGCGAAAGTCTTTGCCATTTATGATTGCGAGTACCTGTATTTTCAGTAATAGGCTCTGGCGCCCAATATCCATGATAAGAACGGCTTATTAACGGTTGATAAACATGAAGCTGTCCTGTTCGTGTCACAATATCGATAGCCCGTTGAGCCACAACTGCCGAGGCTTTGTAGTCATTTACTTGTGTCACAAAACCACTGCGAGGATAAATATTGCCCCACATATTGCCCTTAACTGTGGAGCCTATTTCACGCATATTTGGAATTAACGCTTCAGGATAAAGAGATTCAGGTAAGCCAGAACGCCACATCAATCCATCGAGGGTACTGAGAAAATAAGGCATAAAAGCTTTAATTGGGCTAGAGCAAGCATAATTTATTTGCCTCATGAATTGCCCAAATATAGGAGACGCTAATGCAGGATGTCCAATCACATCCGCATTCTTAAAATATAGGTTATTTTTATTTCTTACTCGTTTTTGTTTATTGGCGCCACCACCTTCAGCAAAGCCCGATATTCCTGCTCCTAAAGGTGATATTTCTGCCCATGGATTGCTCCCTGTTTGGTCGTAACTAGAAACAACGGCATTAGGAATATAATGACTGACTTTTACTGATGTTTTTACTGAGCACCCAAATGGTGTGCAGAATAGCCAGTAACATATCCCCACAATTTTGTATTCCAAACAGTGTGGTGATAATGCACTTGCAATGATTTGAGCTGAGTTAATCGCATTTGCTGATATGGGTTGAAAAGTAAGACAAAGTGCAAACGCACTAAACCGCTTTAATCGCCCCATTATTGGTGTTCCAAAAATTCAGTGAGATGTTTTTCAGCCAGAACAACATCAGTGATGCCATAAACCACATAGCGATCATCAAAAACAACCGCAGGATATTTCGCGAGTTTCAATGAATAAGCGTGAAGAACACCTTGATAAGCTTGTGTGATTTGTTGCTGTTTTTGTTGCCAATTTGCTGACTGAATAATACTTCTCACTTGCTGTTCTGCTTGCTTGGGATCACGCGATAAATCATTAAATAATTGCTTTTGAATAATATCAGGTGAATCCAAATAAATAATTTGGTTACCTTCAGTATTAAGTAAAGGAATATTGCTATCAGTGTAGATAGTAGTTGATGCAACTGATTGAGTTGAAAGCACTAATAATAAAATTAATAGTTTTGGTGGTTTCATAAAGCACCCTGTAAAAAGAAAAGGTATAGGGTGCTTTGAATTGGCAGGAAATGCAGTGAAGAAGTGTTAATTGGATAATATTTGTTTATCTATACTCAAAAATATAAGTCTAGAAATATGATAATACCTTGAATTTAAAGATAATAATATGTTGCATTATAAAATGTTATTTAAACTTTTGTAATAATATTTTTATACGCACTAATGATATAAAAATATTAAAATCATTTACTTTTCTAACCATATGAAAATAACACCATAAAGTATAAGAAGAATAATATATATATTGAATGCTAACTAAAGTTAATCCTCCAAAAAAAAACCAGTCCAATAAAGATTTTGGAAACTGATTTTCACTAACCACAAAAAATGTAGCCCCACATCCAAAAACAATACCTAAAATAAGGACAATGATAGGAATTATAATCATCTTAGTTTTCATTTTAACATTGAAATCATTATAACTATAAAAGTCTTTTAATAAAAAAATGGAATTACAAAATTTAATATTTTTCAATTTATTAGAGATAAAATACTTTAAGATATAATCATTTAACAAATAGTTTGTTGACATTTTATAATCTAATAACATCAATTCTTGCTTATACTTATCTAAAGGTTCATGCTCATCAGCGCACTCTTTTAGATATGTTATAGCCTCGGATTTTTCTTTGTTGGATAACGAAAAAAATGTATCAAAAAATAATAATTTTTTAAAAAATGGTAATAATGGTATAAGTATTTTCAACCCGTTTAATATAGAAGAAACATCCATAAAAACTCCTTTCTTAAAATTATAAAATTTTTAGTTTATTAAAAAACACTTACTAGAATTAGCAATTATAGCTAAATAAAAAAATTTTTATAAATATAAAATTGAAGAAAGATTTCTAACGCCTTAGAATATAGTCAACTGGCAGGATTAATGGAACGGCTTCCATTCCTGCGACGCCTTAAGTGGCATAGCCGAAAATTAAAGTTTATGAAAAAGAACCCTCGTGGTTCTTTTTCTGTTTGTGTTGTAATCATGCTTTCCTCTTTGTCATTACGCTTTTCTTTCATATATACAATCTCCTCTTATTTAGTTAGTAACGCTTCTAAACTATTCCATTGATATTACAAAAATAAGTAAATTATTGAGCATAAGAACAGATATTGAAGTTTATATTGAGATAACCAAACTTTAAGCTAGTATTGTTTAATCATTTATTTTTTAGATAGTTTATCACCAAGTTTTGGTACTTGTGATAAGACTTACTTTTAGTCAAGGATAAGGAACAAACATGACTTTTTGGGAAAAGATAAAAAAACGATTTTCAGCAAAAAAGAATGATATTTCAGATGATGAACAACAAGGTGATTACAATACTCTAACCCCTAAAATAGTTACTGATGATACTGTCAAACCCTATTTTAAAGCCTTAGATTTCGCCTTTTCTAAAAAAGATGTAAAAAATATTGCAATTACAGGACCTTATGGTGCGGGGAAAAGTACTGTTATTTTGTCCTATTTAAACTTTAGAGACACAAAAAATTTTATTAATGTATCTTTAGCTGATTTTTCCATATCTGGTAAAAATGATCCTGAACCACCTGAAAATACAGAAATAGAGCTAAGTATACTTCAACAAATTCTATATAAAGAAAATAAAGATAACCTACCTGACTCACGTCTTGACCGTATTCAAAATAGAAATAAAAAACATATTTTTTCTTTATTTTTTAATACGATATCAATAATTATTCCTTTAATAATATTATCAATATCTTTATTCCCCAAAAAAATATTATCATGGTTTAATATTAATGAAGTTATTATTAATAACATTATAAATGCTTATCCTGAAAGATTATTTATTAGCCTCATAATAGGATTAGTTTTTGTTTTTTGTGTTGTACGAAGTGCATCTAAAGCCGGCATATTCGACAAAAAAATTAAACTTAGCAAAATAGCTTTTTTGCAAGGTAGCGTTGATCTCACCTCTAATGAACAGCCATCCCTACTAAATAATTGCTTAGACGAAATCGTCTATTTTTTCTCTCGTTCAAAGTATAAGATTGTTATTTTTGAAGACCTTGACAGATTGGGAAATACTGAAGTATTCATAAAACTGAGAGAAATTAATCAGATTGTTAATAATAACATTTCAACTGATCCAGTCAGATTTATTTATGCTTGTCGTGATGATATCTTTCTTGGTGCAGATATTAAAACTAAGTTTTTTGACTTTATTCTACCCATAATTCCTATAATGGATTCAAGTAATGCTTATACACTACTAAAAAATAAATTAAATAATTTCCCTGTAAATAAACAGTTAGTTTTAAAACAGATGTCTGCATATATTAATGATATGAGATCGCTTCAAAACATTGTTAATGAGTTCAATTTATTTAAAAATGTCGTCAATAATACTAAAGATCAAGAGAAGATCTTTGCTTTAATATTTTATAAAAATATTTATGCACAAGATTATAATCTTGTAGATAAAAGACATGGTGTACTTTATTCCATTATTCAAGATTATCGTCTTTATAAACTACATAAAAACCATTTTGGTTTACTTGATAAAAAATTAGAAGAGCTTAACAAAAACTTAATAGCCATAAAAAATGAATCTGCAACTTCCGATATGGAAATACGTAAACAAATTATTAGCAAGTTTATTCATCCAGAACTATGGAATAAAATCTACTTCGCTAAAGAAAATCATGGTTATAATCGACCTTATAATAAAGTTTCACCAGAAAAACTTATTGAAAACGAACAGGAATTTATAGTTTTTTTTAATGATGAAGAACCGATATATATAGGATATGGCCATAATGGATACAATGACTTTGTCAAAATTAAAGAAAACTTAATAATTGAAGAATATAACCGACGAGTTGAATTTGTTAAAAATAGTAAGGCAGAAGAATATAAAAAAACCATAAAGGAGATAAAAGAAACTAAAGAAAAAATTAAAACTAGAAATGCAATTACTTTAGCTAAACTATTAGAATTAATTGGTTGGGAACAATTTAAAATTCTTGCTGAAAGTTATATTGAAAAATGCAATATTCCTGAAATTATTAACTCTGAGCAATTAAAAACGCTCAAAAGTGGATTTGATTTTGGTGGTTTTGAAGCTTTATATCATCTTCTTACTAATGGCTATATCATGCAAGACTACATGATGTTCCGCTCAATTTTCCATCAAGGCTCTATATCTATTAACGATAATGATTATATCCAAGAGGTAGGTCGTCATATTAGCTTTAAGGAAATTAACGAGAATTATTTCTTAGATAAACCAGATGATGTTCTAGCAGAATTAATTGAAAATAATTATTTATATCGTTCTGGGGCACTTCATTACCAAATCATAACTTTATTATTAGAAAGCAAAGATTATAAAAAAAGAGATCTCTTATCTTCGATGATAGGTATTATTTTCACATACTCATCAATAGATATTTTAGAAATATATTCTATATTAGAAGATAAGTTTACAGATTATAAAAACTTTATGAATTTCATTCTATTATCTCTAAAAGAAAATAGTTATTTAGACAAAATGATTACCGTAATTGAAGATCATGAGCAAAACCATACATCTATATCAATAGCAACTAAAATGATTGCTTTGGTATCACCGGATATTTCAGAAGATAAAGGAAAATATTGTCAATTTATTATAAATCAAGGATTTAAATTGATATCAAGCGTGGAGGAAGAACATATTCAATATTTTCTTGATAATATAAAGAAACTTGAGGTGATTTATAACGATATTTCTATGCCTATAACACCTAATGAAACTATAGCACTAGAATTTATTGCTAAAAATAAATTATATAATCTCGATAAATCCAGTTACCGAATCGTAGTTGCTGGATTACTACAAGATAAAAATGTCTCTTGTGAGCAAGTTGATGAGCATCCTTGGTCATTAATAAACGATGAAGAATTAACTGATGTTAAATCTTATATAAATGATAATATTAATACTTTCGTATCAGAAATTTTTATATATTCTAAAGAAAATAGTGAATCAATTGTTTCTATTCTTACTCATCCAGATCTTGATAATAGTCTTAAAGTTAAAATACTTGAGGAAATGCAATTTACTATAGATAATTTACGTAAATTCCCAGAAAAAATAGACACTGAAAATAGTGATAATATTTATTCTTATCATGACCTTTTCTTTCATCATAATCATGTTACACCTAGCTGGAAAGTGTTATTAGATTATATCTATGAAGATTGCAATTTAGATGTATTAACTCAATATATTGAAGAACATGCACAAATTCTAAGCTATGATGAAATAGATCTGATTGAAGGGGACAATTATGACCTTTTATATATGAAAGTTATTTGTAATGATAACATTAGTGACAATGCATACAACTTAGTGTTAAAACCTGTTTATATAAATACTCATTCCTGGGATGAACAACTAAGCTTAGCTAATTTCCTACGATTAATAGTGAATAACAAAGCACCATTAAATAATGAATCTTATAAAAATGCAATACAATGCTTTTCTCCAAATGAGAGTAAAGAGAATATAGAATCTTTTATATTATGGCTTTCTAAATTTAAAGAAGTATTATTTTCAGACGAAAATTATTATTTATTTTATGAACAAGATAATGAACTCCTCGAAAGTATGTTGATTGCTATTAATGATTCCAATCTATTTTCAAACTCAGAAAAAGCATCATTATTATATAAATATCGTGAAGAATGTCATGAATCATTCATTGACGAACTAGATATCACTAATGAAATATTAATATCATTAATTAAATTATCAAATAATGATAATTTTTCTATTAACCTAATAGTACGATTAATAAATAACAATTATAAGGATAGAGAAGAAATCGCTAACCTTGTGGATAAGCTTCAAGAAAAAGAATTTAATAAAATATTTAATCAAAAAACTGCAACTTTGAATCTTAACAATAACCAAGATGCAGAGTTACTATTTTCCACCTTAGAGAAAGCAAAACTAATCAAGAAATGGATATCAAGGAATGAAGGGAAATATTATATTGATTGTATTTATGAAGAAAAAAATAATTTTTAATTAACGAATAAAAGGGTGAATTAAATATTTAACTCACCCTTTATTTAAATAATTAAGTTTTATAACTTAGATGTTTTTATCTAACCAATAGGTTATTTTTTCCAGATGTTCAAACAAAATAGTTTGTCTAGAAATTTGAATCCTCGTTGGCTGATATAATGTTGCATGAGATGCTATTAAATCAGTATAAAGCTTTTGAAGTTCCTTCATAAACTTTATTTGCATTTCTTTGCACATATGTATCTCTCCTTGTTTTATTGTTCTTGCCCAAACGCTAGCAGTATTTTTTATCTATTAAGTTCATAATTATAAAAAATGAAAATTTACTGAGGGCTTTTTATGAAGTGATTAAATACTATCTCCATGCAATAAATTTGCACATATATAGTATTTCTTTATAACTTTCAAAATTCAGGTATATTTAAATTTTAATTATTGCAATTTTTATCTGTGAAGATAAAAAGAGAACCTGAATAAATATTATTTATTCAAAGTTGTATAAGTTTAGTAACACAATCACTCTCGATATTTGCATTATACCACATAATCATAATTCAATTCACATATTTTTACATTATTTAATAATACCCACTATCAACAATCCCCCTCACCTCATTCAGCCTCACCGCTATCCGTTTGGCTGCCTCTAGCTCACTAATACCATGCTCTACCATCAGTTCTTTTCGCTCTGCTTTTTCCTCTTTTTCAGTCATACCTAATGCAAGATATAAGCTAGGAGGAACAGCACGAAATAGCGCTTCAATACGACTGGCGAGGACAACACCTTCGGTATAACAACGGGGGGTTTTGGTTGCTGATAGCAACATGGCTTTTTGTTCTGGTGTAAGCTTCTTAAATCGAGCGATTTCTTCAACTTCTTCAGGTGGAATCACTAAACACAACCACCACTCAATCATATTTAGCATCTTCTTCGACGTAGACGGAAAATCCTCTAAATTTTGGGTTGCTAGCCATAACCATGCACCCAATTTACGCCACATCTTGACGACCTTAACCACATAAGGGGCAAGCAATGGGTTAGTGGTGATCATATGGGCTTCATCTGTGGCAAAGACAATTTCTCGTTCTAAAAACTGATCTCGTTCTGCAATATTATTAATGGTGTTGACTAATGAGGTATAAGCAACGGCTAAAGGGGCTTCATAGCCTTCTCTGGCTAATGTACCAAGATCAATTAATGTGACGTCAGCTTCCGACCAATGTTGTCCTTCTCGGTTAAATAGCTCACCCAAAAAGCCTTGCATAAATACACTAAGCGATTCCCCCATATTTTGGGCTCTTGCTCGTCGAATATCAGGGCGATGTTTATCTTTTGCAAAGGCGTAAAAGGTATTTTGCAAATCAGCGGTGATCATCTGCCTATCTTCATTCCATGCATTGTTGGCACTCACTAAAATAGCTTCTCGCATCATGCCTCTATCTGCACGTTCTAGCTTTGCTTCTTCTTTGGCTTCACCACCGGTTATCATTAATCGTGCAACAATTTCGAGTTCTCCTAAAATATCTCGCTCATCTACTTCGTCGGTTTCATCTGCATCAATAACCTCACTAAGCTCATCTTCATTGATAGGCTTTACCGTGGTTTTAATAAGCTTATAAGCGTCAGCAAAAGGCGCTAATGAAATTCCACAACCTGGTTTAATGCTAAGTTTATTCACACTCAAGCCTAACTCAGCACAATAATCAGCAAACAACCCAAATGAGTTTCCTGCCTCGGCAATAAATAAGCGAGGTCGATGAACCGCCATAAGTTGAGTAAATAGACTATTGAGTGTTGCGGACTTGCCTGAACCCGTAGGACCGAAGAGTACCAAATGGGCATTTTTAGAACGATCAGCACTATTTAAAGGATCGAAAGTCAGCGGTGCGCCACCACGATTAAAAAAGGTAAATCCTGCATGACCGGTTCCCGTATCACGGCCAAAAACAGGTAACATATTGGCGATATGTTGAACAAAAGTCAGTCGGGTATACCAATGTTTTTTATCCAATTCGGGATTAAAGCACATAGGCAAAGCACGAAGATAAGCATTCAATGGCGCAATATCATAGTCAGGTTTAATTGGTTGTAGCCCTGCATTTAGCAATACTGAGGTTATATGGCGTTGATGACTGTTGAGCCCTTTTAAGGTTGCGCCTGATAAATAAAACGTCATACTCGCACGATAAAGTTTATGTCGTTCACCAAGATAACTTTTTGCTGTTTGAGCATCAGCACGCACTCTGGCTGATTCACTGTTTTCGCCTATTGCATTTTTCGCAAGATGGTTAAAACGCTCTTCCAGTTCATCCTGTGGTTGTACCACTAATGTCATTGATATCACGGTGCCTTGTGGTAACAAATCCATCAACGCATTGATATTATCCCCTTTGCGCGTTTCTCCTGTTAAATGCCCTACGGTAGGTGCTCGACGAAGCCTATCAATATTAATTGCTTTATGAGGGCGATTATCAAACCACCAAACGCCATTTTCCACATCCGCTTTAGGCGGTGTAAACATCAATGTTTCGCTAAAATCATTGAATATCGGGAGCCCACTGTTGACAGTGTCAACATGGGTCGCCGTGCGATAGAGCGTCTCTTTATCAACCCAATCAGGCTCAGGATTAAACCAGCGTAACAGCCATGCATGAATATCTTCACCCTTTTGCCTAGCCGTAGTAATCCCCGCGCCTAATAGCGCAGAGCATAAACGCTCACAGACTTGATTGAGTTGTTCTTCTGGTGAAAAAGGCTCTATTGCATTCGAATTAACATAACGATAAATCACCATACGGGTGCGCCGTTGCTGACCGCGCCATGGTGCCCCTGTTACTGCCTTATCAACAAACAAGCCTTGGGGTACTGCAAGCCCTCGCATATGCCGTTCAATGACCTGTAAATATGCTGTCGTAAAAACAGAACCTTGCGCCCATGGTTTAATGTAATGACGTAATTTGTCGAGATATTCCGAAGGTTCGGCTTCATCTTGGCAAAAAAACTGGATCACCCAAGGATGACTATCGCGTTCTTCAAAACTGTCTTGAAAAGCATCTTCCACAATATCGCGAATTTCTTCTAATCTTGCTTCTGTTCTGCCCTCGGTACCCACAGGGATCACTTCAAAAACCGCACCCACAGAGACACCATCATCCAACAATAAACATTGGCTATTGGGTAAATATTCAACCCAAGGGAGAAAATCAATAAATGAGGCATGATTAGGGTAAAGTGACTTCACCGCTTCTTGCGTTAATTTGCCACTTTTTTTCATCAATAAGCCTCCACTCGTTCGTTGGGTAAGGCATATTGCACTTTGCTATAAAAAGGAAAAACCGTGCTATAACTGGGAATAGGCGTAGGCTCAGAACCCACAAAATGCGGATAAATATAGATAACCATATCGGGATTAGGTAAACGAGGGAAATGATGTTGAACGTTCTCTTTAGCCTGCTGAATATCACTCTTATTCACAAGATGGCGAGGTGGATTATCTGATCCAGTTAACCCTCGTCGAATTGCTCTTTCTTGGTATTTTTCTGTCTTTATTTCACCTACTTTGCTTTGCCAAATGTCACGCATAGTATTGTGACCTGTGGGTAAAATCTCCTCTTTAGAAGTACTACAACCCGTTAATAGTAATATCATCACTAACGATACATGAGTTCCTTTCATTAACTATCCTTAGTCCAATTCATTCTGCTGACTTATATCGAAATCGTATTTAACTTTACGTCCTTGCACTTCATAATCGATAGGAATAGCACGAGTAATATGCACCGCAACTTGTGCACCAGGAGGCACATAAATCGCATCAAACATTTGGCCATATCGTGCTTTAACCCACTCTGCAATTTCGTTAGTTCCTCCCGATAACGCTTTACCTAATACCGCCTTTCCTGCATTCCCCGTTAATGAATTCATCACTGATAAACCGTCACTTGCTTTTGTGGTTTGGCTTTCAGCCATCATTGACGATGCAGCACTACTGGCAGAAAGTGCAAATAAAGTCGGTAGATAAGTGGAGGCATTACTTTTACGAGTTCCAGAAAGGCAAGGTACGCCCTGTTCATCAGAGAGCCAGCCGATACTGCCCCCTTGCGATTTATCATGGCGTCCATCTGTCGATGTTGCCGATTTAGGTACAGTCCGAATTGAGCCATCTTTAAACACAAAGGTAATGGAATGAATATCACCACGGACGCAAGATAATACCCAATCGCCTGTTGCCGTACCTGAAACCACAGCACCTTCAACATCAGGTAATTCAATACCATTTGCGGTGAGATTTTCCTTACCAATAAGGATTTTAAAAGGATAGGGATCGGTGACTTTACCCTCTATCGGCACTCGACCAAGTAATGCCGTCATCGCTTGGCTTCCCATCAACGTGGCATTTTCAGGTAAGGTATAAACAGGATGTTCTGTAAATTGAATGTGTTGTTGTTTTTTTGCAGTAAGATCGAGCTTTGCTTTTTGTCGGCTGATTTCATTATCTTCTAATTGACGGAATGACGTAGGGTATTGAAATGTACTTGTGCCATTGACCGGCTTTGCATTATTTTCATAAGCAATCCCCTCTAAGGGATCAATCCAAACCGTTGTTTGTTGATCAGATTGCTCAAGCGCTAAACCAACGGGTAATTCCGTCTCCTTTGCCTTAATATTTTGTTGTTCATTGATTAAAATATCCAATAAATCAGCCAATCGTTGCTGTTCATGATAAAGCGTTTGCTGGGCTAAATTACCTTCCTCTTGTGCTTTCGTTACCGCTTCCTGAATACGACTTTCTACATTGTCACTTCTGTTTTTTAACTGCGTATTTTCAGTCAATAACGCCTTACTTTGTCTCTCTAATTTCTCCTGATTTATCTGTATGGCTTTAATTCGCCCTAGTAAAGTACGCAAAGTATCCTGTGCTGTATCACCTTCAATGCCCAGAATGCGTAATTCTTCTTGTGTTAAATCTGTTATAGAGGAATGGTTAGTTGTCTCTTGTGCTGATTGAGTGTGATCGCAAGACTTTACGCTTACCATAATCACGACCAATAACACGACAGGAATAATTATCTTCAACAAGATATTTGAGCTTATTTGCATAACTTAATCTTCCTTTGTGGTTAATTCAGGAAGAAAAGCATTCTCTAAGCGCCCTTTTGTCACCAAGTAAACAACAGTGGTATCTTCAGGTGTTCCCTTTGCACCTAACCAACTATGTTGAAAAGTTGCGCTATAAAAATCACCTTGTAGATCTTTAGGGTTAAGCAATACCTCTTGCGCTCGCTGATTACGTAAACTGAGCGCCACTACGCTGTAGCTTTGCAATCCCCATGCACCTAATGGTTTTATCTCAATACTTTCACTTGGCAGTAATGAGGTCAGTTTTTCGGGTGATGGCATGGCAAGAGAGTGCACACCTATCAATGGCTCAAGCGTGCGAAGAGGTGCATACAAACTTTGTGAAGCGAAACGGGTTAACGCAATAGGGATCGGTGGCATTTTTTGGCTTTTATTCGTGACCGTATTTTGCTGTTTGGCTAACGTTTCCTCTTGTGGGTATGCCAACTTCACAGGCTCTAAGGCTTCTTTTCCTTGTTTAGCATTGATATCTAATAAAATCATCTCGCCATTTTCAACATCTTGAAGCACCAAACGAGTATAAAAAAACGGCGCTTTTGCCAGTAAATAAACGACACCGCCAGCGCTTTGTATTCTCAGTTTTCCTTTTAATTCAGGTGGAAAACCGACTCGCACATTACGTTCAATAAACACAATACGCTCTTCATTTACATGCAAAGCGACTTTTAGAGGAATACGTTCCCACTTCATTAATTCAACAGCTTGAACGGGCAAGATAATAAAACAGAGCAGAAAAAATACGTGTTGTTTCAAGCGCATTACTGAAGCACTCCTTTCTTTTCATCCTTGATAGTGGGAACAACTTCTAAACGTTGGGGAATATCGAAAAAACAATCTAGTGCGAGACCAAAGGGATTGATTTCAGGGTTCTTATCCCAACGAACAACCTTTAAGGGATAGCGAACTAATGAGCGTTTAACCGGTTCTGCATTTACATACTCATCAGTGACTAAATCAAGTCGAACACGCCAATTATCGCGATCAACAATCGTGACACTCTCTTCCTTATAGCCTCGTTCTGGGATTTCAGATACACCACGAACGCGATCACGAGATTCCCCCAGATCTTTACGTTGTTTCGCATCTTGCTGTAATAGCAGTTCACAATTTGGCGTTAAATATGCCGATAATGAATTGATCCGATAGGGATAATCCACATCGCCATTTTTCGTCCAACTATTGAGTTGTTGAAAAATATAAAAGCTAAAAGCATAAACGGTTGGCGGAGGAATTTCCCACCAAGCTCGAGAGCTTCCCGAACGTAAATCAGGCGGATTATGAATAGTTAAATGCCGAGGTGATGTGAGCCAGCCAAATAAGGCGAGTGCGACAATAAAACAGAGAGCGCCACATATTACTCTTAATGTGAGAACATGATGATCACGTGCATTGAGTGCATTTTTAAATCGACTCATGTGACTCCTTACAATGAAAAGTCACTGAACGTAAACGCCGTAGTGATAACACTTGGCTACGACAAATTAATCGACTTCCCCCCAAACCACACGAGCTTAAAAACCATTCTATACGGCGATAAAGGTAGTTTTCAGGCTTGCCTCGTTTAAAACGAGCTATTAATCTTCCCCCTAAAATAATCGTGACTAATGGCATTAATAAAGACACTATCGGCAAGGCTATCCAACCTAAAAAAGGTATAATCGGAATAGCAATAATCAAGCCACTAAAAACACTTAATAGTGCCGTTATTCCTAGCTCTGGCGTTGTAAAACCGCGAAAAACAACAGGCTCGGCATTTAACCTATCAGGCATAAACTCAATTGTTGACATACCTTTCCTTAGAGCAACACGGTTGCTGCTTTTGAAGCTAACCAAATCACGACAACAATTAAAATCACACCGACAACATAAAGCATGCCAAACTTTGCCCACGTTGCTTTACCGTCGCGCACTTCAGCAAAAGTGGCAATAATGGCATTGCCAACCGCTAACATCGCCACAGCGGAAAGAATTAAACCACCAAGCACAATACCATCATTAAGATAGCCCGAAATTTGCCCATAAAAGGTTTTGTCTGTACTGCTTTTAGGGCCTTCCACCGTAGGTAAATCAGCCCAAGCCATAGAGCTACCTAATAATAAAAGCGAAAAAACACGAATAAGAGAGTGATAGAAAAAACGTAGAGAAAACAATCCCTTTTGATACATAGAGATATCCTTATATGAAGTGAAAAATACCCAATACTATTGGGCAAATAAAAAGAGACTGATAACAATCAGCAATACAGTACGAATAACAAAGCGGATCAGCCCTTGCTCTGTAATACACTCCGAAGCATATCCTTGATAAACATGCAGTAATCCCCACCCAGACCATAACAAAAGTAATACAATCAAAATCCCAACAAATAAAGGATGCAGGGATGTCGGTGCAACATTGCCACTCGCAATGTTGAATGCATTAATTTGTGCTTCACTCATCGATGATGCTCTTGCTGATATTGCGCTGAGAAAGGAATTAAAGCGCTTGGCTGGGCACGAGAGGGATTGAGATAGTGTTTAAGTCCTTGGCGTATTACCTCAATATCCTGTTTGATTTGTTGGTAATCCAAGTAGAAACGAGCGGGTTGTTCACGTTTAAGGGCTTCAACATTAGCGGAGGCTAATCTCGCATCAAGGTAATCGAGTTGTTTTATAGCTAAAGCAAGTTCATTTGATTCAGAAGCATAGGCTAATGGTGTTATTAATATCCCCAATAAATACCACGTTCGAATTTGAATAATTCGCATAAGTAGACCTTCTTAGATGCTGTTGTATAAAGAAAGCAGAGTGGCAGAGAAAAACTGGCTAAGCAGTAGAAAAGCAGAAATAGGTAAATGGAGATTTTAAGGGGACTAACGCCTCACTGCGTGAGTTGTTTAATCCCTTTCCCATAACGAATAAATTCATTATGGGAAAGGGATTTTGATTTTAATAATTATTATATTTTGAAATATATAAACTTACTTCCATTTAACTTAGTCAATTAAATTTAAATTCTTAATATAAAAATATTTCTCTAAATAATATATTGCCTTATTTGAATATGGCTCTGCTATTTTCTCTCTGTTATACTTTTCTTCTCTTCTAGGACTGGTATATGTATTTATGGGATTAGTAATTAAAGAGCTATGTGTTATTGTCGATCATAATTGCCCCGAATGGCTAATAACCCAGCCTGAAGGGAATCCAACTATTGATTATACTGATGGCTTGAAAATTTATGCTATTTTTAAAAGACAATTTCTTTCAGGTAAAAGAAGACGTAATAGAAAGCAACGTCAACTGGGAGATAACTGCCCTTTGATTTATGCTTTGAAAAAAAAGGATGATTTATATACGAATATTTCTAGTATAAAAAAACTCAACGATAGCTTCAAAGTTATTTGCAATAAATTTATGGAGTTAGAACCTAAAGGATATCAATTAATAATATCAATGCCTTCAGCCCATAATATTAGCCATATTATCGCAAAACGTTTAGCAAAAAAATTTAATGCCTCACATTTAACTGATATTTTAAGAAAAATAACAGTCGATAATGCTTTTCAACTTCTCGATAGAGCGGATGTTAATGTTGAAGAGGCTAAAAGTCTTAGTTTCAAAATTAAATTACAAGCAAAAGAAGTTGGACTTAAAGGAGAGTTTTCACTAAAAAGTATCCCTACTGAATTTAGGAATATATTCCCACCATTTGTTTTAAGTACACCATCATCATCCAATACTGAAAAAATAAGAATATTGCTTGTCGATGATCTTATGGCTACAGGAACAACATTAACTACAGCTAGAGATATCATTGCACAACAGTATCCAAACGCCATTATACATGCTATTTGCCTATTCAGCTCAATAAAACGGCAAAACAAAAAGACTTGATAATATCAAGATAAACGGGTATAAAGGCGCTATAGAGTGTGCTTGAGTCTCCCCGCTCTTAAAATCCAGATGAGACCCGCGTAAGCACCTGACTGAGGTCAGCTTGTAAAGAGCAAGTATCAGTCGATTAGGCAGCGGCTAATCCTTCAACACACATTGTTGTCGTAGAGAAATATCAAAAGGAGAACTTAGGTTCTCCTTTTACTTTTTAATCTTATGTGAAAAATTAACAAAGTATTCTTCCTTTCAAATTTCGTTACTACTATTTATCTCGTCCTTTATACATACTTCTTAAAACTCTCTGCTATTACAAAAATAGTCATCCCTATTAAAAATGTTGAATAATCAGAAACTAATTTTGTAATAAAAACACACTTGTTACACCATAGATATACAAAAAGAGAGCCTAAACTCTCTTTCTGCATCCAATAAATATTTATTTTATAGATTTCAATAAAGTATTAAAAACTTCATTCTGCGATGCTCTGATCTTTTTTCCTTTTGGAGTAATAAAAGTCACTTCTTTTCCACCACGACTACAAGCAGTACTAACGGTACTTCCATCTTTTCGAGTCTGAATAATTTGCGGTGTTTGGAAAAAAGAAGGTTCTGGTATCACTGATATTTTTCTTTTCATTACCGTGCTCATTCCATCGCATCTCAATTAATAAAAAGGAATAATCTCTACAAATACTTCTTAAAGCTCCCCACCGTCACAGAAATAGCCATTCCTATCAACAAGATAGAAGGTAACAGCAAGATATTCGGATAAACTGCAAATGGCAGTGACAAGTACAATACACAGGGGATATAAATTGCAGGCTTGATTATTCGCTTGGCATGATGATAAAGAAAACTCGATTCATAAGCTGCACCATATCGACGTAAATCACGTCTGACCAAACCATCAACAATGCCTACCATTATCACTAGAATAAACAATGGAATTGATAGCACGAGGATCATGGCTCGCATCATCACTATTTGTAAAACAAAGAATGTCGCGAGTAGATATTGTTCCCCTATTTGAATCGATTGTATTACTCCTACATTAATCCCATCAGTAACACCATTACCCGTTCTTATGGCGGATAATGGTATTTTCAGCAAACTATCCTGCATCCATTGCGAAAACGCCGTGATCCAATAAATTACTGTTATTACTGGTGAAGATAAAAATATGCTTTGTGTAAACCCCTCAGCAAAATAAGTTCTTTCAATCAGCATGATTTGGTAACTATGTTGTGCTCCCTCTTCCGCCCAAAAGAAGAAAATACCGATATATTCCACTATCAAACTAAACAAAAGTGAAGCCAACAAAACGCCAATAATCTGCCAAGGCAACTCCCACAATAATGTAGTGAAAAAACCACGTTTTTTCGGTGATACTGGCAATGGAGTTGATGATGTATTTATCTGCGACATATCATTTTTTAAATTCACTGATTGGCGAGAATACTATCAGACCACCAGGTATCACTCGTTCTATAATGTTGTCGCATGTAATCCACAATTTGGTTCATACTCTCAGGCATTAACAGATCCGCTTTATCTGAAGGTAACGGCATTCTTAATTTCCAAAGTTGCCCTCCATTTAATAATGCAAAAGCCTGCCCTTTAGGTAGATTGATAATATTTGCAGGCGTGATTAAAGGCGTTCTAACGGTGCTTACTCTATCTTGTGTGTTCGAGGTAAAATCACCGCTCATATCAGCATTAGAAATATCGGTTACTCCTGAAATCAACATTTTGGTATACACCTCAACTTCAGGTAATTGTTTCGTCAATAGCTCTGCGGTTTCAGTATGTCGCACTCGCAACATCACCACACTATTAAAATTACCCACAACCTGCGCCGCCTTTGCCACACTCCCAACTCGTGCCTCAATATCAGGTAAAGTCTGCGTATAGGCTGTTACTTCAATTCCAGCACCACCACCTTTGTTGATCAACGGAATAAACTCGTCTCCCATCAATTCATTGAATTCATCACAATGTAGACTAATTGATACCTTTTTTTCATCCGCATTCGGCAAACCATCATTAATGCCAAACTTATAAATATGTCCGGTAACACTCACTAAATCGGCAAACATGGCGTTCCCTACCGCTGTAGCGATTTCTGGATCAGACAATGCATCTAATCCCACATACACAATGCCTTTTTTACGTATCACCTGTAACCAATCAAAAATAGGGCGAGGATCAGAAATATCTGCGTAATCAGGAGAAATTAATTCAGCAATTTTTCCTGAGGTCAGCTTTTCTAATAACGGCAATAAACTTGCCACAATCTTGTCGTAATACTTTCTGTCATAACGAACAGAAGAGCGTAAGCTCTCTAATATCGGATCGAATATCGCTTTTCCTTCATTACCATTTAGCACTTGTTCAATCGCAACAACACGCAAGGAACGTCCTTCCATATATCGTGGAATATCACGTTCATCTAATATTTGGGTGAAATTTTCGATGTGTTGCCATAACTCAGGCTTATGCTTTGTTAGCCAATACTCAGCATAGATTTCAAATAATGATTCGATATTATTCACATAGCGCTGAATGATACTAAAACTAGGTCGTTGTCCTAACGCAACTAATGCTCTGGCAATAATATTCACAAAACGCCATGCAAATTCTTTAAATGCAGTACTGCTTCCTTCATGGCTTAATTGACCAGCGATACGTGAGGCAACTTCTGAAATCCGACTAAAACGCCCAACGGCATTATAACGAGCACTGATATCTGGCCATCCAAGGTGAAAAACGTAAAACTCATTATCTCGCTCAGCTCGATGCGCTTCGGCATACATTCGTTTGAGTAAATCGGCATCACCTTTAGGATCAAAAACAATGGTGGTATTACCTCGCTGAATATCTTGAGTGATTAACAATTCAGCAAAACGTGTTTTACCCACTCGAGTTGTGCCTAGCACCAACATATGCCCCACTCGCTCACTTAAGTTTATAGAGACATTTACCTCTTTTAACTCAATCCCATGTATTGCAGGGTTTCCGCCAACGGGTGGTAATGGGCGAACGGGATTAAATATCGAATCAGATGCTAATAATGAACATAGTGAAGGGAAATGATATTCATAGCGTTGTTCAAATTGACGTGCCACACGATACAGCTTAGGTGGGCAAATATATTTAGCAACCTCAGGGCGTAACGTATCAAGTAATCGTTGTGTGTGCTTTTGTTCCCATAAAAACCCTTTTCCTAAGAAGAGTTGATGATGGCTTACAGGAATATTGTTACTCGACATCGCATAACGTTTTAAACGACGAATGTTACGGCGATAACGTAAAACGCGACTCCCTTGAATAACTCGCATTATTGATAAAATAGCAAATCCTGATGCCGTGACATAACTAACAGATGGTGCTAAAGCCACAGCCCAAGGTGCAGTAATACAAAGATAACTTGCACACGCTGTCACGATAGCGGTATTAAACTCGACCGCAGGACGTAATAAGGCTTCAATGACATAGCGATCGCTCATTGTTCTAATCCCTTATCACTGATTAACACAGGATAATGTGTAAGCCCTAATCTTAGCGCTAAATCACTTCCTGATACTGGCAATAACGTCAGTCCTTGCGCTAATTCATTTAGCTCATCCCACGCCGTTTCAGTATCAATATTGACCACATAGCCCACTGCATTAAGCTCAATCAGTTGTTCCTTTTTCTCTGTTAACCAACGTCGAGAAAAATCATCATCACCAAGTAAAAATAGCGGTGACATTCCATTTAAATTCAGTGTTTGATTTGCTTGGTAACCCGATGTTAATTCTGGTGTTCTTACCGGCAATAAGCTAACTAGGCTAGGTGTTGACAGTGTCAACACATCGGAAGGTGATGAAACTTTATCTTCGTTATCAGGTGGTGATATAGCTTGAAAATAGTTCTCGGTTAATTGCCCACCCAAATCAGCGACAACAATTAATTCGGTTTGTTTCGTATTAAGTGGCGGTATTACTTCCGCAAAACAGGGAGATATTCCAACGGAAATAAATAAAAAAACTAATCGACTCTTTGCCATCCTTGCGCTCCTTGTTGTAAAACGATTGGCATCATTCCATTGCCATGCTTTAGCCATATCCCATTATCATGGTTTAACGTGATATGGCGATTTTTTACCTTTTCGATAGGAATATGATGTTTTTTAGCCCAATTTCGTATCACATCATCTTTCCCCGTGCTTCCCACTAAATAGATATCAATAGGTTGATTTTGCTTAATAAGTTGGGCGAGCTTGGCCTCACAAACAGGGCAATTTTCTTTCAAAAATAAAGCCTGACGACTTTCTCTTATTTCATTTTGAATCGGTAAAATTTCAGGATAAAGACGAAGCCACGCTTGATTAATCTCTCGCTGAAAAGCCAATTCCGCTTCTACACGCTGAAATTCTTGCTTCACCACTAATTCAGCAAAATAACGTCGCTCTTCATAAGTACGCGCTTCAATGCCTAATAAAGTTAAAGGATCTAAATTCGGTGAAAACAGCCCTCTTTTCCCCTTTTTTAGCATTTCATAACGTTGCCATTCTTTATCTGTTAACTTCCATTCTTGAGCATTTTCAGCGATTAGTGATTGTTCTAATGCTTGTTGTTCTGTTTTTAAAACTTGATGCTGACTTTGATCTGCCATTCCTTCTGTTGACACTGTCAACACGCTAATACCCAATAAAATTAGAAATTGAGAATTCAATATAGACTGCATTTTCATTTCAACATCCTATTAGCTGATGATGTTGAATTCGTGAGTATTTCTAGTGGTAATTGATAACCTACGCGCAATGAATGACAAACAATTCGTTGTACTACATCAATCTCAAGTTGCCATGCAGCACCAGCCAATACTTGCAGTGCCTGCTTTAAACGCATAGGCCCTAATTGATGATGCACAACGGGGAGTTTTTGGTTATAGAGCACCTGATTAGAAGGCGTTGTCTTACATAAAGAATATCCAGAAGGTTGTAAAACATAACGCATCGCATCACTCACTGTGGAACGTTGAGAAGCTGGGATATGAATATCAATCACTTGCTCTAGTGGTTCGCGTTGAGCCAACGTTGGAGATGTATTTATTAATAAATAGCGATCATAACGCACAACTTTTGGTATCGTTGCATAGAGATCGGGCTGTACTATTTGAGTGTTTTTATTGAGAATAATGGGGCTAGGTTCAGCTTCAGGTTGTTGAAGTTTTTCTTTGGGAGTACAAGCCGTTATAAATAACGCAGTGAAACAGATTATAAAGGATATGGGTTTGTTCATAAGGACTCTCTGTTAGAAAGAGCCCGACTTTGATGGATTGTTGGTTAAGGGGCAATGAGGAAGTATTTTTGGGGAGAGATAATTAAATTCATAAAAAGAAGGAAATTACGATGAGTTACTACTTTTAAATAATAATATTTTTAATAAAAAAATAATACAAAAATCTTAAAATGAAAAATTAAACAGTTAAATTGAAATTTAAAACCATAATATCCTATTTAAAAAAATAATTAAATTTACATTAAAAATAAAATTAGTATTTTTAAATTATTTTATGTATAAATATAGCCATAACATTATATATATTTTTATAGGTTACTATTTAGTTTCAATCGATTATTAATTAATAAAAGACCTTATAATATAAAAATATTATTATAAATATAATCTAAAATTTCATAATTAATTTCTTGATATTGAAAATAAAGGCTAGTTATATGAATGAATTAAAACCAACATGGCAGTTATTCGAAGATCTTGTGTGCCGTATTCTAAAAGCTAATAACTTTAAAATCGAAAAAAATGACCTTAGAGGGGACAAAGGGTTTGACCTATTAGCAAATTTAAATGATGAAAACTGGGCTATTGAAGTCAAGTATTACCGCACAGCACGAGCTCAAGCCTCTCTTATAGATGCAGCTGCCACTAGAGTAGTAAACAATGGCATAGAAGTTGGAATTTCCAAAGGAATGTTAATCGTTTCTTGCATTCTCTCCCCCGAATTACGAGAAGCTCTCGAAAATAAATTTAGTATCACTTTTGTTGATCAAACTGACTTAAGAATCTGGTGTAATTTATGTCCAGAACTAGCTGAAGAGCTGGATATACTATTAGAAACTAACTTAAATGACACTCTTCCTGCGTACTATTCCTATAAAACAAACAATCCTATTAGAGATAATACTCTTATTCGTGTTTCACTCCCTGACAGCAAAGGTACAGAACTATGTGATAAGCTACAGAACATCAAAAAAGGAAAAATATCATGGAGACAATATGAAAAAGTATGTGAAGAAATTCTCAAGTATTTATTCCCTAACGATCTTCAAGGCTGGCACTCACAAAAAAGAACTGATGATGGTTTAAATCGTTATGATTACATATGTCGCATAAGACCAACAACTGAGTTTTGGAAGTTTGTCATTGATCATCTTAACAGCCGTTATGTACTTTTCGAGTTTAAAAATTATCTAGGGAAAATTAAGCAAGGGCAGATACTCACAACTGAAAAATATCTTTTGGAAAAAGGTCTCAGACGTATGGCAATTATTATGACAAGAACTGGTGCAGAAAAAAACTCAATAGCTATGACGCAGGGTGCTATGAGAGAGCATGGCAAATTAATAATTATCATAAATGACGAAAAAATATGCAAAATGCTTCATATGAAAGAAAGAGGGGAGGATCCAACAGACTATCTTTTTGAAATTGTAGATAATTTTTTATTATCACTTCCTAGATAATTTATAAAAAATCAAACATCAATATATTATTTAATATACTAATAAATATGAATTTATAAAATAAGAAAGTCCATTTAATCACACTCAAATTTAATAAAATTATAAAAGTAATGGGAAAATAAAATATACAAGATAAATTCAAATCTTATTAATAATTTTAAGTTTGAAAAAGATGATAATCTTCAACATTCTAATTTTATAAAAACCAACTTCTACATATTAAAAAATAGACATAATAAGATCATTAAATTAAAGGAATCAAAAATGAAAATAGAAAAAATCAATATTAGAAACTGGCGTTCCATCAAAGATCAAGAAATCCATGCTCAAGATTTAATGGTTATAATTGGCCAAAACAATCATGGAAAATCAAATGTTTTATCTTCAATATTATTTTTCTTTGGAGAAGTAAAACATCAAGATTTAGATTTCCATAAAGAGGAAACAGTATTATTTGTTGAATTACAATTTAGTGATCTCAATGATGTAGATAAGGGTACATTTAAAAAATATTTAACCTCTGAAGAAAAAATTATCGTAAGAAAAACAGCTTATCTAGGTGGTAGCTTTGAATATCGAGGTTATATTGAAAATCCAGAACAAGAATGGTTACAAGAGACAAATGCTAGCGCGTATACAAGCAGAGAACTGGCAAGTAGCCTTCCGCTTTATTCCTTTGTTCCACAAAATGGTAGAATTACTAAGCAAATTATAATAGATGCACAAATTGAATATATTAAACAAAATAAAAATTCCATAGATTTTAGATTTGAACTAGAGTCGACAAATTTTTTAGGTCTCAAATCGGTTGCAACTGGAATATTCGGCGAAATTTACTTTATTCCTGCAATAAAAGAAGCATCTGATGATTTTACTTCAAAAGAGTCTAGTACCTTTGGAAAAATTTACTCTGATATTGTTAATTCAATGTCTGAAAATAATAGAGAATGGAAAGTCATAAAAGAAAACCTTGGAAATTTATTTTCAACGTTGAATAAAAGAGATAAAAATGGGAATGAAAATCTTAATAGACCTAAACAACTTTCTGATTTTGAAAATGAATTAGCACTAGAATTAGTTTCGTGGGGAACAAGAATTGATATTGAAATTAGTCCACCAGATATTGAAAGTGTTTTTAAAACTAATACTCAAGTGTGGGTAAATGATGGTGTAAAAACAGATATAAAACGCAAAGGGCATGGGTTACAAAGAGCTTTAATAATTGCACTAATACAATTAATTGCAAAAAAAACAGCTATATCAGTTGAAAATCAAGTAAATGAAAGTGTTAGAAGCGTTTCAAACTCTAGATATTTCATTTTTGAAGAGCCTGAATTATATCTTCATCCTCAAGCACAACGTGCATTATTTGACTCATTTATAAATTTATCAGAATCTGGGAACCAAGTAATACTCTGTACTCATTCAAGTGGCCTTATTGATGTTGAACGTTACAAATCTATTTATATTGCAACTAAGGAAAATGATTCAGACGAAACCACAATAAAACAATGTATTGATGAACTTTTTGAAGGTGATGCAAAAAGAGATTTTAATTTGTCATATTGGATAAATCCAGATAGAGGAGAGCTTTTTTTCGCTAAAAAAGTTATCCTCCTTGAAGGTGCAACTGAAAAAATTATTTTTCCATTACTTGCTAAAAAACTTAATTTATTCCGATACGATTATACACTAATAGATTGTGGTTCTAAGGATAATATTCCTTTATATATTAGACTATTAAATAAATTTAAAATCCCCTATATAGCCATTTATGACAAAGACCATCAAGCTTGGAAAAAAGCAGATGCTATAACCTCAGCTAACACCTCCACAAAAAAAATTGAAGAAGCAATTAATGCTAAAATTGGCTCATCTATTATGCTAATAAATGATATTGAAGAAGAATTAGGGTTACCAAAAGGTGGAAGCAGTAAACCATATGTTGCATTAAATCATATCAATTCAGATGATTTTTTAATGACAGACGAAATAAAAAATAAAATTCAAACTATTTTTAGCTAATTATTTTTTATAAAAACAAACTCAATAAAAAATATTTACCAATCAAGAGCAGGCATAATGTCTGCTTATCACTTTAATCTATCATATGAAAGATTGTTAGATAAAGATAAGATTAATACTATATAACTAAAACACTAATCATCATGATAAAATAATTTAGATTCAGATAAAAACTCTCCAACAAAAAATTATTTTCACTGAAATAAATTATAGCTATTTCTCTACAAACTGACAGTCTTGCTCTGCTTTCCCTTAGTCTTTCTAACACACTGAACAAGTTAATTTCATTAAATTTTAATGGAATCATAGTCAATATTTTTCTTTTTCTTTTTCTTTTTCTTTTTCTTTTTCTTTTTCTTTTTCTTTTTCTTTTTCTTTTTCTTTTTCTTTTTAGAAATTTATTTATATAACAAAACAAACATCCTTAATATAAATATTTTAATTTTTTGATTCCGCGCACTGATTAATTAATCAAGCATAAGCTATTCTAAACTCTTCACTGTATGCTTTGAAAGTTAAAATATCTATTTTTTCAGCTTTCGCCATCTAAATAATGATATGAATGAAAATCATGCCAGAATACCAAGTTTCTAATCAGGCTAAATTTATTATATCTAGAGATAGAACACGACTAAGCTAAACAGCTTACTTTTCTTGAAGAATGAGCAAGTATATTAATCAATGAATACAAATCATGAGAGAAATACTATTTACTCTATTTTAATTAGTCAAGTCACATTGATAAAAAATAAAACCATTTATTTTTAAGCTTTAATAATTTGTATTTTTACATGTTCCATAGTAAATTTTCATATTATTTATGATGTAATATGGTTTAATTACAATTAAGTATATAATTAAACACTTTAGTGTATAAGCAATTATAAATATTAGGTGAAGTAGAATGCTTAAAATAGAAGATATCTTTGGAGTTAGTGGAAAGCAAGTTGGAAGCTACATTGAGCGTGACCATGTTGATGCAAAGCTAATAGATGCATTAAGAACAGAGAAGCAAATTATAGTTTATGGAGCATCTAAACAAGGTAAGACAGCCTTAGTTAAAAAATATATTACTTATGACGATCATATTTTGATTAGCTTATCCCCTACACACACTTTAAAAGATATATATCAATCAATACTTCGAAAATGTAACGTTGTACTCAAAACTTCTTATACAGAAGGTACTGGAGAAAAAAATAAAGCAACTGGTAAAGCATCAATTCAAGGAGCTGTAGCACTAATTGCTAAAGCAAACGTATCTTTCACAATACAAGATGAAAAAAACACAAGCAATATAGAACACTACGATGAAATTGAATTCAATTTAGATCTGCCTGATGATGTTGCGTATTTGATTAATCATGTTGGTAGCAAGAAAATCATAATACTTGAAAATTTTCACTATCTTCCTGAGGAAATACAAAGAGCATTTGCTTTTGATCTCCGTACATTTCATGATCTGAAAGTACGATTTATTATATTGGGAGTATGGAAAGAAGCTAATCGGCTTACCCAATTCAACGGAGAATTACAAGATAGAATTAGTGAAATACCTGTTGAACCTTGGCTAGAGACCGATTTTAGGAGTATAGCAAAAAAAGGTGGGGATCTTTTAAATATAGACATTACACCTGTGATTATTGAAAAATGTATCTCCAACTCATTCGGAAGTGTAGGAGTTTTTCAAGAATTATTAAAGGAATCATGTATTGCGGATGGTATTCTCACAAAACAAGAAACAACAAAACACTTCATTAATATAGATGCAGTTAATACTGCAATAGCGATGAAAACGAATGAATATTCTGGACGTCATTTACGAAACTTAGAAACTATGGCTGTTGCAAATAGTGCATCTATAACTAAAGACAATCCTTTACCATATTTCCTAAATTATTATATTGTAATGCACATTCTTTCCCTAGGATATCATGGGGTAAATGGTGGAATTAGCAAAGAAAACATCCTTCATGCATTAAAACAAGTACATCATAGAAAAGATGAACTAAAAGGACATCAATTAGTTACTGCTTTGAAGAAGCTTACTGGGTTGCAGGCTAGTAAAGGAATAACTCCTCCTGTAATTGCGTATGATTCAAATTCTCGACAACTAAAGATTGTAGATTCCACTTTTTACTTCTTTTTAAAAAATTCTGATTTAGAGGAAGTTAAATCAGAGATACCTTGTCCAATGGATGGGCTAGATGTATAACGTCAAGTTTAGTTCTTAGCTTACTTTGATTGAGGGTATCAAACTAAATTATTGCCCTCATCTACTATCCACTTTCCAATAATTTTCCCACTCATAATTACACTGGTATCTAAGTATATAAAAACTATGGTAGGTATAGGGTTACATTTGTATTTCTTCATTCAAGATCTTATAAACCGTAGAACGAGCCACTTTCATTTCTTTTGCTATTGCGGTTCCTCCCCACCCACTTCGTTTTAGCTCAATAATTCTTTCGCGATCCACTGAACGCTTACGTCCAAATTTGACTCCTTTGAGCAAAGCTTCTTGCCTGCCCTCATTTGTTCGTTCCAAAATTCTTTGTCTTTCTGCTTCTGCCACTGCGGATAAAATGGTGACCACCATTTTCCCCATTGTTCCTTCTGTGCTTATACCATCATCCAAAAATCGAACAGCTACACCCATTGAGTCAAATTCTTTTATCAACTGAATCATATCCGCGGTATCTCGTCCGAGGCGGTCGAGTTTTTTCACAAGAATAATATCACCGCATTCAACTTTAATTTTGAGTAACTGCAATCCATCACGATTAATGTGACTCCCTGATCCTTTATCGCTAAATAAACGGTGCTTTGCCACCCCAGCATCAATTAACTCTTTCTTTTGAATATCGAGAGATTGTTGGCTAGTAGATACCCTTGCATAACCAAATAGGCGCAAAATATGTCTCCTAAGTCATTATCAGACAACAAGTGTCTATTAATTGAAAATATCGAATTAATAGACACTCTTTTTATATTATTTTTAAGTGTCCGAAATATTATAATATAAAAGACATACTATGAATTACTAACATTTGACAATATAACCTATAGGTTATAAAATAAATTATAACTTGGAGGTTATAATGTCTTATGTGGGAAATACTAACGAGAGATTTGTTTGATTTTTGGTTTGAAAAACAAGATGAAGAGACACAAATTGAAGTATTGGCGGTGTTAATGATTTTGCGTGAGGATGGCCCTAATCTTGGTCGCCCTCAAGTTGATACACTAAAAGGCTCAAAATATCCGAATATGAAGGAACTGAGAATTCAGGTTGGTGGTCATCCGATTAGAGCGTGTTTTGCATTTGATCCCATTCGCCGTGGTATTGTGCTATGTGCTGGTGATAAAAAAGGGAAAGATGAAGCTCGTTTCTATAAAAAATTAATCAAAATAGCCGACGCTGAATATACTGCGCATCTATTAGAGCAGGAGAAATAACATGTCCACTTTAGATAAACTACTTGCAAAACAATCACCCGAAGCACTAGCAAAAATTGAAGCCCGAGCAGAAGAAATTCGCCGTGAAATAACGTTGGCTAAAATTCGTGAGGAACTGAATCTTTCTCAAAAGGAGCTGGCTCAATCACTAGGCGTTTCACAACCCTCTATTGCCAAGCTTGAAAATGTTGATAACGATCCTAAGCTTTCAACACTAAAACGCTACATTAAAGCTTTAGGTGGTGAACTTTCTATTGATGTGACATTACCGAACGGTAAGCGCATTGGGCTACATCTTTAACGACATATTTAATTGATATAAAGAACTACGTAGAATATATCACAATATTTTTCACCTAGATGAGTCGGGAAATAAATGTTATTCAACTTCTAGACTACATGATGGTCTTGGTGTGATAGCGGGCTCGCTTCTTAGCTTTCTGGAATCGCTGAAGCAATTCATTCTTTTGAGCTTTGATAGCACCATAGTCAACATTTTCGTTTTTCTTTTTAGATATTTGTTTGTATAACAAAACAAGCCTCCTCATGAACATTTAAATTTTTTAATTCAGCGTTTCTATTAATTAATGGGGAAATAGAAAAATGATGGTTTCTATCTTGCCAAAAGATAAGTCTATAAATAACACACCTTTAATTATTATAAATAATATACATAAACCAATTAAAACATAAAGATACCAACAACAAACCCATTCATTACATATAAATTCCACATCGAAAACAATAATAAAAAACCTAAAAATAAGAAAAATTGAAAATATATAACAATAATAAATTTATTTTTAAATAATTAATTAAACCGTTTTCTTTAAAATACTGTTTATCATCACCACTTCTTTTTCCCACATGTTGACACTGTCAACACTCCTCCCTTATCTCGACCTAAAATAGGCTTCCCTAAGCTCAGCCATAACACCCGATACATACTCCCTTCTTGCACGTTTAATCACTCTTTTTTCTGCCACTAACACGGTTTCAGGTGACTTTGGCTGTAGTTTTTCCAATGGCTTATCGGTCGCGCTGTTGCTCAAATTAAATCGACCTTCTCGAACACGTTTGAGGTTAGCTAACAGGTACGCAGTGGGATTTCTGACTGTTGTTTTTTTCATTCTATCGGCTAAATCATCAAGGAGCCGTTGCCCTAATCCATCAGGTAATGCCTTGAGTTGTCTCTCTAGCATCATTTTATCCTCTGGGTTGAGTCGTTCAGTGATTTGAGTTGACCAAGATAGTATTGAGTTTGTTGCTGTATACGTATCTTTTACACTCTGTGTAAAACTACGTACGTAACGGTTCGATTTTCGAACTGGGTCGCAATCCCTTGATTTACGGCTTAGTTCGAAAATCGAACTCGGTATTTGAGTGGTGTTTTTATTACCCAGCTCGGTTTCCGAACTAGGAGTTTTTGAACTAAGTTCGATTTTAGAAGAGGCTGTTTTCTTCTGCTTTTCCGTCACCATTTGTTGTGGTGTTTGTGGTGATGATAAACGCGCTTCAATAAGAACGACACGAGCATGTCGGTGACGCATTCGTTTCTCGGTTTTGATACTTTGTAAAACAGCAATTGCTGTTAAGCGTACTGTTTTATTGCTGTGGCTACATGCTTGGGCCACCGTATCAAGCCAACTTGGATCAAAGTATTCACACTCAAACACACCCAATGGCTCATCATGCTGAGCATAAATATTACCTCGAATACGTCCTGATTTATCTCTGACTCTTTTGCATAAACTTAGCCAGCCAGTTAATCGCAACATCAACAACGCTCTACTGATTGTTTCTCGGGATGCTTTATCAGAATGAGGCAATGCAAGCTGGCTTTGTAACTCATCATAGGTTGGGAAAATAGCGCCCTCATGTTGTTGAGCATAAAGTCTGATCATGACCCAAGCCATTTTATCTAATGGCGATAATCGGCTATCTAAAAATAGCCGACGAGGAATAGCATCATGCACATTGCCTAAAAACAGCAATCCACTTTGCTCATTACTCATATCACCAGATTGCCCCTTTTGCTCAATCCGAGCCTGCATCTTTGCTAGTGTTTGTTGAATAATATTATCGACCGGCATAGTTGCCATTAAATAGCACTCCACTCTTTAGTTAATGACCAGACGACAGCAAGCGGAATTTTTTGTTGCTCAGCAATATCCATCATCACATCTAAAGCCTCTAATGAATCAATATTATGAATTTCTGCTATTTTCCATTGTTGCCATATCAATAATTCCTGCTCTTCAGTTGGATTGATATTGCGTCCCTGTTTAGCGACAATGCCTACCAATCGACGTCGAGAACTCACCTCAATCGCAGTAAGCCCAAAAAAGTGCTGCATTAACTCTATAGAACCCTGCAATGCTAATGCTCGATTAATATATTTGATCCGTTTTTGCTCTTGACGAGCTTGTTTCAACATTGTGTTAAGATTGCAATGATTGATATTTAACGTCAAAAATGGCACCGGTGTATTCACCAGATAATAGAGATCTTCTACCGTCAATTTATCGAGCGCTTGTATCTCATCCAGTGTTAATCCCATTGATTCAATGTGACGAATTTTTCCTGCTTTTAGTTTCATCACGATTTCCGTTAATAGTGCATTCATTGCGTTATTCCTCCATAAATCATCGCAATATTGGCAGTCCAAACAACTAAACATAACAACACAACCAGCCTTGAGACTATTTGTTGATTCATTCATTTATCTCAGCATAATTTTGTCGTTGTAATTCGCGTAATCGTCGAATAATCCTGATTAATCGCAGAAATTTCATCGTGTAAGCATCATCAAACAACGGCTCACCAAGTGAGTTCTCATTTCCTATTAATGCGTCCATAAATGGCGCTAAAGTTGCGTTTGATTCATCACCACTTAAAGCAGTAAAAAGTCCATTTTGAGCATTGTGTGAAAGCGAAAATCCTGCACTTAAGGCTGACTTATTTTCTTGAATGGTAGATTCAACACCCATCACTTCAGCAAGTTCAAACGCTAAACGAAAAGCAATATCTTGAAGATGTTCAATATCATCGTGTAATGCAGAGATATGCCAAACATCTGTGACAGACTCTAATTCGTTTACAACTGACATAACTTGAGATTGAGACTCTTGTTTTATCTTTCGTTTTTTAGCTTTCGATTTTTCAGGTTGCTTAATAGGCGAGTTTTCTTGGCGATCATCATCCTTAATTGACGAGGTTATAATCTCCGAAGAGGAGTTCTGAGTTTTATGCGATAGCTCAATCAACCAATTATCATAAGTAATCGAAGGATCAGGAATAGTCTCCAATAATGAGGTAATCAAATCATCTTTTAGGAGTTCTATTGAGTAATATTCAGCATTATCAAAAGAGTGACAAACTTGCCCAAAAACATCATTAAAGCTTTGTTCTGGTGATATTTTTGTCTTTTGAATAAAGGTGTTCCATGCTTTTTCAGCTAAGTTGCGTAAAGCTATTAACTGCGTAATTTGTGGCCTTCCCATTCCTGAATTCAGTAAATTGGGGATCCAAGGATAAAGATACTCAATTGTTGCAAACATTCGACTGATATTGGAGTGATGAACCGGATATCCCGTATTTTTGAGAAGTTCTGATAGCTCCCGCTGACTCACTTCACGACCTAACTGCTCCTCATAAATTGTATGTGTTTTCTTTATGCCAAATGCTTTATCAATAAATGATAACTCTCCACGAATATCATTTTCAGCAAGGTGCCCAATCATGCATTGCAATCGACCTGGCCACGGTTTCACAATACATTGAAGTGAATGAAAACGTTCATCCCCAGTTTCAGCATAGAGTTCTGTTAAAATGGCATAACGTGTATTGCCCCCATCACTAAAAATATAAATATCGTCGGTACAATCAGGATTTTTGGTGACTTTAGGAACAGAATCTAAACCACGAGCACGAATTGAGGCTTTAATATCATCATATTTAGGATTACGTGAAGTGCGTGGATTATCTGGGTTAGGACGAAGTTGCTCTAAGGTCAACATCATCGGTATTTCACTTACCGTTAATACACTTTTTGATGCCAACTGTTTCGGTGCTCTACCCCGTTGAAGCATTTTTTCATCTAAAGAAATTACTTTTTCAGCTTGCATCATGCCCACTCAATCTATCTTCAAAACGTGTGATGTTTGCCTGATATTGCACTTTTACCGTACCGATAGGGCCATTACGTTGTTTCCCTAAAATAATTTCAGCGATCCCTTTTTCTGTGCTATCAGGGTGATAAATTTCATCTCGATAAATAAACATGATCAAATCAGCATCTTGTTCTAATGCGCCTGAATCCCGTAAATCACCATTGTTAGGGCGTTTATCTACCCGACTTTCTAATGAGCGATTCAGTTGAGAAAGGGCAACAACAGGGCATCCCATTTCTTTGGCTAATGCTTTCAAAGAACGAGAAATTTCGGCGATTTCTTGAGTACGATTTTCTTGATTTGGGCACCGCATAAGCTGTAAATAATCGATTAAAATAAGTGAGGGATAACCATATTTACGAATGTTTTTTCTGACTCTAGAGCGCAATATTGTTGGTGTCATATAGCTTGAATCATCAATAATTAATCGCCCTTTCCATTGTTCGAGTAATACATTCATTGCGTTACTGGTTCTTGCCCAATCTTCATCTTGCATATTGCCATTACGCAAATGTTGTAAAGGTATTCGTCCTAGCATTGATGTAAAGCGCATTAATAACTGCGTGGTTGGCATTTCTAAACTATAAACTTGTACAGTTTTCTCAGCACATTCATTCAATGCACTCTCACAGAAAGTGAGCCCTAATGCGGTTTTTCCCATTGATGGACGACCTGCCAATAAAATTAAGTCGCCTGGTTGGAAACCACAGGTCATGTCATTTAATTCCTCAAATCCCGTAGGTGTTCCAGTGATCAGGTTTTCATGACTACAACGTTGCTCTAGTTCATTGAGAAAGGTTTCAATTGATGAAGGGAGGTCTACATTGCCATCTAAACATTGCTGTTCAGTAATATTAAAAATTCGTTGTTCTGCTTGTTCTAATAGTCCAGATAAATCACTACTCACATCACTCGCTTGAGTGACAAGCTCATGTCCTAATGCCAGCAATTGACGCTTTTGGCTGTAATTCGCGACATGTTCTGCATATGCCAAAATATTGGCTGAGCTGGGTGTATTTTTAGAAAGCTCCGCAAGATAACCAAAACCGCCACACTGGTTTAAAATAGATTGTTGTTCCATTGATTCAGTTAATGTAATCAAATCAACAGGTTGATTTTGTTGAAATAATGACTGTATTGCAGAGAAAATAATTTTATGAGGACGAGAGTAAAAATAGTCCGCAGAAATAATCGATGAAATATCATCCCAACGTTCATTATCAAGAATGAGTCCACCTAATATAGCTTGCTCAGCATTTATAGAATGGGGAGGTAATGTCTGTTTTTGATTACTCATTATTATCTCCCATTACATTGAATATATGTGATGCATTAAATAAATCATTACCTCGACACAGGGAGTTCGGCATCTTCAGTATTACGCAATAAAATTTCACAATGCATTCCCCTTTGGTTGGTGTTTCAAAACCAAATCGAAATGCGCTTTCCATTGAGGGAATAATTCACAAGCTAAGTTATGCATTGTTTGTGCAGCAGGTAAACTTTTGCGATCTGTTTGATACTCTAGACGATGTGCTGGTTGCCCTTTGCTATGACCTAATTTGTAAATATCAAGATCATAAACTCGGGTTTGCAATAGTGAGATCGGTGGGATTTTTTCTTTACTGTATGAGTTGTTATGAATAATCGCAGTTAGTGCCTTAAGGGCTTTTCTTGCCAAGACTGTATAATCCATACAATTAATCAGAATTTTCATCGGTGGCAATTCAATACCAAAACCTTGATACGGTAACAGTTCTTCCATTAGTGTTACCGTCCCCCGCAAAAACTCTCGAACATCGGGTAGCACAGGCTTAACCATCGCAACAGCAATATGGTTAGTTGCGAGTAGCACCAATTCCAACATAATAGAACGAGCACCTTGTGAATCGATGATAACCACATCATAAGCAGTAAAAAGTGGGTGTTGTAATAGATTACGCAGACGAATTCGACCATCAGGGGCATGCATCATGGCCGTTTTTAATTGTTCGTGAGGATCATTAGAGATAATAAGATCGAGATTACGAATACAAGTATGAGAAATTAATCGTTCTGGATGATTAAGATCGACTGTTTGCATCAGTAGTTCATAGAGACCACAAGGCGCTTCATAAAGTAATGAGTAATAACTAGAAGTAGTTGGCTGTGCGTAATCCGCATCAATAAGCAGTGTTTTTAACCCTGCATCAGCACATATTCCTGCAAGATTTGCAGAATGAGTGGATTTACCTTCCCCACCTTTTGTAGAAATAACTGAAATTACACGCATATAAGTCACCTGATAAAATATTATCAGTGACAGATACCAAATATATTTTTCTCATAACTGCTTGAAAATCCCCGTGTCCTTGGTTCGATTCCGAGTTCGGGCACCATCTTTCATTTGTTCGTCAGTGAGTTAAATCACTGAGAGGGCAAAAAAGCTAAGATAAGACACAAATTTAACGTAAGTTATCTGTTGTTAAAATTTATTAAAAGCTTTGAATAAACAGTCTTGTTCATACCAAGGCTGTTTTTTTTATTTGTAACTACGTCTTTGCAACCACAAATTGAAGAGCTTTCGCTTCCGTTGTTGTAACTGTACTACCTAATATTTCAGCAGTTTTTTTCAAGTGTCATTTCCTGCTCTGTTAAAAATATATCAAGCGGAATACCTGTCAAATTCTCCCATGCTATCAATATTCCAAGTGCTGGATCTTGCACCTCTGAGTGTGTTCCTTTTACTGCTTTCGTTAGGACTGCATTGATTTCTTGTATACTGCCATCATTTTGAGTATTTGAGATCGCTAGTGATGAAACTTGCCCATAATCAGCCATACATGTTGGCAGATCTTGAGGCTTGAAGAAGTTATTCTCAACACAACTCATTCTTCTAAATAAAACAAACCATGAGAACCTTCCAGCTCCGCATAGATTATCATAGCCTCTTCTCCTTCAGCGATGTACTCCACATCAATTGGCTCAGGCGGAAAATCAGGATCAGTATAATTACCGTCCAAAAAGGTTTTATATTGCTCCAGAATATAAAGTAACTGATCAATGGTTAACAAAACTCGCTGTTCTTGCACATACTCACAGGCGATGAATACCATATTTTTTGTCACCATCACCCAATGGGCATTACCCATACCAAAAAAACCATCGGGTGCCCTACTAGAAGGTAAGTTAGTTAGGTTGTTGATCCAAATATCTACAGATTTCAAACCGGTAGGCAAGTCTGCTGATAACCATGAAGCTATCTCGCAAATGCCATATCCTTGCTTTGGTTTAAATCTCATATTTTCACTTGGCTCACGGCCTGAAGGGTAATAACGACTATCATCAGGAGACCAACAATAATATATTTTTTTATTAATCATTTTTTAGAACCTTGATATACCGGCCAAGCAGTTGCTCCTGTTCCATCTAGTTTTCCATAGTAACCTTCTACTTTTACACCACTTTGAGAAGCTTCTGACCATTTTTCAGGCTTCCCTTCTTTTTGGGGTTAAATTTTTAAATACACTTTCAAGTTCGATCCCTACATGTTTGTGTCCCAAACATCAGCCGGGCTGGTCCCCGCTCCTTGATAATCCGCTACCTGCTCTGGCGTCAGCTACCTCATCGCTTCTGTATCACCATTTCTGGTGGCAATCCCTGCATCCATGGCTTCCTGAATCTGTGCTGCCGTTAAACCAAAGTTTACGCCTAATTGCATAAGCCCATTTCGGCAGGTTGCATTTTTCATGCATGATTCATAGCCTTTTTCCAAACCTTTAATGATTGGCTTGGCAGACATAAGATTATTCTCAACAACAACACTTTCCGACACAACGTCCATTGTTGTATCCGGTTTTTCCCTGTGCTTTCCTGCACTTATAAGTGGTTTTGACTGGTGTTTCCTGATGCTGTCAACTTTTTGCCCCGACGTACCTTTTTCCGTCGTGCACGCTACCGCTCGGTGAAGATCACCAGACACAGCAATAGGTTAATCAGACGGTATATCCATTTTTCATTATTTTATTGTATCAACCACGCTCAACTGTACCAACAGACCGCTGTGCAGAGCCTGAGCTCCATCACAACCGGATAAGGCAGATGAAGAGAAGGGATTCAGAGAGATATCTTTGGCAGGATGGGAATAAAAATGCTGGAAGGATGACTCTCTATCACTGAAGAGACCTGTCACGACCGAAGATAACTACAGACTATCCGGCTCCGCAAACAACCCAGAGATATCTCTGGCGCCGTGAATAACCCGCTCTATACGCACTTCAGTAACTGAAGCTAAGATTTGAAGCAATTAAACAGATGGATGAAGAAGAACTTAAATCTGTCACATCCATACTGGATGCCCTGACTTAAAAACATCAGACCCGTAAAATACTCGGTTAAAGTGTCTGACAGTTAAAAATACTGTAACACCAGACAGCTAAAAAATAACCCTGTGTGATTAACACAGGGTTAGTAGTATTTTATTTTAGAAATAAAACACAGTACTATCATGTAACTACAACTATTATGTAATAATCTAATTCAACAAGTCATCACGCTATCACTACGGTTAAATAGCCTCCAGCAATTCAACATAATGCAGGGGGATTATGCGCAGTTGATACTCCCCAACCACGCACAATCAGCATTATGTCTTGCGCCCTTTGGTGATGAGGCTTTTACCGGATTATTGATTATCCGGTTGCCTGAAGCAGTGGATATGCATTAGCTATTATAGGTTTTAGAGACAAATAGAACCTAAAATCTATTTTTTTGATAGAACGTCAAAGATGGTCCGTAATCAGATTCTGAGCTATGAAGCTCAACTACAAATTCTTTTGTTGGAAATGCTTTTTTGAGCGACATTTCCCAAGAACACTGCATTACTTTGCATAACTGCAAAAAAACCGAATCCGATGTACCGTCTAAATTACCAGTGAACAGGTCATATAAGTGCACATGATTTAGTATTTTTTCTATTGCATCTCTATCCGTGCCAAATTGTTCTTTCCACTCATTAAAATTATTTTCTTCATACCTATCACTTAATAATATACAACCATCAATATCAATAAACTCAGGTATCAATAATTTTACACTACAAAGTATATCTTCTGGATGGCAGCAATCACTAATATAGTCATTGACTGTCATATCACTCGGAGAACTCCAATTACTTTTCCATAATTCATAACGAGTTAAATCATGTGGTTCTGGAATTAACGTGATTTTTTTCATGGTATTTCATCCTCACGCACTGGTCTGGGCAACGCTTTAGTCGATGGAGATTGAACTCTTACTTGCCCATTAGGTAATACATTACGCCCATATTCTATAACATGGGGAGTTGCTATGCCTCCGTGAGCAGCTCCAGTAACATCAACTCTCTTTAAAATCATACCATTAGAATCATAGGTCGCATAACTTGTAATATTCCCTTGGTTATCCGCTCGATAGACTATACCGTTTTTAGGTCCATTCTCAATTTGGAATCTTCCACTTACTTGTTGAGCTCTCTCTAATGGACCACCTGCAAGGTTAGCCGCATTTCGAGGTGGTCGTTGATGATTACTACCTGTATTTTGTGGTGGCTGAGAACTACTTTCTAAGTCTTTTTGTTTACCTGCCCCAGTATTTACCTCTACACCATGATCTGGTTTCCATGCTCCACTTGATGATTGCGATGTAGGACTTGAAGGCAATTTTGTTGGTATGGCATCACTCGCATCTTTTATGAGCTTATTCGCCCCCTCAAGATCGCCGGCTTTTAACAGTAATTTAGCTTCTTTCAGTGGCTTCGTGAATACCTTGGCAAAAGGCAATGTGCCCGCAGCAGCTAATGTGTAATCAATCCAGTCATCTGCTTCAGCAAAACTTTTAAAATCACCGACCACTGGCACAAAATCAATACCTAAAGAAGCGACTTCTCTGAAGAATTTATCGCGATCTTCTGCCATTTTAGCTGAGCAGGCACCTGCGCTCATTCTTGCACAGTTTTCCTTTTTATAGCGCTCAATCTCTGCATTAACACGCTCTTCAGCAACCTGTTGAGGTGTTCATTGATAACATCACTCAGTGAGTTATTCTCAACAATAAATTGCTGAGATTTCCTTTCATACTTAGCGACTTACTCGTATCTTCCCTAAATAGAATCCTTGTCAGGTAATTTATTTAGTACTTTTTTTATTGTCCCTTTGGGAAACATCACCTTACTAATTGTAACTCCATAATCTTTACTAAAAATTAAACTCTCATAATCACCATTCTCAATATAATAAAAAAGATAAAACCCAACATCTGAGATTTCTACTGGACTTAGGTCAACGCCAATAGGTTGACTCGGAATTATTTCAAAATCATCGGGATCTGTATCCAAAATTTTTATATGAGAATGAGCTATTAAACCAAATAATTCACATTCGTTTATTGAGTGGTCATCCAATGGTCTGCAATTATCAATTTCTTCTACACTATCCTTTAAGTAATTAATTGCCATATGAAGGGTATAATTAGAGCCTTTGGCTGGAAATAGTTCATCTTTGATAACAAAATTAAAAAAACCAAATTTCCAGTAACCATCGTTAGACTCTTCTACTTTCTCATAAATAACCGCAAAATCATAAGGATCACCAAAAATCATTTGGCACCTCTAAGCGTTTTAATTTCACTATTAAATTTCTTTAATTCTCTATGTCCAAGTGAGCTATTAGTATCGCCGGTACTTCCACTCCAGTGAAATGCTCCACTTCCATCTTTAGATTCACTAAAAAATCTATGGATATTACCATCAGAATCAATTGACAATCTAGTTTTAGGATCCTTTGTTGGTATAGAATGCTCAAAAAGTTCTAATGAATTTCGAGGTTCAATACCCGCATCAGGTTTATATCCAGCCCCTCCAGGTGTATGCTTCGTATTAGATTTTATGCTTAATCCATTGCCTGAAATTATTGGTTCAGGGATAGGTAAGCGGTTATCCCGCCCCTCTGCAAGATAAATAAGATCATCTTTTGTAGGTGGTTCTAGAATGGGGGTTACGTGTTTACTATCAACAGACTCAGGTATCTGATTGCCACCGGTATCCGTCGGTATTGTAACATTTCCCTTTCTTTCTGTATCTCCTGTATGGTTAGGCCCAAATTCATCCGGATTAGGTGTCGGTGTGATATGCGTGTTGCTGATAGGGTCAGGTATTTGATTCCCACCCGTATGATTAGGCACCTTAATATCTGGAATTGCCGATAAATAACGTCCTTCATAAGAGTCACTAACAACCCCGTTACGACTGCCATCTGGGTTCAGGGCATTAAGGAATTTCCCTTCCTTAGAGTATACAATCAGATACCCTCCATCAATAACAACCATATCTCCTTGTGCAATATAATTTCCTGCACCGCCTTTATCCATAATACGGACAGTATTTCCGTACTGGTCTTTCGCATCAACTGAACTATGGACAAATGCCGAACCAAATGCCCCCTGCTTACTGATAGCTTCTAATGAAACTTGAGATACATTCATAGCAAGTGCATTCTTTTCCCAGAGAATATCAAATTGTTTTTGCTGTTCCGGTGATAAAGCCGCTTTTACCTCAACAATATTTACTTCACCTTCGCCATTGATAAAATCATTGATAGATTTACCAATATTTTTTAATGCGTTATCCAGTGCTAAAGCCATTTCTTTGTTTGCATCGGCATCATTTATACCCGGAAAAATGATTGGCATAGGAACAGGGCCTGCTGGGGTCATAACAAATGCTACTGCATTATTCTCAACCGCATTCTTCCCTGCCTGCGCGGCAGTGACTGCACCCGCCATATCCCCCGTAGTAAGGCCACCCGCTAAACCTGCTGCCAATTGACTCAATGCACTGACTTGCTGTTTCTCCTTCTCACTTAAATCAGAAACCTTCTTGCCTGGGAAGAGGGTGTTTAAGATAACATGAGCGGACAGCTCACCACCGCCTGCACCTAATCCACCCGCAGCAACAGATTGGTTATTTAGCTCAGCAACCACGGCACCTAATACGGCATGCGCCATGGCATTCGCGGCTTTATTCTCTTCACCCACTTGTTGTTTTATCAACGTCGCTAAGTACGGTGAAGAAACATTTGCCAATGCACCTGCTAAATTATCACCGGCCAGTCCTTGCAACAAACCGGTAACCGCCTGAGCCGCTTTTTGGACATCACTGCCCGTGCCGTACTGCGCCATGGCATTATCATAGGCCTGCTGCTGAATTTGTGCCTCAGTTGGTGCCTCTGACAAGTTATTCTCTTTGGCTTTTTCTTCCAGTTGTTCTTTCGCAGCCGCTAACGCATCCGGGTCTTTTTGCGCTTTGTAGCCCGCGATTTCCCCTTCAGCACGGATGATATCCATCGTCTGATTGCCAATTTCACCAATCAACTGAGACTGTTTTAAGCGATTTTGTTCTTTCTCTTTATCGAATATCGGGTTAATACTGCTGTCATTGGCGTGGTCCGTATCGCGATTAAGCGTATTAACATCCTGTTTTTGCTTATCATCATGACGAACGATGATTGTCCCGTCACTAACGGCCGATTTTGTCGTACCTTCTGACTGACCACTGTTATTGGCATTAGATAATAACCCACCCGCTGCATTGGCCAGTAACTGACTGCCAATCGGTCCTCCTGTACCCATTGAACCGCCTGTATGCTCAGCAGTAAAATCGGCTTTGTTGTCAATATCTTTCCAACCCAGCGTCCCCGTATCCAGGCGGTTTTTATCTTTGTCCGCAGTGGAAGCCATCACCGCACCATCAAGTTGAGTGTGCTCTTTGACGCTGACATCAAAGCCACCTTTGCCGGCAAAAATACCGGTTTGTTCTTTCACACTGTCGTAGTTGCTGTGTATCTTGTCTTTGCTGGCACTGATATTGATGTTTGGTGTACCACCTAGCGTGTAACCGCCACCGACGCTGATCTCTTGCTGTTTGGCATCATAGCGGTCACTGTCCTGCTCACTTTGTAAGGTGAGGTCGCGACCGACCTTGACGGTGACTTGTTCACCGCTGACCTGTGCGCCTTTGAGGGTGGTGTCCTGTCCGCTGTTTAAGGTGAGTTTATGACCGGCATCCAGCGTGGTTTCGGTGTGGGTAAGGCCATTGCCTTTTTCATGCCCCTTACCAGCATTAACCCCCGCAGAAATGGTAATGCCATACCCTCCTGAACCGACGCCAATACCGATACCCACGTTACTACCCTGACTGCTGTTTTTACCAGTAGTCTGTTCGGTATTTTGCGCGGAAACCAGATTGATATCTTGTGTGGCAGACAGTGATAAGTCTTTGCCGGCTTTGAGTTCACTGCCGGAGACCGTGATATTACCGCTGTCTGGGTTGCTGTTTTTGTTTTTACCGGTTGCGGTAATCGACAGGTTCTGACCCGCGTTTAATGTGCTGCCCTGTGACTGACGGCTATTAGTATAGGTTTCACTTTTCGATGACTGGCTACCGTAAGACACGCTGACGCCAACTGTATTGGTCTCGCCTTTTTGGTAGCCGTCATTGCTCGGTTTGAGGTTATTTGCAGTATTGTAGTCATTGGCGGCCTCGGTTTTAAGACCATCCAGTTCATAGGCTTGCTGAGCCTGTACACCGGATAAGACCGCTTTGGTATTTTGCAGAGCACTTAATCGACCATCACTTTCTTTTCTCGCCTGCTGAGCGGTACTCACCGCAGTGTTGAGAGCACCGCCAACCGTGCCTGATAACGCCAGCGTCAGGCCACTTTGTTTGGTTTCAAAGGTTTCGGTGCGGGTACGCTCATCATAACCTGGATCTATTTGGACGCTGTCACCGGTGAGGTTTAAGTCTTTCTGGGCAATCAGGTCAGCCCCCCCCACATGCAGTTTATTCCCTGCGGTGATATTGACATCACCTTGTGTGCTACCAATAGTGCTAACACTCTGACTTTGTGTGGTGCCTTTCTCATCCACTTCATGACGGGTGGATTGTTTACCGAGAGTAAATCCGAGCCCACCGCCACTAAACAGACCGCTTTTCTTCTTCTCTTCCAGAAAGTAATGCGAGTCCGTTTCAGTGGCCGCCGTGATATCCACATTATTACCCGCATTTAACGTGACATCCTGTTCAGCAACCACGGAAGACCCTGTTACAGTTAAGTTATTACCTGCATTAACAGTCACTTTTTCTCCGCTCAGGAGACTCTCTCTTTCACGTGTGGTTTCATCGTTTTGGATAGTATGCTCACTGCGGGAGCTTAAAAAGCCTTTTTTGCTGCTGTGTGTTTCCAGATAGGATTGGGTTTCTTCGGTCGCTGTGTTCAGCACCACATTATTCTGAGCATTAAGATTGACGGCGCCTTTTTCACTGTGAATAGCACTGCCTGTCACGGTAATATCGTCAGCACGCGCCGTGATATCAACACCTTTCTGCCCGCTGAACGTACTGCCGGTAACAGTGTGTGATGAGGTTTCATCAATTCGTGAGCCATTGCTCTTCCGACTGAAACGAGTTTTCTCATAATCCTGTGCGGAGATATCCTGTGTAGCAGCAGTAATACTCACCTCTTTCGCACTGACAGCGACGTTTCCTTCACGGCTGTCAACCTGAGCACCTTCTGCGAGGAAATCATTACCTGCATTTAGGGAAACACCTTTATCTCCGCTTAATGTACTGAGTAATAAACGTTCTTCCTCCCGGGTATTGCTGACAGAAGATGTTCTGCTACCTGCTTCAAGATGCGTTTTTGTGGTCGTCGTATCAGACAGAATATTGAGATTATGCCCCGCATCAGCAGCGAGTTGCCCACCGGCTTTTGCCTGACTTCCCTGAAGCGTAATATTCTGCCCTGCTTTCAGGGTAAGGTTACCACCAGCATTCAGTTCACTGCCTTGTGATCGCTGCCATTCACCACTGATATGTGCAAGACGATGTTCACCCGCTTTTTCAAGCCCGTCACGGGTACGGTTACCCATCGCCCCCGAAATAACACGGATATCTCCAGAATGTGTGCTTCTTGCAGACGTAATAGATAAATTATCGCGGGCAGTAACACTGATATCGTTTAATGCCGCAAGTTTAGCGCCCTGCAACTGAATATCATGTCCATTGAGACTGATGTCCGTTGCACTTAAAGAAGCCTGGCGTAATGCATCCTGTAGATTGGTGCTCAGCGTAATGCTGTCCGCCTGAATATTAATGCGTTCTGCACCGATATCCCCCCCATGATGTAAGAACTGTTCCGCATTAACTTCCAGCCCTTTGTCAGCGAGGAGTTGCCCTGCGTTATTGACACTTTCAGCTGAAAGTTGCAGATTTTTACCGCTGATCACCGCGCCACTACTCAGCAGACGCAATGTTGTGTTGGCTAGGTAAACCTTTGGAACCCAAACAGTCTGAGGTCCGTTCGCTGTTTCAACCGTTTCACTGACTAACCAGACAATATCCTGCTGTAGAGCTGCAATTTGGGCTGGGGTTAATTCAACCCCAGGACGTAAGCGAAAGTCTTCCGCGACTTTAATCCCGTTATTCATCAGATATTGATACTGGGCCATCGCATCTTCTTCACGCAGAGATGCGCGACCGGTGAGTTTTAATACTTGCTCGCGCACCAGACGTTGCTCATAAAAACCATCGCCTAAACGTTTATGAACATCTGCCGGAGAGTAACCCACACGAGCCAGTAGATAGTCACTGCTGATAAATTTATCCCTGTCAGTAAACCGTTTATCAGTCACCACCAAATATGGACTATCCGGCGTTAAATTCTGACGAAATAAACCATTATCAGGAATAAAGGTGGCAACATTACTGATATGCTGTTTCTTTGTAAGTGCCAGTTCTGAAGGTAGTAAAGGACGCCCGGAGGGCGATATAGCCTCAGAATACGTTAAATCCGATTTATCGCTCGCAGAAAAATCCGCATTCAATATCGGTTTACCAGTACCTTCAATATGAAAAGCCAGCGGATTACGTGCAAACTCAGCACGCTCAGCTTTTACCGCATTTAATGCTGCTTCAATTTCACTGATTTGAGCGGAATTTACTGTTGTATTGGTAATTGACTGACCATTAATAACAACATTTCCGTTACCTGAAATAATACCGTCGATGGTTTTCAGCGCTATCGTTTCATCGTGTTCAAAAGTCGGATACCAATGCCGGGTATCTCTGTCATAGTGATCTACAATATGCTCCCGGCGATGCTCATTCACTGAATAACCTTTATTCTCAAACCGTCCATTTCCCCTCTTATGGAGATCACCGGCAGAAGTGATCGTACTGGCATCATTAAGTAAGGACCCAGTAATAGTCAGCACCATATTCCCACCAGAAAGAATACGAGCTCCCGTTCCTTCCGAAATAAGTTTATCGCGACTGATAGTTCCTTCGACTGAACGCTCGCGTAAGTTGTTATAATCTGTTACATATGGAATATCAGCAAGATCAAGATGTAATGCAGGATCCCATTGTTCAATAAACCCGATGTCATGCTCACGCCACACGGTATTGTGATAAGGCGTAGGAGGGGTATTCTGACGCCAGCCCCGGGTTTCATAGAATGTCATGGTATAACCGCCATCACTGTCAGGCGTTAATGCCAGATAATTGACCCAAACATCCGTTAACTGACCATCCTTATTTTTTACACGTACCTGCGCGCGTTTATTGCTCGCATCAATATTTAATAACGTACCATAAGGATTTGTGGTTGCCGCGATATCGTTTTTAAATGTCAGTTTCTGAGTTGTCGGGTCAATAGTCGTTTTATCGGTATTCACACCAGATCCGTAAGAGCGCCAGTTATAACTATAACGATGCCACCGGTAATCACTTTTTTCTACATCACGTTGAATTTCCAGTCCTTTACGCAAATTATTGAGTAACCGTGCAGTAATGGAAACAGCACCATCGGCCTCAATAAAGCTGGCATTATTTTCAATTAAATTATCACTGGTGAGTGTGAGAGTATCACCACTATAAATCAGCGCCTGATCACGGTTAGTGAGCGTGTTTTCTGTATGTAGGTCAATGTGTTTTGCTGCAGCAATAACCGCCATTTTTCCCTGATTATCCAGAGTGTTAGCTTTAACACGGATATCATCTCCCATTAAAGTGGCGCTATTGTTCAGGGTATCTACATTAAACGTCATCTTATCGGCTTCTAACCGATTAAGGTTATTCAACTGACCCGTAGTGACTACGAGGTTTTTACTGACCAGCGAGCCTTGGTTAATGAAGTTCAGTCCCGAAAAGGTGAAATCCCCCGGTAATAACCAGTCAGTGAGGTTGGTCAGCGCACCCGCAATATTCAGCGTGACCGATTGATTACTGGTGAGGGTATCGCCTGCGCGGTGCATATAGTCCTGTGCAGCAGTCAACGAAAGTGCTCTCTGGCTTTGGATTGTTCCGTTCTGATTGTTAATGGACTGAGTGTTGATGGCGAGTGCCGAACCACTTTGTAAAGTACCTTGTTGATTCAAAAGAACAAGCTTCGCAGAAGTGGAAGCCTCATCGGTGTTGATTGCAATATTCCCATTAGCTAAAACCTGACCGGATTGATTATTGAGAGTATTCACCCCCGAAAATGTCAGGCTTTCGTTACTTTGCAGTCGACCTGTCGTGTTTTCGATATTTTTGATGGTCAGCGTAGTTTCTTTACTGCCGTGAACCAACCCGTTTTCGCGATTATCTAAGGTATTCAACAACGCCCTGAGGCTACCCTGACTGCTTAGAATACCGTTATGTCGGTTATCCAGCGTGAGCGCAATCAGTTTCAGAGCCTTAGTGGAAACCAGTTGTCCTTGTTGGTTTTGGATATCAGAAGTGGTTAGCGTTAGGGTATCGCCACCATGAATTTTTCCCTGCGTGTTATTGATCTGTGCGATATTGTAAGAGCCCGCCTGCTGACTAATGACAGTTCCCTGACTGTTATCGAGTTGTGTTGCGTTCAGGACAAGTTGATCGAGGCTGCTGACAGTACCTTCACGGTTGTTAAATGTTTTTGTTTCCAGTTGTTGATTTTGATTACTGCGGATCACTCCCGAGGCATTATCAATTCGTTCTGTACCAGTAAGGCTCAACGTTTGCTGGCTTTCGATTTTGCCGGAGGTATTGTCTAATACTTTACTGGTTAATATGAGATTTTCGCCACTTTGCAGTTTGCCCAGAGTGTTATTGAACGCATTTTCAATGGATAACAACAACTGTTTTTGACTATATAGTAAACCACTTTGTGAGTTATCGGCATTCGATACACTGAGCTGTAATGTGCCCCCCGAGAGCAATTGCCCTTGCCGGTTTCTGACGGATTGCCCTGTGGCGACGAGGTTTTGCCCCGCACTGATTTTACCTTCAGTATTATTGATTTCGTTAGCAATCAAGAGTGAAGCAGAGGCACCTGCTTGTAATTTACCTTGTAGATTTCCCAGTGTGTTTGCTGTGAGTTCAATCTCTTTTTGGCTTTGGATTTCACCATTTTGGTTATTAAACATCTGAGCAGTGGCTTTCCAAGAGTCCAAACTACCTATCCACCCCTGCTGGTTGAAAATATTTTGTGCTTGTAATGTTTGTGCCTGCTGGCTGAAGATGCGCCCATCGCGGTTATCGAGCTGTTGTACTACCCGAACCGTTAAACGCCCAAGGGCATTAAGTACCCCTTTCACATTATTAATAAGGTTTGCATTAATGACGGTATCACCTTGGCTGGTAAAAATACCGGTTTGGTTATTAAAATCACCATTGAGAGTGAATAACAGCGCATTCTGGCTGAGTATCTGACCTTCTTGCTGATTACTCAGTTGTTCTCCCGTCAAGGCTAAGGTGCCACCACTTTGCAGCAAACCTGCGTTATTATTGAAAGCGTGACCTTTCCATTGCAATGCGTTACCGGCACTGACTTTACCTTGGCTGTTCTTAAGATCATTTTGTGTGTTTAAGGTGAGCAGGCTACCTGATAACAACTGGCCCTGAGTGTTATCAATAGAGCTTGTGATGAGATCCACCTTTTTTCCTGCTTGCAACATGCCTTTCTGGTTATTGGTATTCCCTTTGATTTTCAGGGTTAATTGAGTACCTGCTTCTAATAAACCAGACTGATTATTCACATCACCTTGACTGATGAGGTTGAGATTTTGGGTCGCAATCACTTTACCGGTTTGATTATCCAGTTGGGCGGTATGGATATTAACGTTTTGACTGCTGACTTCGCCTTTAGCATTATCAATTTGTGTCGTGGTTGCAATATCGAGTTTTTGGCCAGATAGCACTTGCCCATCACGATTATCCAGTGTGTTGGTGGTGATAGCTGTTTGCTTACCACCTTGCAATAAACCTGCTTGGTTGGAGAGTTGCTGTCCGACAGACGTGGTTAGAATCTCATTGGCAATCACTTTTCCTTTCGTGTTATCTAAAGCATTTTTTACTTTGATATCAACAGTGTTTTCACCAACAATCTGTCCTTGCTGATTCTTAATATTGTCAGCAGTCAGTACAATATCTTTGCCGGAAAGTGCGCCATTTTGGTTATCAAGATCGGTGACCGTATTAAGAACAAGTTGCTTACCGGACAATATTTTGCCACTTTGGTTATCAACACGTTGCGCCCCAACAATAAGCTGAATGTCACTTTGCATTGTACCTTGTTGGTTATTAACCACATCTTGCGCTGTTAAAGTTAATTTATCCCCCGCCCCTATAAACCCGCCGGTGTTATTCACCCGCTGGCGAGCGACAACATCAAGAGTGGTTTGGCTAATCAGTCTACCCAGCGAATTATTGAGATTGCCAGTATTGACGGTGACTTTCTGGCTATTAATGATACCAGATTGATTATTCAGTAATTTGTCTGCCTGCAAATCGACTGAATTTCCTGCGACAAGGTTACCGGTAGTATTATCAATCTGTTGTTTAGCTTCTAAGCTTAAGTGGGTTTGGCTTTTAATCGTGCCTGATTGGTTATCAATTGCGTTTGCGGTAAGGGTTAAGTTCCCATTTGCCCCAATTTCGCCTTGTGGGTTAGTAAGAGTATTTTTGACCAGCCAATCTTGCTGAGTATTGCTTAACGCAACTAATCGGCCAGCTTGATTGTTCAGTGAATCAGCACTGAATTTGAGGCGATTGGCTTCAATCACACCACCCTGGTTATTCAGCTGCCCTGAAAGCGCAAATTGACTCTCGTTTGCCCCAGTTTGTACCCACGCACCTTTCTGATTAAACAGGTTATTTGCATTGACCTGCCACTGTTCTGCTTTGACTTGCACTTGTCCGGCGTGAATATCTCGTGCACTGTGGAATTTGACGTGATTAGCATCAATCTTGTCTTGGATGAGGGCAATGTCCCCTTGTTTGGCGGTGAGTGCCAAAGCAGAGGCGGCGATTTGTGTCTGGCTTAAATCCAGAGATTGACCTGTCGCGGTAACATTTTTTTTACTTAATAGAGCACCTCGGGTACCAATTGTACCATCACTGTTTAGAGCAATATCAGCATTATTGATAATGTTGCTTTTATTATCACTGCCTGCGAGCAGGTTACCCTGACTGAGAATATCGCCTTTCGCATTGATTTTAACATCTTGCAGAGCAGCCAGCGTGCCCGTGTTGCTCACCGAGCCTGTTTGGCTTTCAAGGTTTAAGGTACCGCCACTGTGCAATTTACCTTGGTGCCCAATGGTGTCTTTGGCTATCAAAGTAATATCACTGCCTGCTTGGGTGGTGGCTTGTTGTGATTCGCTTCCCCAAATTAGCTTACCGTTGCTATTAACTGTCAATGTCTTATCCGATTGGATGTGCCCGCCTTGGTTACGCACGCCCACGCCTTTTTCGGTACCCACCATTTGGATATAACCGCTGTACATGCCACCCATTTGCCCCATGTCGATGGCAAATTTAGGTTGCGCGGTTTGGCTCTCTATCCGAGTGGCTTTATTTTGCGTATCAACTTTGTTTTTACCCGCAACAACGGCAATTTTTTCTTTTGCCCACACGCCTGAGTTAATTTCAACTGCACGGGCAAGCAGGTCAACATATTGAGTATCGTGACGACTGTCAGCATTCAGTCCTCCACCTTCAACGCGAATAATTCCGCGCTCAACCTGATATCCGGCAAGACTGCCATCCGGATTAAATTGGGGTTTACCAGTAGTGAGAGTCATGCGACCTGCGTTGATGGTGCCACAACCATTACAAATAATTCCCGAGGGGTTAGCAACAATCACTTGTGCTTTACCACCGGCGACTTCAAGAAAACCTTTGATCTGGCTCGGGTTATTGCTGTTAACTTCATTGAGAATGATACGAGCAGGCGCTTTGTTTGGATCAAGGTTCGGATTACCCTGGATCACGCCTGCAATTTGTGTTGAAGTCATCACCGCGGAGTTATTGAGCACAGCACCACGATTATCGACATCAAATTGTTTATATTGGTTATGGGAAATCCCCGAATCATTCGGTGCTACAATATTGACTTGTGGAATACCATTTTGCGTATTGATCACTTCAGGGCGCTGGTTTGGAAGTGCATTATTATCGGCAATAATGTTGCCCGCCATGGCAGAGCTTCCCCACAAAGCCAGCCACAGCAGCAACGAAGTACGGCGCAAAGTGACCCACAAGCGACAGCCATTTGTGCCTCGTGTTTGGCCTGAGTCAGTGCTACAGCTTTTAGCTAGTTCCGATACGACACGTAATTCCCCATGAGTGCGGCTGAAAATTAAACGATAACAATGCTTATTCATAATGGAATTCCTTCAAGAAACAGTACAAACATGGGTAAAACTGAAAATGTCTACTGGCTATCAAATCAATAAAATGCGATTAAATTTCAAGGTTGAGGCTAAAACCAGCCGTCGCCCCTGATGTATCGAATTTTTTCGGCTTATATAACGGCACGCCAACAAACAGGTCGTAGCTTAAACGCGATGAAATTGAGCCACGAAGCCCCAATGCGCTACCCGCGAGTTGGCGACCCACAAGGTATTGAGTACTTTGGCCTTCAACACGCCCGTAATCAGCGGCTAAATACAGCTCTTGTCCTTTAGCAAAAACATTCCAAACCAGTTCGTTGCGCCATAACAGCCCCTTTTCACCCGACAGCACTTGCTCACCGTCAAAACCACGAACGGTATAGCGACCACCGATAGACATGCGTTCCTGAGGGGTTAAAGCATGTTGAGTCCATTGTCCTCGTAGTGCGGTATTCCAGCGCCAGGGTTGTTCACCTAATGTGAATGGTTGATTGAAACTGATATCGCCAAGGAAAATTCCCACGCGAGCACTACCGCTGTGAGTGTCTTCTTCTGGTGCACGGCGTGCGCCATAGGCACCTGTTCCACGACGCCAGTTAACATTGGCATCAAGCGTCGCGTTACCTAAAAAGCTACGCTGGTTAACACCCACTTCCCATCCCGCGGTACGTCGGCGTTGCTGCTCAATATCAATGTCATTAACTGCATTACTGGCTGTTTTTCGGTAGGTACGTAAGTTAAGGGTGGTTTTATGAATTTGATTGCGAAACAGTAACCGTGACACCGTAAGTTGTGCGGTATCGCTCTTGCCACTATAACGTAGCACTTCGTTCGCATTAGGAATATTTTGGTGATAATTATATTTATTGTAATTAACGTTAAAGCCCCAATTGCCTACAGGGATAAAATAGTTCAGGGTGTAAGAGCGGTTACCAAAAGGGCCTTTATCAAATAAGTCTTTGCTAATATTGGCATAAAACATATCATTTTGAGCAAATGGCGCATCTATGGCTAAAGTAGTAGAACCTAAATAGCGCCCGGTACTTTTTGAACCACTGTCATCAAGACCTAAACTAAGCCGTACAGGACGTTTTTCCTGCCAGCTGACCACTAAGTCACTGGTACCATCAATCGGACCGGGCTCAATACGAATATCCGCTGTTACATTAGGTACGCGTTTAAAGTTTTCCAGCCCTTGTTCAATATCACGCAAATTCAAAATATTACCGGACGAAGCAGGGATAGCATTCCACAAACGTCCACGCCATGAAGTGCCGTCATTAAAACGAATGGCATTAATTCGTCCTGGCTGAAGCGTGAGAACCAACTCCCCCCGGGTTAAATCCTGCTCTTGTGCCATTACGCGAGTGGTCACATAACCTTTTTCTAAAATGGCATTTTGTACCTTATTAAGAACCAGCAGAACTCCCTGGCTACCAAGGCATCGGCCTTTAGCCTCGTTAACAGCATTCAATGCCCATTGAAAATTCTCAGCTTCCTCACCTACAAGTTGAATGGAAGAAATAGTAAAGCAAGGGTGTTCATTTTGCGGGTAATCCGGTAGTGATAAATCTGGCTGCTGGATATGCATGTCCACAGCGGGCATGTTTTGTTTCTGTAATAAGCGCTCTCTTTCCTGCTGGCGCTGCTGTTCTCTGGCATCAACAGATAATGCGTGTTGTTCCGGTTGATTTAATGGCTCGGCTAACAACGGCATCGCAACAAAACATCCACCTAACAACCACCACTGATACTGCTTTTTATACTTAAAAAGTTTGTTTGTCATAAACCAACCGAAAATTTATCCGCTGACAAGCATTCTCACTGTCAAAAATTGACCTTAAATTTACACTTCATTACATTAATAAAATTAAATTTAACCAAACGTGCTTTAGATCAAATTTCAGAATAAAAGATCGAATTAATAAACTATTTCAAAGCAAAGATCTAAGATATAACACCAAATAAGAGTATTAGTCTGCATTATTTTTTTGCGCACAAATTTTTTCTGTGTAAATTGATGTAAAAATGAAGAAAAACAGATAAAAAACCGGATACATGCAAGTCTAAATCAGTAAAAAAACTGTTTATTAAAAGAAAGTTTCGATTGAGGATGCTGAAAACAAAAATCGAACGACTTTTGATGGTTAATCAAATAAGGAATAATGATATCAAATGACCTATTTTTACCAGAATTCTCATTCGTATAATATTCAGTATATAATGAGACTGACTTGTGTTTTATATTAACTACCGCTCAAACCATTACTGTATTTGAATTTATAAAATTCACATGTATTTCCCCCATTAGTTATAATACCCCTTCCTTTTTCACATGCGATATCTATTTAAAAGCAAATATTAAAATCAGAAAATGAATTATATTTTACTATCTCAATAATTCCAACATTATACATAAATACCTGACTATCGCTTTGTTGCAAAAACACATCCAACAATGATAATCACCGCGCCTGTTGCCTGAATAACATCAACTTTTTCCCCTAAAGTGAAGTATCCAAAAATTCCTGTTGATACGGGGATTAATAATTGTGTAATATTGAAAATAGTTACCCCCTGTGTTTTTAAAATATAAAATGCCATAAGCATACCTGTGAACATTCCATATATGCCAGCAAGAACTAATAATATTAATAGCTCTTTAGATGTTACCGATAATTCAGAAATAACACCTGTTTTTATAGCTAATAATAAAAACATCAATCCTGAAATAGTTGCTGTTGACGCACTAATTACAATTGCGGGAAGGTATTGCGCTACTATTTTAACAATGACATTTTGTATCGATTGAATACAAATAGCAATGGTTAAAAAGATAAATCCTATATAATTAAATGAGCTAGAACTTAAAGAGCGGTCATTAAAAATAAAAAGAAACGATCCTAATATTGCAATTAATGCACCTGTTATAAATTTATAGTTAAATGCTCTTTCTCGTTCATCAATAAAAAACAAACTGGCAACGAGAATACCTAGTGGCATTGCCAATATACTAAAAACACTCCCTGATAAGGCTGATGTATTCTTTATTCCATTAATGAAAAAGAACATATTGCATGTCATAAATATGGAAAGAACAAAAAGTAGTAGCGCTGTTTTAATATTTATCTTTTTTAAGTGGTTTTTGTACTTTAATAAACAAAAAATACAAAAAAGAACTCCCCCAGAGATAAATCTGACCGCATTATTATTTAATGTATCAAAGTTTAGGCTCATATATCTCATGATAGGAAAACCTAGTCCCATCAGAATTACGTACATACAACGGACTAAAAAATAGTTTTGATTGTTCATCCCCCCTCCTTTATCCTGTATTAATAAAATAAAGTCACAGGCACGCTGTGCACAGAAAAGCAAGCGATCTCAATTAATCTTTTATTTGCAAAAAAACTAAAAAATCACAGCCAACGAATAATTAGATCAAATGAAGTTTCCATTTTTTAATTCCCCCACCCCTCCCACGCGATCAATATATTAATTAACTAATAATAATCTTTTTGCTATAAAATTAGAAAAAGATGTAGAAACAATCCCTCTACGTGCCTGTGAATTAAAATGAGAATTTCTTAAGTCCGTGGTCCAATTACTTTTATCTCTCCATGAAGAACCTAAATAACCTTTATATGTTCCATCAGGATCTTCAGAAGGTTCATTAGTTAAACCTCTTTCATTATTTTCTTGAAATTGTAAAAAATAAATTTCTTTATCTTCATGACAACGATAATTACCATATACAAAGTCATACTCTTTTTTATATTTCTCTTTCCAATACCATGTAGTATCACCACATAGCCAAGGTACTTTATCAATATTATTATCAATACATTGAGCTGAATAATCACTCAAATCATTTCTAAATCTTTCCACCATAGCATTAAATAATTTAGGTTGTTCATAATAATGCTCCGATGCTAAATCAAATTCGCCTTGCATCCAGCAAACCGCTATTAACTTATTTAATGGATTGTAATCAAGAGCAAATTTTACTCTAGTTAATAAATCAAAATATAAAGGTGTATCAATCCCCCAACGTAATGAATCAGGACTGGCTCCTGTAGCTAAATTAAAAGAACCGTTCAAACCAATAGTAAAAGCGGCTCCGCCCCTACAACAAGGAACAAGTAAAATGCCTGCGTTGTCAGGTATATATGGAAGAATTTTTTTAGCTATATGCAATCCCTGACCGACACAACCATATTCACCATTTGTTAAGTTAGCTTTAGGATGATGAAATAAGCTCATATCTTGCACATCATGAAGACAATGATCGGCAGGAATAATTTCATTATACTGGCAGGGTTTTCCTCCAGGAGTGATTGTACTTCTTCTAGCCAATTGTTTAATTCTTGGATTCGGGCAATCAAGCGTTTGCGGGAGTGGAAGCCCCTCGCCATAAGCCATACCATTAGATTGTCCTGCCAGAGGTAGCACATACCAGAATTCAACTTTAGCGCCCCCATTGTTTTTTCCTTCTAAATCAGAGCTATACATACTCTTATATCCTCACTTCATTATTTTGTATAATCTTTAATGTTTTCTTATAATGTGTCACCATTCTCTTTACTATTTTTGGGCGTAAAAATACGGAGTAACAGATGTTGACCACTAAAAGAAAACCACTGGTAACAAAAAAGTTATCTGAAATTGTTGCTGATGAGTTAGAAAGTATGATCCGACGTGATGAGATCAAAGAAGGAGAATATCTTCCTTCCGAACGTGAACTTATGGATTTCTTTGGCGTTGGTCGACCATCAATCAGAGAAGCATTATCTGTATTAAGGCACAAAGGTCTTATAAAATATAATAAGGGTGAAAAAGCCAGTGTATGTCGACCTTCTGCGGAAATGATTATCAACAGTTTATCTGGCATAGTTACCGATTTTCTCTCTACCCCAGAAGGTGTTAGTGACTTTGAAAGACTACGCATATTTTTTGAAACTCATCTAGTCAGATATGCAGCTAAACATGCAACCGAAAAAGATTTAGAAAAACTAGAGAAAATACTAGACATTCATCATAATTCATTAAGAACACCTGATGCCTATGCACAATATGATATTGAATTTCATAAAATATTAGCCGATATTCCACAAAATAAGATCCTCAAAACACTTCACTCTGCACTATCGGAATGGCTTATCTCAGCTAAGCCTCTTGAAAAAAATAAAATGACCTATGAGAATAATAAAAAAACACATACTCAACACATTGAAATCTTTCAAGCTATAGCCAATCACGATGCAGAAAAAGCAGAATTATTGATGGAAAATCATTTAAAACATCGTATCAAATTATGATCCAATAATATTAATGCTTTATACTCAATATATTATTTTTGACTCAATCCAATTTATAAATAGTTCAGGCCATCTTTTTACTGGTAAATCAGAAGTCCATTGAATACCAAAACCATGGCCCCCCTTCTCATAAATATGCATCTCTGTTGGTACATTATATTTTATAAGGGAGTCGAACATTAATAAGCTATTTTCGACAGGCACTAAAGGGTCATCGCAACAATGTAATAGAAAAACGGGTGGTAGTTTTGAATTAACATTACATTCTGCGCTATAATTTTTTATATTAATATCATCAGTATCATGACTAATTAATTTATCTTTTGAGCCTTTATGTGTGATTGAATCACTCATTGATATAACAGGATATATTAATCCGGCAAAGTTAGGCATAATTAAGTTAATATCAATTTTTTCATTAGATAAAATACAACTATCAGCATTATATGCTTGGGTAATAAGCATTGCCGCTACATGACCTCCAGCAGAAAACCCCATAATTCCAATGCGATCTTTTTCAATTTTCCATTTAGATGCATTTTTTCTTATATACATCATTGCCAAAATAGCATCATTAAATGGGCGATTAATATCGTCAGAAAATAAAGGTGACGGTAATCGATATGTCAGAACAAATATTGTGTAACCCTTAGATAAGAAAAAAGGCGCTAATGCAGTACCTTCTTTATCAAACATAACTGCCTGATATCCCCCACCGGGTATCACTAAAATACCACATCCATTAGAATGTTCTGGAGTAAAAATAGTTAATTGTGGATGAGATATATTTGTAACGACTCTATCAAGAGAATATTCACCATTGTGTTCAGGATCTTGATAAACAAGTTCACCTAGAGGTTCATTAAATAGAACATTTGATGTAATTAAATCTATTCTTGTCGATTTTTCAAATAAATCCACCATCATTTCATTTAGTTTTTCATTTATGATTTCCATATACGCCTCGATACCATAATAATAAAAGTTTTAATAAATTAAATTCCAGTAGAGTGATTAATGTTTAATAAAACATCTATATTTAATTTAAAATAAAAGCCTATATTTTTATAATATAGGCTATTTATTATTCTATTTAATGACTTTTACGTCATCACCATTTTGTTTCAAGAAAAATATATCGGATATTGCCTCTCCGTTACCTTTTTCACCACCAATAATAAGCATTCCATCTTTCCACGGAAGTGATACACCGTATGCAATTCCTTCCGGCAAAGAAGCAACTCTGATCCATTTATCATTTCTCAGTTGATAAATATCCTTGGAATAATGTTTTATTAAACCTTTATGAGACCAGTATAACCCTTTGTTATAATTATCAATCGCGCCAGGGAAATAAGCCCCTCCAGCGAGAGTTAAATTACCATTAATAAAAGCACCATATGCTCCAGATACACCATCAGGTACTGCAACAGAAGGAAGTTTTGACCACTCAATAGTTCTATCTTTTATATTACCAGCCCACACAGATGTTGAACGAAGACCTGGCTTACGCTCGCCTGCAAGAAGAAAAATGTGATTATTGTCGGTCACAACAGAAGAACCTGCCGTGCCAGCAAATGGTAATATTCCAAAATTCATCCAAAGATTATTATCAGGACTAAATGAAATAATCTGCTTGTTTAAAAAATAATCTTCCTCAGGTTTACTAAAGTAATTTTCATTTATTTTATCTTTTAGCGAAGTATTATTATTTGCATAATTTATATCATGAAATAATCCATTAAATATATTAGCATTCACTCCACCAAAGGATATTATTTGATCTTTATAGGCAAAAGAAATATGTCCAGCAAGACTCACAGGAGGACGGGTTAATAATTTCTCCCACTTATCCTTTTTGATATCATAAACATAAACATATTCTTGTACTTTTGTCAGGCCCGAATTATCTTTACCAATTCCACCTAAAATATAAATTTTATTATTTAAAGTAATCGCAGTTGCCTGTTCTCTTGGAACATCAGGGAAAGATGCAATTTTGACCCACTGATTATTTTCTGAATTGGCATCTATCTTATACCAATTCTGCCCCATACTTCCTAACCCAACATAAATATTATTATTTACAGCAACACCAACTCCATACTTCAATGGTTCAGGAAGATTAGGTAGAACAGAAGCATACGCACTTACATTACATATTAAAACCAATAGCAAAGTTAATATTCTCATATATTATCCTTACTTATTAAAAGTTTATAAGAACACCAATACGATAACTATTTTCGTGTAAATTATCCCGACCAAGATAGGCACCTTGCTTATCAAGATAGTCATATTCAACATATGGTGTAATAGTTGGTGAGAATTTATATTGAACAACAAATGCATTTTCTGTTGCTGTTTTTTTATGATTCCCGTATCTGAAGTTATTCGCTTTTGTATATGCTGTTGTCTGCCAAGCAAATAACCACGAATCGTTTATCCTGTATGTGAAATATCCATCAATTTGGTATTGATTATTTCTTGAGGAATTTCCATCAAGATCTGTTTGCCGAAACGCTTTCCAATCATAACGAAGACGAACACCGAGATTAATATCAGGATTGACTTGATAAGATAATTTAAGATAAGGATTGTATTGGCTACCTGCAGACATCCATTGGGTTTGGATCCCTGGGATTAAGCTCCACTTATCATTAAGTTTATATGTTTTATTTAAATCTATTTTGCTGTAATTCAGAGCAAGCAATTCATTACTATTGTCATGAATTTTATTCCAACTAGTAGATTCAAAACTCGCCCACCAACCATTGCTCCATCCATGACTAACTTGTACCAATGATTCATAAGCATGACTAGCGCTTCGATATCCTCCTCTTAAGTTTAGCGTTAAAGCCTGCGAACAAAAAGGAATGCTAAGAAGCGCTAATAATAGCGTTGATTTATATTTCATAATTACCCTTATATTTAAAATAAGATTTTTATCATATGAGATATTTCATACAGCATTGTTTTAAAATTTTTTAGCTTCAAACCAATCTAAGAATAAATATTTCCATTTTTCAGAAGGTGTTTTTTTTAATTCAGAAATACCAAAACCATGCCCTCCTTTTTCAAATAAGTGTAAATCAACAGATAATTTCTTTTTATATAACTCCATAAAGAATCGATACGAGTGGTTAAATGAAACATCCGTATCATCTATTGAGTGAATAATAAAAACTGGAGGCATCTCCTCGGGAATGTTTAATTCCGCACTATATATATTTTCTTTTGATGAATTACCTATAAGATTGAATTTACACCCCAAATGTGCAATATCTTTTTGCATAGATATCACCGGGTAAACCAATGCTAAATAATCTGGTTTTATATTTATATCCACCTTATTTAAATAACACTGAATAACCAAATTACTTGCTATATGCCCACCCGCTGAAAACCCCATGACTCCTACACTATTCAACTTAATATTTTGTTTTTCCTCCCATCGTTTTATAAATTGCAACGAATTAAATGCATCAATAAAAGGAAAAGGAAAAGAATTTATTTTAAAATCGGGCATTCGATAAGATAAAATAAATGATGTATATCCTTTTGATGCAAACCATTTAGCAACAGATAATCCTTCTATACCATATACAACTCTACGATATCCTCCACCTGGAATAATGATAATACCGTGTTTATTACTTACATATGGCTGAACAACTGTTACAATAGGTTTTTTAATATTGTATAAAATAGCATTTTCACAGAAATATTCCGTTGACTCGCTAATTGATAACAATTTATCTTTTTCTAAAAAATAATGTTTTATTGTATATTCTTTGAATTTAAGCAGTATATTTCCTTTCATCATAGACCTGCTTTATATATCTATTTTTTGTTTATTCTTTTTAGCTCCATAAAAAGGTTTTCCATCGACTGTATCGAACTCTAAAGCAACCTCTGGATTAATCCAGCGTTGAACTCTTGATGGCATATCAAATCCAATAAGAATCAATACAACAAATGTTAAAATAAACGCAAGAGAACACATTGCGGTTCCTAAACTAAATTGTGATGCGAGCATTGCGCCTAATATAGGTGCACAAGCCCCACCCAAAGAACCGACATTATAGATAAACCCTAAACTTGCAGCTCGTTGTTCCACTTCAAAATAGCCACTAATAATTTTAGGTACCAGAGCACCGATACCCTGACCAAATACCTGTTGAGTGAATATAAGCAGACCGAGTAACCATACATATTCCCTATCTACTAAAAAAACTGGAATTATGACAAGTTGCCCAATAAGAAGAGAAATCACATATGCTTTACGGGTTCCCCACCAATCCCCCATAAATCCGCCAATACAACTTCCAACAGCAGAACCAAAGCCAGCTAATGTAAATATCAACGCAACAGTTTCAGGTGAATACTGCATATCAACCTTCAACCACGTTGGCAGAAACGCCTGTAGTGGCCATCCATAAAGGAAGCAAAACATCACGACTAACATTAGCATGACACCTGTTGGCCAACGTTTTCCCATACTCTGGCAGATAAAGCTAATAAACACCCCAGCACAGCACAATGCCATTATCGTAATTAATAACGCGTTTGCAGTTACACCTGAAAAACAGACATAAAGACAGGTAAATGCAACACCAGACAATAAGATGTTTTTATACTTATTTTTTTCTTTGTATAAAATATCAATCATTGTTCTTATAGGTTTATTTTCAGCCTGACGTTTTTTCCAGTCATCTGATTCTGGTAAATTTTTTCTGAGATAAAATGCAAAGAAAATTGGTATAATTCCAACAAAGAAAAGAGAGCGCCATCCCCATTCAGGAACAATTAAGCTATAAACCTGAGCAGCAAGCCCTCCTCCGATTGAAAACCCCGATATCAAAAAACCACTTGCTTTATTTCTTAATCTGACTGGCCAACTTTCAATAACATATGTGACACTAGAACCATACTCTCCAGCCATTCCAAGCCCAATAACAATACGGGCAATAAACATAACTGTATAGCCAGGTGCTAAACCGCAAGCTAAAGTACCAAGAGAGAAAAGGACAATACTTAAAACCATTGCCATTTTCCGCCCCCACTTATCAGAAAGCGCCCCTATAACCAGCCCACCAAACCATCTAGATATAAATGCAGCAGAGATTAAACTGGCAGCTTCAACTGTTGTCAGTCCAAACTCATGTTGAACCTCTGTAAGAACCAAAGAAATTAATACAAAATCAAAGCCATCAAGTAAATATCCAGTCCATGCTGCTGCAAATATTTTCCATTGTCGAGGCGAGAGATGTTTATACCAAACCTTTTTTTGCATATCAGATTCCATATATGACCCCATATAAATATATAAATGAATAAGGAAGTATATTAAGTTCAAAATATTATTTATTAATCACCTTTAGAGTAGGCTCATTCCATTTAACAAAAACAATAAAATGAGCCTTCATAATAATAAGGATTAATAGCTATTTTTTTCTTCCAATAATTTTCTAGCCAAGATATTTAACTCAGGAAGATATTTTTCATCAACAGGAGAGAATGGCGATCTGCATACAGGAGAATTAATTACCCCCATATATTTTAATAAAACTTTAATACCAGCAAGCACACCTGTTTTAATTAATGTATCAATAACTCCATTACAATCACTTTGGATTTTTTGAGCACCTAATACATCACCAGACATTAATAAAGAATATATTTTCTTATAACGCCATCCCATAATATTATAAGTACTACCAATCCCGCCATTCGCACCCGCAATTATTCCAGATGCAAATATTTCATCGAAACCATTATATAGGGTCAAACTAGGATGGGCTCTTCTGATTTGTTCCATTTGAAATAAATCCCCAGATGTTTGTTTTAATGCACATACACCTGGTAATTCAATCAACATATTCATTTGTTCTAAGGATAATCGAACACCACTTAATACTGGTATGTTATAAACTACCATAGGTAATCCATCAGCAGCATTAATAATAGATTTATAGTGCTCACAGATTTCTTGAAATGAAAATGGATAATAAAAAGGAGTCACCGCAGAGACAGCATCAAAGCCATATTTTTTAGCTGCTTTTGCTAATTCCTGACTTTCACGAGAACTAATTCCTCCAACATGTGCAATTAAAGCTAATTTTCCTTTTGCTTCTTCTGCAACAACCTCAAAAACAGCTTCTCTTTCTTTAGCATTTTGCAAAAATGCTTCCCCTGTAGAACCACCTACATATAAACCATGCATATTTTGCTCAATATTAAAGCGTACTAGGCGCCTGAGACTATCCACATCAACATTTTGTTCACTATCAAATGGAGTTGGTAATGCTGAAATAACGCCATTGAGTACTGATGTCATACTTATCTCCGAATTTATCTGTATATAGTTGCTTCTTTGTTTGCAAGGCAAAATTGGTATACCTAGTACACCAATCTATACCTAAAAAAACCACATAAAAAAAAATATTATGTGATCTTTTTCAAATTATTTTTGCATGAAAAATAAAATATCCTTATAATTCAATTGATAACAAAGAAAACAACGTTCTAAGTATGAAGCTATATTGTTAGCTCAATGACATGAAAATTTAGTGCTCTAGATAAACATATTTTTCTTAATAGTAAATTTACTAATTAAGTGACAGAGATTAATACTATCCAATACCTAAATTTTATAAATAGTGCTCGATATAACCATTCCATCTATTTATAAAATTATTAATACAAATAAAAAAATTTAATTACACGGTACATTTAGCATAAAATTTGAATGATCCATTTATCTAAAAAAATAATAAACTCAAAAAGATAAAATAAAAAAATATTATTCGTACTAATTATTATTTTCATTTAAATCTTAAAATATTTAGTTTTTTTTATATATAAAATAAAAGCGATCTGTTTTATAACATTTATCATACAATTTAAATTCATTTAAGAAATACTCCGGATATATATCTCACTTTAATTAATACCTACCTCACAGAATATGAAATTCCCCCTAATTATCATTGACGAAATATAACTTCAGCAGTAAATATAATAAGTAATGATTATAAAAACAGTGACCATCTTTGAAGATGGCTTTTTTAATCCTCAAATTGTCTCATTTTTTAGACAAAGAGATATTACAGAAACCACGGGAGAATTTTCGTATGACTCAACAAGATACAGCAACTCATTATTCGATTGATGATATGAAAGCATTAATCGAGACAATGCAAATTTATAAAAAAGATAACAGTGGCAAGGGGATCACTCGTATTGCCTATGGCGAAGAAGATGAAGCCGCTCATCTGTATCTTGCTAGTTTAATGAAAGAAGCGGGTCTTGAAGTTTATCGTGATGGTATTGGTACACTTTATGCACGATTACCAGGACAAGATCGTTCACTACCCGCTGTAGGTACAGGATCTCATCTTGATACCGTTCCTCAAGGTGGCGCTTATGATGGAGCATTAGGTGTTATCGCAGGATTTTATGCCTTAATGCAATACAAACCACAACAACTTAAACGTGACCTTGAACTAGTTGTTTTCCGCGCAGAAGAGTCTAGTCGTTTTGGCTTTTCCTGTATTGGCAGTAAAGTATTAACAGGAAAAATAGATAAAGAACGTTGGGAACAAAATAGAGATGATGACGGCAATAACTTCTTTGAAGTGCTAAAATCTTTGGGCTATCAGCATGATAATTTTGATGATTGCTTAATCACAAAAGATCGTTTTAGTGCCTTTGTTGAGCTTCATATTGAACAAGGTAAACGCCTCGAGAATGACAAAAAAACTATTGGTATTGTCAATGGTATTGCAGCACCGACACGTTTTTCAGTTACTGTTAATGGCCATGCTGATCACTCTGGTGCAACACCAATGTATCAACGTCAAGATGCTTTAGTAGCAAGTGCAGAGATTATTACTGATATTAACCGTGCAGCATGTACTGAAGCCGTCTATGGCACAGTAGGTACAGTGGGTAAACTCAATGTTACCCCTAACTCTATGAATGTCATTCCAGGGCAAGTAAAATTTTCGGTTGATATTCGAGGTATTGATACAGAAAGTATTCAACGTGTTGTACAGCGCCTAAATAATAGTGTTGAAAAAGCAGAAAAAGATTTTGGTGTCGCTATTGATGTTCAACCGATTTCTGCTGAATCGCCAGTCAAATTAGATGATTCAATTTGCCAAGTTATTGAAAGCTTGTGCCAAAAACACGATATCAGCTATATGACAATGCTAAGTGGCGCAGGCCATGACTCAATGAATATAGCGCCACTTTATCCGACTGCAATGATCTTTACACCTTCAGTTGCTGGTATTAGTCATCACCCTGATGAATTTACCGAATTTAGTGATATTGCTGTCGCTGCAGATTTATTAGCAGAAACATTAGGCACATTAGCAAATCAATAATTACTAACTATTTGTTTTAAAAGGTTAATTGCATCATTTCCCTTGGTCGCTTTTAACCATAACTTATCAAAAAGAGATTGATATTGAAATATCGCCTCAGTTGAAGAAGTTACAGTGGCAATGCCCGTACTGACATTAGGGAATTCACCTAAGCGGAACGGGCTAACGGCTAGAGAAAGTGGTACTTTATCTTGATAAAATAATTGGAAAGTTAAAGACGGCATAGTGTCTGAAATGATTGCAATATTAAGATAACTATTTTTTTGTTCTAACTTTTCAATTAAATGAAGAATTTCATTTTTTGCCCGTTTTTTTCTTTCTTGTTGCAGTGTTTTAGTTAAATTAACCGAACCTAACATGCCAACATAAAGAAATTTCTCAATTTGTTGCTGGCTAATAAGGTTATAAATATGAGGTGAATGTAAGGACTGATGTTTCTTACGCTCTTTTAAAATAGACAAAACTTCTTGTTGTTTCTCAGACAAAAGGTTTAAAGGTGATGCCTCTGTTAACATTTCAACCAATGTTTTGTCATAACAATCTGAAGTTAATAAGTAAGAGAAAGGTTCGAAGTGGGTATAAATATGTGAAGATTGAGTTTCAAGTTGGCGCATTCGTTCAAAAAAGCCATTTGCACTTGAATAATATTCAGTATTAATGCCCAACAAACTGGTTAATGAGGTATTTAATAATCTAGCAAGATTATCAAGTGTTTCAATTTTAACAATTTCGCCTTTTTCTAACCGATATACAGCAGCACGAGAAATACCCAAGCTTTCTGCTACATCTTCAGCTTTTAATGAAGAGGCTATGCGGTAAGCACGCAAGCGATATCCAATGGATTGGTAATCTATTTTTTCTCTAGGTATGTAAGGCATATTTATAATTGGCTCCCAAATGCACAAAGTACTAGGGTAAAGTAACGGCACAATAATAAGACGTCAGTTCAGATAGTTTAAATTAAACCAAAAATAAAAAGAATCACCTTCCTCACAATGAGGTAAATAAAAGTAGTTTGCAGTAAAAAGTTAGTCTATATCAATAAACCTGCTTTTAGCAGGTAACCTCACCAGGGTTAAAGTAGTAAAAATTAACAATAAAAAAACAAAAAGTGCTGTTAATGGATATAACAGCACTTTTTTATTATTCATTAACTCACATTTATTAATCCATAAAAGATCAATCAAACACATATAAGTTGCTCATTAAATGAGCCCACGATGTAAATGCATAAATAAAAAATCATACAATATCATTATTATATAATAATAAAGCTTATCTTCTTTCACTCTAACACTAATTCACAAGATTAATTAACTTCAAAATAATTTAAAATATTTCTTTTTTGAAAGGCATTTAGCCGGTTATCGATAAACTACCCGCCGCTCAAAAAAATAAAGGAGTATTAATCATGAATAAGTATTCAAAAAATATATCACCTAATTTTCATTACATTTACAATATAATGAAAATAAACGAAAAATATAATAAATGGGATAATTATAATATCGAAAAAGGTTATACTGAAATAACCTATAGCTTTCCTAACTGGTCTGCATTAAGAGGTAATAAATATAAAACAATTACAACATTTACAGAAAAAGGAAAAGATTTAGTTAGAGAAAAACTCCAGCAATGGGAAGATGTTGCAAATATTAAATTTATTGAAGTAAGTGGGGAACAAGATACAGACATTAAATTTGGTCTGTATAATAATATTAATGAACTTGGAGGTTACTCAAGCTATACAACAAAAGGATTTGCCTATAAACCAAACAGTTTAGAAAAAAATAATAAAATAATAAAAAATAAAATAGAGAAAGTTGAAGATTATAGTTTTAGTGGACAAGTTTGGATAAATATTTCAGACATGAATGTCATTGAATACATAAGTAAATCAACAATAACCCCTGAACAAAAAATAAGAGTAAATCAATTTAATTCTAAAAATAATAATATTGATTATATAGTTGATGAAAACAATAGCTATTATTTTCTACTAAAAAATAATAATGCTCGGGCTCATATTGATAATACAGAAAATGTACTTAAAGAAGGCTCTAATATACAGCGAGTAATTAATCATGAATTAGGACATGCTCTTGGTTTAAATCATACATTTACTAATAAAAACACAACTAACCATGCAGAAAACACCACTAAATACTCAATAATGGCATATAATTATCCTGAATTTAAAGATGCTGATTTTAAAGGCATGACTCCATTAACCCTTCAGTTAATGGATATTTACGCTATTCAAGAAACATATGGACAGAATAAAGCTACACGCATTGGTAATACCATTTATGGTTTTAATTCTAATACAAAAAAAGATTGTTATTCATTAAAAACATCTGAAGATAAACTTATTACATGTATTTGGGATGCTGGTGGCATAGATACATTAGATTTTTCAAAATATAACGTTAATCAAAAAATAGATCTGAATGAAGGGAGTTTTTCTGATGTAGGTGGATTACGTGCAAATATTTCTATTGCCTATGATACTGTTATTGAAAACGCAATAGGAGGTAGTCAAACAGATATCATATCTGGGAATAATGCTAATAACAGCCTATTTGGTGAACTTGGTGATGACACTTTATACGGTAAAAGAGGTAATGATATCTTATATGGTGGAGAAGGAAATGATTATCTTTATGGAGAAGAAGGCAATGATTACTTATATGGAGAACAAGGAAATGATTCTCTGATAGGTTCCGCTGGCAACGATTACTTATATGGTGGGCAAGGAAATGATTATCTTTGGGATCACGAAGGGAATAATACTCTTGATGGTGGATTAGGTAATGATATTTTACTTAGTTCTGAAGGGGATGATGTACTTAATGGGGGAGAAGGCAATGATTATTTAGATGCAGGGATGGGTAATAACAAATTAACAGGTGGTACAGGTTATGATACCTTTAGTTTCAATATTAAAGATAATAATTCCTCAAATTTAATTACTGATTTTGAATCAAGCATTGATAAAATCTTTTTTTATGAAAAAACAGATAATGGTAATATTATAAAGAACATTAATATTGTTAATTCAAATCATCTAAATAATGATGAAGGAAATCTTCATTATGACAATATTAATAACATTACAAAGTTAAAAATAAACACAGCAGATAAATTAACGCCTAAATATTTAAATATTGAACTCGTCGGAAAATACGAACATGAAGATTTATTCTGTTAATTAAAATATCGCTATTACTTCCTATATTACTTGATAATAAATTATCAAGTAATATATTAAACACTTTTAGTTATAAGAATATTCCATAAAAGAATAGAAAGTCTTATTTAAAATAATAATAACAATAAAAAAAATCCCCACAGAAAAAGTAACTTTAGATTTATTTACATCATTAAATTATTCTGACTTAAAACACCCCTGACTTCACAATTATTTAAAATCATATTTTACCCCTCTAGATTAATATCAATAAATGTCTATCTTTATTATTTCTGGCACTAGCTAGATAATAAAACTATTTTCAATGTGAAAATAAACTTAAATTAAACTTGATATCCGGAGGATATTATGGGTTCTTCTTTATTAAAAAAAGCAGTAGGACTATCTAATGTTTCTGATTTATTAGATAAGAGTGATATTTTTTATAATTTCTCAGCTATAACTCTACGTTCTTTTAATTATGATGATGCAGGAAAACATATTGCACGTGAAAATTCCACATGGAATGGAAAGTCTGTTATTGGACAAGCGGCTGAGGTGACATATTCATTCCCAACTTGGGCGGGTAAAAAGTTTAATGATTTCGGTGATAAAGATCCCTATGGATTTAATTCAAAACAAAAAGATCATGCAAGGCAATCTTTAGATGCATGGTCTGATATTGCAAATATCAAATTTACCGAAGTAGCGCCAGATGTAAAATCAGATATTACTTTTGGTAATATTACTGATCCAAACGGCAAATTCCAAGCTTATGCAACACTACCAAACACACCTAGTTATTATGGACGTGATATTTCAGGTCAAACTTGGTTTAGTGACAATTATTATGCAGGTAATACAACACCTGAATTAGGTAATTATGGTCGTTTAACTATTATCCATGAAATTGGTCATGCACTTGGCTTAAAGCATCCTGGCGATTATAACGCAGGGCAAAATGTACCTGGTTATTTAAAATCTGATTACGCTGAAGATAGTCGCCAATATACTGTTATGAGCTATTGGGATGAAAAAGAAACTGGGGCACATTTCCAAGGTGCTTATGCTGGCGCTCCTCTACTTCATGATATTTCAGCCATGCAATACCTTTATGGCGCAAATACAACAACAAGAGTTGGTGATGATGTTTACGGTTTTAATTCAAATACAGGTATTAATTATTACACGGCAACAAGCAGTAATGATAAATTAATATTCTCAGTTTGGGATAGTAGTGGTAACGATACTTTTGACTTCTCAGGATATTATCAAGATCAAGTTATTGATTTACGTGAAGGTCATTTCTCTGATGTTGGCGGACTACAGAAAAACGTTTCTATTGCACAAGGCGTTACAATAGAAAATGCAATCGGTGGCTCTGGTAATGATATTATCTATGGAAATGATGCTGATAATATTCTCATCGGTGGCAGTGGTGACGATCAACTGCATGGTGGCCGTGGTAACGACATACTGTATGGTGGCAGTGGTCAAGATATATTATGGGGCGATGATGGTAGCAATACTTTTATTTATAAAGAAATCTCCGACTCTCTAGCCTATGCTGCTGACAAGATAATGGACTTCAAATCGGGTATTGATAAGATTGATTTATCAGAATTAATCGAAAATACCTTTAGCCATAAATTCCTTAATTTTGTTGATAACTTTACAGATCGCTCGAATGAAGCAACCATTAAATATGATCAATCAGCAAACTCAAGCGAACTCACTATTAATGCTTCTGCTTATGGATATAGCCATGATTTCAAAATTGACATTATAGGATTTGTTAATTACGAAACTGACATTATTGTTTAATTTATAATTGAGTAGGAGAAAGACATTTCTCCTACCTTTCTTTTACCTATAAGGAGTTATTTTTATATTATCTTATTAAAAAAAAGATAGAGTGTTCACTCTTTATTGATAGAAAAAATGCAGTAAATAGCAATAAAACAGATAAAAATAAAATCAGGAATAACATTATGTCAGTAAGCAAAAATAATAATGAAATAACAGATATTATAAAAGAGAGAAAAAAGGTATTTCTTTCCATTGGAATATTTACAGCCTTAATAAATATTTTAATGTTAGTTCCATCCATTTATATGTTACAAGTTTACGATCGAGTATTACCTTCAGGTAATGAAATGACTTTATTAATGCTAACACTTATTATGTTAGCATTATTTATTTTTATGGGAGGGTTAGAATACTTAAGAAGTATTATTGTCATTAGAATGAGTAACAAGCTTGATTTATCTTTAAACTCAAGAATTTATACTGCTGCATATCAAGCAAAATTAAACAAAACCCCCGGAATTAATTCTTCTTTAGCATTTAATGACTTAGTGACTATTAGGCAATTTATTACAAGTCACGCCATTTTTACTTTTTTTGATTTACCATGGTTCCCTATTTACCTTCTTGTTATTGCATTATTTAATCCATGGTTAGGATTATTTGCATTGTGTGGTGCACTCGTTTTATTTTCCTTGGCAATTCTTAATGAATATTTATCTCGATCATCATTAAAAAGCGCCAATGATTTTGCTAATCAAGCACAAGTAATACAAAGTCATCATTTTGAACACCCACAGCCTATTGAAGCAATGGGAATGTTGGGTTATTTACGTAATCAATGGCAAATTACTCACTTTAAATATCTACAGGCACAAACTCACGCGAGTGATAATGCAGCTGGTGTTAATGCAATAACGAAAGTGACTCGAATGGCACTGCAATCTTTAATGCTAGGATTAGGTGGATGGTTAGCAATAGATAATACAATTAGCCCAGGAATGATGATCGCAGGATCAATACTATTAGGTCGTGCTTTAGCGCCAATTGAACAAGTTATTGCTGTATGGAAAAACTGGGATAGTAGTAAAGAAGCTTATAAAAGGTTAACCACACTATTAAAAACGTATCCTGAAGAAAATAAAAAAATGGCGCTACCGGCTCCTAAAGGTGAATTGACAGTAAATATTAATCAAGCTCAATACCCTCAAACAGAACGCACACTATTAAATAATATTCATTTTTCACTAAGTCCCAGCGATGTACTTGGCATTATTGGCCCTAGTGCTTCGGGTAAATCCTCTTTAGCTAAATTTATTGTTGGTATATGGGAAGTTAAAACTGGTGCCATACGTCTTGATAATGCAGATATATATCAATGGAATAAAAGTGAAGTTGGCCAATATATTGGATACCTTCCCCAAGAAATTGCCCTTTTCCCCGGAACAATTGCCGAAAATATTGCCCGATTTTCTGAAATAGATCCTCAAAAAGTCACTCAAGCAGCGATGATGGCAAATGTTCATGAAATGATTTTACGTTTTCCTGATGGCTATGAAACCGTTATTGGCGCTCATGGCGAAGGATTGTCAGGAGGACAACAACAACGTATAGCATTAGCTCGTGCATTGTATGGTGATCCTACTCTAGTTGTTTTAGATGAACCCAATTCTAATTTAGATGACTTAGGTATTAAGGCTTTAATACAAGCAATTCAAATACTTAAACAGAATAAAAAAACCGTCATATTAATCACACATCAAAAACAATTACTCTCAGTAACCAATAAACTCTTAGTACTGTTCGATGGTCACACCAAATTATTTGGTTCAACAACAGCAGTTATTGCAGAGTTAAATAAATCATCAGTAATCAAAAGTACACCAACAACAACGCCTATTACACAAAGCAATATTTAATATTGAGAAGACTATTATGATCACAAAAAAAAATGAAATCGATATTGTTCATGGTATTTCAGATGATCCTAGAAAATTCTTAATAATAGGATGGTCAGTTATTCTTTTAGGTCTTGCTATTTTTATTTTTTGGGCAGCCTTTGCACCTTTAGATAAAGGCGTCTCTACGAAAGGTAATGTTTCAATTTCGGGTAATAAAAAGAGTGTTCAAGCTTCAATAGAAGGTATTATTACTGACATTTTAGTGAAGAATGGCGATAACGTAGTCGAAGGGCAAACGCTTATTCAATTAAGTCCTATTCAATCAAAAGCCTTAGTAAAATCCTTATCAGAACAATATGATAATTTACTTGTTACTCAACAACGCTTATATGCTCAATTAAATGAAAAAACAGAATTTATCCTAGACCCTAATGAAAAATATTATTCTCATTCGGAAAATTTAAATAAATTATCCCAACTACAAAATAAATTACTTAATGAAAAGTATATTGAATTGCATAGTGAAATAAATGGCTACAATGCGATTATTGATGGTATTTCTAATCGCTTAGTTCATTTAAAAAAATCTACGCTAAATAAACAGCATCAAATTAATAGCCTACAAAAACAGATCAAAGATTTATACACACTTGCCAATGAGGGTTATATTCCTCGTCATCGTTATCAAGAAATTGAGCGAGAACTCGCTGAAAATAATAACCATCTTAATGATACATATGGGCAAATAAGTACATTAGAAAAACAAAAATTGGAATACCAGCAAAAAATATTGCAGCGTAATGCTAATTTTTACCAATCAGCACGTACTGAACTTAACCAAGTTCAGTTACAAATAAGTGAAACAGAAAAACAACTTATCATTGAAATAGATAAACTAAAAAAGATGCAAATTACTGCACCCATTTCGGGAATAGTAATGGATTTATCTGTTTTTACTCAAGGTGGTGTTGTAAGAACAGGTCAAACATTAATGGAAGTCGTTCCTCAAGATCATCAATTAATTATTGAGGCACGCTTAGCTCCTCACCTTATTGATAAAGTTACTCTTGGTCTTCCTGTTGATTTAATGTTTAGTGCATTCAATCAAAATACAACACCTAAAATTCCTGGAGAGGTAACATTAATCTCAGCGGATAGACTGATTGATGAAAGAACAACAGAACCTTATTACCAAGTGTTTATTAATGTTAAAGATAATAATCTTCTTACAGATGATAAAAATAAATTAAAGGCAGGAATGCCGGTTGATGTATTTATTAATACAGGTGATCGTTCATTACTAAATTATCTCTTCAAGCCTGTTTTAGATAGGATCCACACTTCATTGACGGAAGAATAATAATGCGAATAAAAAAACTCTCTATCATTTTATTTATATGGATGCTAAGTTTTCACGCTTTTGCGATCACACTTTCCGATCTCTATTTCTTAGCAATAAAAAATGACCCTACATTTAATGCTGCGATTAAAGAGCAGATTGCGGGTAAAGAGTATGAGAATATTGGGTTATCACAATTACTTCCAAGTATACATGTAAACTATCAAAATAACCCTCGAAATTGGCAACGAAAAGTTTATCCTATTAATACGAATCAAGGAGAAATAGAAAGAACAGAATATCAAAACTATCAAAGCCATTCTGTCAGTGCAATTATTAGCCAACCGCTTTTTGATTACACCGCATTTAGTGATTATAAATCATCAATAATCAAAACATTATTATCAGACAGCCGTTATCAAGTGAAATTTTCTGAGCTTGTGATCAGATTAGTGGATAATTATATAGAATTGGCTTATGCGCAGGATAAATTATTATTAAATCTTTCACAGCAAGAAATTTATAAAAAGCAACTAACATCAAGTCAGCGTTTATTCGAATTAGGTGAAGGGACTATAACTGATATTTCAGAGATCCAAACACGATTATATTTAACTCAATCTCAATATACGGATATCCAGCTTGAGTTAGATAATGCTAAAAATAAACTAAGTTCAATGATTGGCACGCCATTGCCTTACGCAGAACATATAGCGAAATTAAGTAATAATAGTTTTATATTACAACCTATCACACCCAATAATTACGAATCATGGGAAAATGAGGTTATGCAAAACAACCTCAATATTCAAACAGCCCGTTATGAAATGGCAATAGCAAAACAAGAAGTAGAAAAAAATAGAGGTGAATTTTTCCCAACAGTGCAACTCTATGCTTCTTATTCTAATAGTGATTCTGATAGCAATAATACCGTAAATCAAAAATATCAATCAGCAAACGTTGGATTTTATGTCAGCTTGCCTTTATTTAATGGTGGAAAAACAACAGCTTCAATGCGCCAATCTACTGCCTTGTATCAAATGAGTGCTTTTGAAAGAGATGCCATTATCCAACAAATCACGCAAGAATTACGTCATCAATACCAAATATGTACAACTAGTAGCATTAAATTGAATGCCTATGAGCAATCTGTTTCCTCTGCAAAATTGCAATTAGATGCAACTCAAAAAAGTTATATTGGCGGGCAGAGAACAATGGTTGATGTTCTTAATGCTGAAGAATTATTATATCGTTCTCAACAAGATTTAATTAAAGCTAAATATGATTACATTCAGGCTTGGGCATTATTACATCAATATACTAATACATTAGATATTGAAAAAATAAAATTAATTGAAGGCTATTTTCAATAGAGTTGATAATTTCTTTGATAACATATATGAATATAATTATAAAAGTCCTAGATCGTGTGTAGATATAGGACTTTTAATTATAAGCAATCGTTAATTACTTATTTTAGCTAGCGGGTATCATCACTTCTTTTTATTACCGTACAACGTTAATACACGGTGAGTAAGAGCAATTGATGCTAGACCGATAAAACACTCAGCTAGGAAAATCAGCATAAATTACCCCCATTCATAAGTACATTTTGTTTGGGCGGGGGTTCTGATAAAGTAAAGTGACTTGTCATATAATGCTTAGCTAACTCCGATTTAATGGACACATTTTAAACCTACCATTAAAACCAAAAAGAGCAAAATATATTTTTCAACAAAATCCATTTTTGGACTTTGATCACATAAAAACAACACAAAAAATCAAATCTATGTCATTTTAAAAGTTAAATTTATTTGCTCTTTTATAACCATCTTGTAAAAAAGAAATAATTTTAAAATCAGTTAATTAAAGAAAACAAATGTTAAATCGCCCTGCTTTTCTACAATAGGTTTTACCTTTAACTGGCTTATAATAGATAATATCTCTTTTCGCTCTGGACGAACTAAAATAATCGCAATTCCTTGATAGTTATTCTCTTCAATTAAATTAACTAGTTGCTTAAGATCATAATATTTATTTTGCACATCAGGGTATGCTAGACCATAAGCCAACTCTCCTTTCGTCTCTGTTAAACGAATATCAGTGCGTTTTAAACCCCATGCTAAAGACGTACCAATCCCAACTTCATCTGTTAAAAGATAAGGCTTATTTGCTAGCTCACTATAATAGTGATTAATTACCTTTTCAGGAGTGCTTTTGCTTTCTACTTTATGAGGAATAGCATATCCAATTACTAGACTTAATCCTATCGAGCAAAATAAAGTCAGTAACCGTGTAGGTTTAAAGAATGAAGCAATTCCCATCACACTCCAGCATAAAAAGCCAGCAATACCCAGCAATATTTTATATTGCTCATTGGTTTCATATAACGTAAATCGTGTAGAGAAAAGTGAATAAACAATAATAGAGACACCTACAAGCCCAAAAAGTGTATTTATGATCGCATTAATATTATGAATTTTCTCATTTTGTTTATTTCTTAGTTCTTCTATGTAATGTGCAATCAAGATAGAAAGTGGCACAAAGCAAGGTAACATATAGGTTAATAACTTACCGCTAGAGGCAGAAAAAAAAGCAAAAAATAGAAATAACCAAAACGAAAAATAAAGAGTTCCTTTTTTCAATAAAATAGCTGATTTAATAGCCCCAAATAAGAATCCTAACCAAGGCAAAATACCCAAAATAATAATAGGTAAATAAAACCACATAGGTTGTGATCTTGCTGTTCCTTTTTCAACAAAGCGTTGAACATGCTCAATCCAAAAGAAATAGTGCCAATAATCAGGAGCTTGAAGCGCAACTGAAATAACCCATGGGCCAGCAATAATAAGCATAGAAATAAGCGCTATTGGTGCATAACAAAGGACTTCTTTAAAACGAGATAAGCTAATTGCAGTTACAACAAAAACTAATGCCGGTAATACAACAGCAATAAAACCTTTAGTTAAAAAACCTAATCCACAGAAAACACCAACTAAAAGATAAGCGCTGATTTTTGATTTTCTATTCTGTGCAGATAATCCACTTAAAAAATAATACATCGCAATAGTGACAAACATTGTCACAATAGGATCAAGAATATTATAGGTACCAATAGCTAATACAAGAAACGAGGATAAAAACACGACCAGTGCATTAAACGCCAAATTACGGTTATGCCAAACTAGCATCGCAGCACGATAAACAAATAAGCCAGTTAATAAAGTTGAAGTGACAACGACAATACGAACAGAAAAATTACCACCACCAAATAACCATTGTGCAATACTGTTAAGCCAATACCCCAACACTGGCTTTTCAAAATAGCGAATATCCAGCATGTAAGGTACAGACCAATTACCTGATACAAGCATTTCTCGACTAATTTCAGCATAGCGGATCTCATCTGGTTGCCAGAGTAGTCGCGTTTCGAGAGGAATGAAATAAGTTAAAAGTATAAAAATAAAAAGTAGAAACCATTTATATCTTTCTACAAAATCAACACGCATATATTCCTCGTCAAAATAAAACAATATCACTTTATACGAACCATTCACTTAGAATAGCTATCCTATAAAAGATTCAATTATTATTTATTAAATTATAATTAATTAATGTATTGCTTTATTTTTAACCAAAGATAAAGAGTGTCAAAAAGCAGGATCTTCAATATTAATCAATATGATAAACTGTAATTCAGTTTGAAAGTTAAATTATGCATCATTAATCTTTTATTAGTAGCAATGAGTTTTTTTATCAAAAGATTAATCTAATTAGTATTAAAATAAAAAAATAGAAGGTAAAAACCAAACATAAACAACAGATAAACAAAAAACCAGAAGGAATTTATTCTGGTTTTTGATTGCTTTATTAAATTATATGATAATAAAGTTCTTATTTACTAAACTCTTTAAAAGCACCCATGGTGTTAGACGCATACATAACTGAAGGGCCTCCGCCCATATAAATAGCAACACCTAATGCTTCAGCAAGTTCTTGTTCTGTTGTACCGAGCTCTACAAGTGTTTTTGTATGAAAACCAATACAACCATCACAACGATTTGCAACAGCAATCGCAATAGCGATCAATTCCTTCGTTTTTGCATCTAAAGCACCTTCTTTACCACCCGCTTTTGTCGTGCTCATAAAAGCTTTCATTACGTCTGGAATATTTTGAGACAATGTCCCCATGTTGCTGGCAATGTCTGTTACTATTTCTTTGTACTTGCTCATTTTTGATCCCTTACAATATATTTATTTATATAATATAAAAACATAATATCAAATTATATAATCTAAGCAAGTCAATTTAATCTAAGGTGATCTTTTCTATTATGATAGTTACCGAAAAAGAGGTTTAAAGTGTCTATTTTAGATGAGTGGGCTGAACGCCATATCGAAAAAGCATTACAAAAAGGAGAACTTTCGTCACTTAAAGGCGAAGGAAAACCGTTGATCCTTGATGATAATAGCCATGTTCCAGAGTCATTGAGAGCAAGCTATCATTTATTAAAAAATGCAGGTTTTTTACCCCCTGAAATGCAAGATAGAAAAGAAGCCTTATCTCTAGCTGAGATCCTAAGCACACTAAATGGAACAGGAACAGAACACGAATCACTGCAAAAACGTTTGGCATTACTTGAGTTGAAATTGCAACAGGCAGGATTAAATACTCAATTTTTACATGCAGACTATGCTACACAACTAACAGAAAAATTGGCAAATCATAAAAAAGAAACCGATCAAAAAGAATGAAATTTCAAAATAGAAAAAGCTTATACATCCTTGTATAAGCTTTTTTCATCGCAGAAAATTAACCTGCTGTTGGAGAATAGTACGTTGGTGAACCTGGCCCTACAGGTAAGTTAAATACAAATACCCATAAGTAGAATAATAATGACCAACCAATTAAGAAAATAATGGAATATGGCAACATCATAGAGATCATCGTGCCAATGCCTGTGTCTTTCTTATATTTTGTTGCAACGGCTAATATCAAACCAAAATAACTCATCATTGGTGTAATGATATTAGTGACAGAATCTCCTATTCGATAGGCTGCTTGGATTGTCTCTGGTGCATAACCTGCAAGCATTAACATTGGTACAAAGATAGGTGCGGTTACCGCCCATTGTGCTGATGCTGAACCAATCATTAAGTTAATAAATGCACAGATTAAAATAAACCCTAAGAACAGTAATCCACTTGGCATATCAATGCTATTAAGTAGTGCTGCACCCTTAACAGCAATAACCTGACCGATATTTGTCCAACCAAAGAACGCAACAAACTGAGCCGCAAAGAAAATAATCACTAAATAGAGCCCAAGCGTACTCATCGAATTCGCCATAGCATCAACGATATCTTTATCTGTACGCATTGTCTTAGCAATCCATCCATAAACAATACCCGGAATTGCAAAGAATAAGAAAATAAAGACAACAATAGATTTTAAGAAAGGAGAATTACCAATTAGCCCTGTCTCTTGGTTTCTCAATATGCCGTTTTCAGGAACAACCGTTAGCGCTAAAATCGCCCCCATAATAATAAAGGTTCCTGTTGCCGCCCATAATGCTCTTTTTTCTAGTGGTGTAACTTCAGCAGCATTCCTTAAATCATTTTCTTCATCATCAAGTTCATTACCGTTATAAGGCCCTAGTTGAGGCTCAACGATTTTTTCTGTAATGAAGTAACCTAAGAAAGTAATAAGGAATGTACTGACAAACATAAAGTACCAGTTTGCTTCAGCACCAACGATATAAGTTGGATCTATAATGCGCGCTGCTTGCTGCGTAATACCTGATAATAATGGATCTATCGTCCCTAAAAGTAAGTTAGCAGAATAACCACCAGAAACCCCTGCAAATGCAGCCGCTAAACCAGCAAGAGGATGCCGTCCTAACGAATGGAAGATAATTGCTGATAACGGTATTAGTACGACATAACCTAATTCAGCCGCAGTATTAGACATAATACCGGCAAAAACAATTGCCATAGTGGTCATTTTACGTGGCGCTTTCATTACCACTAAACGCATAACCGCAGATAATAAACCTGCACGTTCAGCAATACCGACACCTAATAACGCCACCAGCACCGTACCTAATGGTGCAAACCCTGTAAAGTTTGTGACAATATTTGCCAATATACGACGAATACCATCTGCATCTAGCAGACTAATAATGTGAATATAGCCATCTTCTGCGCGTCCTTTGGCACCTTCTGGTCGGGGATCTTGTACCGTAACACCGAAGTATTCACCAACTGCAGAAGAGACAAGTAAAATAGCAATTAAAATAATAAATAAAATAACGGGATGGGGTAGCGCATTTCCAAGCCATTCCACTGTGCGTAGAAAGCGACTGCCTCCCTGTTTTTTTGTTTGCATCATTTATCCTTTTTATAAAAAAAACAGAAAATGCACAGTACACAACCCTTTTTATTATGACTATCTGTTAATACTATTTATAAGCACATTATTTTAGATAAATACCAGTGTAAAATTATCAAATTAAATATTTTTTATGTTAATAAACAATAAAATAAAAGAAATTAATACAATTTCAGATCACTTACATTAAAATTAATTTATAATATCTAAAATTAAAAAATGTGCATAAGGTAACATTTTTTAACATATTTGTGATTATTTATTAACCCATGATAGATAAAAATACCTTAAATTAATAATCAGAAACGATTAAATACTCAGGTAAACCTGATAGTAACGGTTGTAATTACTATAAAAGAAAAAACAATGACGAATAAATGGTCAGATTAGGTTAAAACTTTAGATTATTTGTAACATTTGCAAGTGATTTTGCAGTAGATATTGAACGTATTATTATACATAGAATAAAGAATTGCTGGTCTAAAAAAGAAAATTAGAAATCGTAAAATAGATATAAAAAAAACTATGTCGTAGATATTTTAAAGATAAAAAAAGAGGGTAAGAATAACCTTACCCTCTTTATCTACCACTCAATGAGAAAATCTTTGTTGATTAGAAGATAATATCTGGCGTAGATTCCGCCGTAAAGTATATACACTTACTTGCGTGTCTATCTTCAATCTCTTCTTCAATATGAAAACAATCTTCAAAAAACCAGTAAATGGGCGTTTTTAAATAGATGGCCAATATCACAAGGTAACTCAAATCTATTTTATTTAATCCACGCTCATAACGTGAAAACTGTTGTTGGCTAATTCCTAATTTATCGGCAATGTGGACGCCGGTATAGCCAAGCTCTTTACGTTTTTTCTGTATTCTTTTACCAACTAGCTCATTCACATTGATGTTTATAAGATCATAATCCATCATGCTTTAACCTTATATAACCGACTATGGTAATGTTAAAATAAGCGCACCAGAGCCTGAGAAAAATCCTGCATCAACACGACCATTTGTATGTAATACAGAACTGACTGATACCGATGTCGCTCTACCTTTAGGAACAAAAATAATTGCGCCGTCTTCCCCTGGATATTCCCCATTAAGGGTTCCTAAATATAAATTTGCATATAAGCTATTATCTGAGCGTAAAGGTATACGATCGCTGACCATACCTGTTGCAATCACTTTTACACTCATATCTTTATTGCATGTGATATTGATATTTTTTGAACGGCGTGCATTATTTAATTCGTTTTCATTAATTTCGCCATAGTCTAAATTCACTGAACCATCAATGATTTGACAAGCACCCACTGGAGGAGGCGCTATACCACAAGAGGATCCAGGCAATAGACGGCCACTCTTAGCAATACCACTTGACTCTTCTTGATAAAATAATCCCACACATTCCTGAAGAAGAGAGGGATCAACCCCTCTGTGTACGGCTTTTCTAGGGCCATAAGGTAACGCTAATTTAGCCAAAACGGCTTCGCGTAATTGTTCCATAGTGCGATAATTTTGTGCATTATTTAATATCACTTTTGTTGCTGTACCGCCTGAACCATCAGCTTCGTGTCGGTGGTTAATCGTGATATAACATCTTTTCGTTCCATAACATGGATTTAATGTAGAGGGAGGTTCTGGATCCCAACGTTGAATAATAAAGGTGTAGTCAGCACCTTTTGCACCAACAAGCTTAGATTCAGTTATATAAGAGAAAATTGCCGCCATTGATGATGTTGAAAATAACATCATCATACTAAATACAAATAATGCTGATAATCGTTTTGGGGTAAACATATTAACCTCAATCTTAAGGATTAATCATAATTCAGGTGGAATGTGGCTATTGCACTAAAACGGCCTCGTTTTATTGATTCATTGGCAATAGCATTAGGCTCTGCTTGTATAAAGGCTCGAAACCTTAAAATCGAATCCCCTGAATTTAAGGCGATATTGCTGGTTTCTTGATTAATCCGTAGCGGTGTACCATCTGAGTTTTCTAATCCGATAGCAATACCTTCAGCTTGGCTTCCGGCACTTAAAGCAAGAAACCCCTGCCCAACCATTGCCTGATTTTCAGTACCACTAAATGTCACTCTCACTTTTTTATTAATCGAAAGATCACATTCTGATAAATGAATTTGAAAGTTTTGGCTATTTGTTCTTCCTGCACCAATATAGAATGTTTTATCAGGCACATTACCGAATTCAAGTGAAATGGTTTCATCACCCGGCTTAATCACACAAGGTTCATCAACCAATGTGCCATAAAGTCGCATATTATTCGGTGCTGCATTGGCTGTTGTAAATATTCCTATTAAAAGCGTAAGCCCGCAAATAACAGGAAGCGACAATGTTTTAAGCTTCATTTTCACACTCCTATTGATATTCTGCGAGCAACGTTGCTGTTACTTCAAATGGACCTTCTACTAAGGTACTTCCCGGTTTTTTTACCGGAACAGCTTGAATAATAGGTGGCTTATCCGGTGAGATAACAAAGCGCTCATTTAAAATAAAAGGCTCACCATTTCGCGTCATATGAATGGCTAAATCTGTAATATTGGTTTGTAATCCTGCATCATCAAACTGACTTTTAGGACCAATAATAGAAAGCCCCAAATCCCATCCTTTAATATTGGGATCGCACTTTAATCTATAATTAACTGGTTGGGTGTAATTAATCCCGTCAATTCTATGAATACCAACATTGTGACCAAAATAAACTTCAATTAAGTTATTATCTTCAATCACACAAGGAGGCGGAATTAATAATGTGCCAAATAATTTCATATTAGGTTCATCTGCTGCGCTCACTGATAATGGGGCTATTACAAGTAGAGTCATCAAACAAACATTTTTCAATTTGCTATACATCATTCAGACTCCTTACTGGTATTCCACACGAAGCGTTGCAGTAGCACTAAAATCACCGCCCGTTAATTTTGCTGAATAATCACGAACAGGAATTGCTTCAAGAGTAGGAGCATTAGGATAAGTAAAGTTTATCGTCTGCCCTAAACGTAATGTTTTATTTTGATAAAGAATACGAACCCCTAATCCTGTGATATTAGTTCTTAACGCATTGCTATCAAAACCTGTACTATTGCCACCTACCGAGATTTTCATCATATTAGTTGGCATTTTTGTACATTCAACTTTATAGACAACAGGCTGTTTATAGTTGCTACCATCAATTCTGGTACTCATTATCTCACCAAAATTAACCTCAACCATTTGCCCATTATTAATAACACAAGGCGGAGGAGCGATAACATAACCTGTAATATTTACAGGAACCATGCCTGGTGAAACGCTAACCGCTTTAGGTGCGAACATACTTGATGATGTATTTGCAACAGCAGTCGAACTCAGGACACCAGTAAATGTTGTCATTAATAAAATCAACACTGCTTTGCTTGTGTTAAACCGCTGTTCCATATCCATAAATAAACCTATTAATTTCCGATTGCTGTTTCTACAACCTTGCACTCATTACCACTACAACTAAATTTCAAACGAGGGCGTCCACCATAATCGTTGATATAACTTAATACCGGTGAGGCACCAAGTGTAGAGGCTTTCAAATTAAGGTCCGCACTACTTTTTGGATCAACCATTAAAGGCGTAAACCCGGTAATACTTTCACCTTTTAACCCAGTTAACCCATCAACGATTGTTACAAAGTAAGGGGTTGGATTATTAACTTGATAGGTATCCCCTTTTTTCGTTAGGGTAATTTTTTCCTGCCATGGATTTGTTAAATCCGTTTGTGTCGCATAAATCGCAGTAGGGCGATAAAACAATTTAATTCGTGTTTGTAATGCAATTTGCAGTACATTTGGCTTATCACTACGTGGTGGAATCTCACGCAAGTTAAAATAGAACACACTTTCCCTGTCTTGAGGCAATTTAGATACATCAGGCAATGCCTGTATTTTTATTTGGCTTTTATCACCTGGTTCAATACGTTGAATCGGTGGCAGCACGATTAATGGACTTTCCACTTTTTGTCCATTTACATCTTCCATCCAACCTTGAGCTAAATAAGGCAGATCTTTATTTTGATTACTGACATTAAGGCTAACTGATTTATCAGCTCCATTAAAAATGACACGAGTTCTATCCAATGCAATCGCAGCAATAGCTTGTTGAGTAAATACCATGCCCGTCAATAATGTGGTTGCTACAATGAATGAGCGCTTTAATAACATCATCTTTAATTACTCTTTTGTTTATAAAATCGTTTAATTTTCCCTTCTCAACCTTCAGTTTTAATTAACTGTGGTTGAGATGGTGATTCAGTTCTCTCTTGTGCAGAATAAGAGATTGATGGAGTGTCCCCACACGTTAATAATAGAGAAGAGATAAAGAAACCTTCATCTAATTGAGGTACTTGTACTTCACATTGTTTTTTACCACTCCAACGTACATCTAAAATATCACCCGAATTTATTCCACTTAAATAAACATTACCGCTATCATTCACAATACCCAGCTCTCGTCCTTTTGCTGTAGTAATGCTAGCGCCAAATGGTGGGTAACTACCGTCTTTCAAGCGAATAATCGCCATCGCTTTTTGCCCTGAAATAACGTCAAACTCACGGTAGCCGATTGCCCCTTCTGTTAGGGTTAATTGTTGAATTGAACGCACGGCATCAACATCATCAGGTAATTTATCTAAATCAATTGTCGCACTACTACGATAGTAATTATTGATATCTGGCAGTACTGCTTTACCAAAATAGTTAGTATGGCTCACAGCCCCTAAACTTCTAACCGGCACATCAGCCACACCATTAGTATCAACTAATAAACGCGCGGCACCTGGCATTGCGGTACGATGGAATGCTCCACCTTTTGCTGTTAACGTTGCTCCACCTTGTAAAGAAAGTGACGCTGAGGTATTTTCACCTTGAGTATGACTCGCACTTGCTGTTACCAGTGCTGTATCCCCATAACGCGTATAATAAGCATCAGCAGATGGACGACCACGGCTACTTAACCCTGCACCTAAGCGATAGTTATTATTATCATCAAGGCGGTCAAAATAACTTACATTATGTGAGTTACCATGCTTATTAATGACCGTGTTATAACTAATTGTCGCTTTATCACTCCATGGCATACTAACATTCAGATAAACACCATCATCATTCGTGCCATTAAATTTGTTGCGATAAGCAGATAAATTAAAATTGATATTTTTAAAACTACCAATATCCATAAATTTAGATAAAGATAAGTTGTAATAATCGTTATTGGGTTTATTCCAATAGGTTTGGTGATTATAATTAAGATAAGCGCTCATTCCCCAGTCTGGGAATTGCTTACTTAATGTAATCGTATAAAGTTCTTTATTATTATCGCGATTGTTATCACGATAACGACGATCTAAATATTGATCCATACTCATAAAATCACGTTCAGAGAAACGATAACCAGCGAAAGTTACCTGACCATTAATAGCCTCAAAACGTTTAGAGTAACTCACTCGATAAGAGCCACCATGATAGCGTTTATCATCATTTGGAATTTTTGCCCAAGAGTGCGTCGCATCAAATGAAATGGCTCCTAATGCCATCAAATCACGACCAATACCTAAAGAAACAGAGTTATAATCTCCCGCAACTAATGAGCCGCCATAGAGTGACCAACCATTGCTAACCCCCCATGAAAACTCACCCATTGCAAAAACGGGCCCTTCTGTCTTGTGATCCATATCAGAAGGTTTACCTGCTGATAATTTATATTGCACTCGACCCGGACGTGTTAGGTAAGGGATACTTGCTGTATCCATTTGATATTCTTGTACTGAGCCATCCTGCTCTTCAACGCGAACATCCAACTTACCACTGACGGCATCATTAAGATTTTGAATACGGAATGGACCCGGTGCGACCTGTGTTTCGTAGATCACACGACCTTGCTGACTAATTGTCACTTTCGCATTCGTTTTTGCAACACCAGTTACTTCAGGTGCATAACCTCTTAAATTAGGAGGCAACATCTGATCATCTGTTAATAAACTGATACCTGTGAAACGGAAGTTATCAAAAATATCAGAGCGCGAATAAGTCTCACCCATAACAAGGCGAGCCCCCCACTGGGTTATTGCTCTATAAAGATAATATTGACTCCAATCCCAATTATTCTCAGTACTACCACTCACACCTGTTGTGTGTTGATAGTTTGCTTGCCAATCAGCACGAAAACGCCAAACCCCTAAATTAGCACCCGCAGTACCGCTACCCGTAACTTGTTGTCTTTGTTTGCCATTATTGGGATCGGTTACATTTGCATTCAGGTTATAGTCAAAAATAAGTCCTGAAATACCTTCATCCCAACGAGAAGGTGGATCCCAATCTTCAGTAGCATACTCAACATAGGCTTGAGGAATAGTCACAATAAAACTACCTGCACCTAAGTTAGTACTTGTTGTCATACCAGGTATCGATGACTCATCAAGACAGGCACCGCCATCTTTCCAAGTTACCGCTTTGAGCCACTCGGGTTTTAACGTAAATTGATTCACTAATTCGCGAGGAATACAAGGAATACTCGCTTTAGGATCATTTTCGGGAACAATATAATTAATGGTATAGAGATCCGGTAATTCATTATTGTTAACTTTAACAATAAATTCATACTTACCGGGCATAATATAACCAGCACGAGAGAAATCAGATAAGTCGATATTTTGCTTATCTTTTAGATCAAGAATATCAGAGTTAAACTCAATATCACCGGCTGCAAATGCCATGCTAGAGGCGCTGGCCATGCCAGCAATAATTAAATAGATCAGTGCTGCAACAGGTCGAATTGTATGCTGATTACTCTTTTTTTCTGCTTTTATTGAAGCAGTTTTGAATGATTTAGCCATAAATAATCCAACCAATCCATTTAATAATATTCGAGTTTAAAACGCAGGGTTGCTTGATAATTACCTGCTCGTGGAATGTCATTATTTTTAACAAGTCGTGCTTGATACAACAAAGACAACGATTTAGTATCGATATCCACAGGAGGTAAAGGCTTCCCTGGTATTGCCAATCTTCCATAACGGTCAGCAATAGCTAACGAAGCACCTTTCGCGTCGCCGAAAAGTTGGAATAATCCGTTCTGTGCAGGGCCTTCAAAAGTAGCAATAAAACGAGGACGTTCAGCTTGTGTACCTTTTTGGTCAACAAGGGAACATTCTGTTAATCGAATAGAGAAATATTCAATAGGTCCTTGGCCTTCAACGGCTAAGGTCGGAATAGACACAGTACTTAAAGAGATAACTTGCTCTCGACTTCCTGCCGAAATAGTACATGTTGGCTCTAATATAGAACCTTGTAGACTCACTACACCGAATCGCTGATGTGATTTTACATCTTGTTTTATGTCAGTCACTGCTATTACAGGCTTAACAAACAATCCTGTTGCAACAAGTAATAATAGTGACACCATTTTGCGATTCATTATTTTCTACTCCATAAGATAAACCATAAAATAAAACTAAAAATGAAGCCCTATACATCCTTATACAGGGCTTAAAAACAGATCTATTATTGGTAAGTTAATGCGAAAGTTGCGATCGCAGTAAAGTCACCAGGTACAGCTGCATCTGTTGCAGAACCTTGTAAGTAAGCAGCAAAGTTCAGGTCATTTGAACCATCACGAATAGTTTGAGCTTTTGTTGGTTCACCTAATTTAATTTGTGTACCACCAGCATCTGTAATAACAACAGCTGCGTTTTTAGCTAAACCTTCGATACCTAAAGAACCAGGCAGAATAGCCGCTGCTTCAGCACCAGTGAAAGTTGTTTGAACTGTTTTATAAGTTTCAGTAGAGCATTGAAGTAATTTAATTTTAAATGTGTTAGATACGCTACGGCCGCCATCTTTCAGTGCATTTGCTGAAACTTGTCCTAATGGAACACGTTGGTCACCTGAGTTAGGATCAATTGAACATGGAGCATCGATGATTGAACCCCAAAATTCTACAGTACCATGACCTTGATCAGCAGCGAATGCAGAACCAGCAGCAACAGTTAAGCCTAAACCTAAAACTAAACCTAATTTATTTAATTTCATCTTTATGTTTCCTGAAAATATAAGAACGAAGATATTTAAAATAATAAAATTCAATATAAGCAAATTGCTTAAATGAATGACACACTAAATAGAGTTTCTATATTTTGATAAAATTCACCCAGCCAATTTCATATTTAATTATGAAATTAGATAAAGGAATCGCATCAAGTTGGATATATTATTCTCTCCGGTTTTATTTAAGTCAAACCACCCAAATTTCATTAAGTCTATTTTTATTAATTTACTGATATTATGTGTATTTTTTACATTTACATACAAAATATTACTTTTTCAAAACACCTCAAACGGATTTTAAAACCAAAACATTACTCCTAAAAAGAGTAATTTAAGATTTAAATTTTAACAATTTGAAATTTAAAGTGAAAAGATCTGATTGTCTTTTTACGAATAGGAATAATATCCAGTTAAATAACATTTCCTGATTTATCTATTTTAACGCAATATAACCAAATGTTTACATAATGAAACAAATCAAATTTAACTAATTGAATTATAAGAAGATCAAAATAATGAATTTGTTAATTTATTTATTATCATTATTTACTCTCATACAAAAAGCACATTAAATAAGCCTTTTAATGATACTCTTAATTTGAATTAAATATTAAAAATAGAATATCGAAAATATATAACTCATTGTATTTAATGGATTAATTAATAATTACATTTTTTATAATCACATATGTTTATAATATAAAACATAAAAAGTTCAAAAAAAACGTAACCAATTGATTTTAAATTAGTTATACAAATAAGATAATCAAGAATGGAATATTTTGGTAATAATTTAACACTTGAATGTAAGTATTTACACTTAGGAAATTGATGTCAAAAAGTGAGTTTTTTGTACAATTTATATTTTTTGATTCAGAACCATCTCGCAATTTAACTAACTGATAATTCAAAAAAGAAATTCGTGTAACGCCCATTTTTTCCTCAAAAAAAAACAAGATTTTAATCATTTGATTAAGAATGGTTACACGTTTTTTGGGTAAATTTTTTAATGTATTTATTAAGGACTGCTTCAAATATTTAAATTATTTATTTATTAAATTATTGACTATTTTACGTATTACTACTAATTTTATTATTAGCTCATTCATATTATTGCATTCCCATAGAACCCACATATTTTTATCCAAACAGAAACACAATAAAATACACTTTTTTTACATTATAAACATATTGAATTAACATTACTCAGATAATGCGTATACATTTTAGTCATTATTACTCGTTTTTTTAATTATCAAATACTTTTCAATAAGAATATTGGCGTTTTTTTATATTTCAGATAAATTAGGAATTGTTTTACCTTATTTGAATAAAATTAACTCTTTCTAGAATAGTTAATTAATTCTAAGAAGTAAGTTTTAAGGTATATATTGGAAATAACCTTTTATCGACCGAATTATAATAAGTTAATAAATTAAATAAAAATGAAGGATTACATTAATAATATTTAATTATTCAACAAATTGTCTCTTAATAAGAATATCATTATTGGAAGATCTTTATTTAATAAATAAAATTAATATTATTTATCTTTTTCATGATGCAATAAAAAAAAGGCATGTATAGCCTAACAAAAGTCAAAATTTGTCAAATACTCGTTTTAAGAGTATTCCTACCCCGCATTCCAAGAAAAATCCCTGTTTTAGATAATTATCATCATCATAAAATGATAATTTTACCGTTATGACCAATTTTCGTCTCTTATAAAAAAGTAAAAATTGATTATCTATATCTGCTCTTTTGGCTGATTGTGCGATTAATAACTCAAGTTTGGCTAACAGCACTTAGTCTTTTTTGCATAAAAAAAAGCAGGGATGCCCCTGCCTTACCAATTTGGTAATCAATCAAAGAATAAGCATACGCTTTAAAACACCAATTTTGAGTATCCTTTAGTAATATGCACTAGTATGAAAAAACATCAGGTGTTGCTTCAGCGATGATATTGCTACATTTATCAATGCGCGAATGTTCTGATGAAGATTTTGGTATAAAACAGTCTTCAAAAAACCAATAAATAGGTGTATTAAGATAATTGGCTAATAAAACAAGATAACTTAAATCAATTTTATTCATGCCACGTTCATATCGAGAGAATTGCTGTTGGCTTACACCAATTTTTTCAGCAATTTGCATACCGGTGTAACCTAATTCTTTACGCTTTTTCTGAATTCGTTTTCCAACTAACGCATTAACATCAATATCTGTAAAATCGTAATTCATCATATATCCACCTATTATCATGATTAAGGCATCGTTAAAATAATTGAGCCCGAACCAGAGAAATAGCCCGGTGCAACGCGACCATTCGTGTGTAAAATTGATTTAACCTCTACAGGTATGGTTCCATTTGCAGGAACATCAATTACTGTACCTTTTTCACCAGGATAATTATCAAGAAACAAATCGGCATAAAGGCTATTATCAGGTCGCAATGGTACTCGGCCACTGTCTGAGCCTGATGCAATAACCAGAACTTTCATTGCTAAATTACAAGTCACATTAATATTTTTAGCTCGTGTTGCATTTTCTAAACTAACTTCGTCAATATCACCATAATTAAGGTTTACAGCCCCTTCTGTTATTTTGCATGCACCAACAGGTGGTGGTGCAATCCCACATAGTGATCCCGGTAATAAACGTCCATTTGGTGACCAGCCTCCTTCCTTAGATTCATAAAATAGCCCGACACATTCTTGGTTTGAGGTAAGCGGATCACCAACATGTCGCGCAGTGCCTTGTATTGGAAAACTTTCCATTCGCATTACCGCATCACGAACGCCAGCTAAATAACGCTCTTTTTCAACACGGACAATGCTTCTTACTGCAGATCCTGGAGAACCATTAGCATCATGCTTATGGTTAATTGTTATCCAGCATTGACTCCAGCCATAACAAGGATTTGGAGTGTAAGGATCTTCAGGATCCCAGCGTTGAATAACATAGGTATAGGTTGCATTTGCTGGTGTTCCTGTTGATTCGGTTATATAAGAAAAGATAGATGCCATTGCGGGTGCCGAAAACAACAAACCTATTGCAATACATAAAGCCGGAAATCGCTTTAATATGGACATATAAAACCTCAACCCTAATAATTAGTCATAATTCAAATGGAATGTGGCGATTGCACTAAATGGGCCACGTTTAATGGATTGGTTAGCAATCGCATCTGGCTCCCCTTGAATAAAGGCATAAAAATTTAAAATCGTGTCATCCGCATTTAATGACATTTTGTCTGTTTCTTTATTAACAGGTAGCGCATTGCCGTTTTCAGATTCCAGCCCAACAGCAATACCCGACGCTTGACTACTTGGGCTAATGGCTAAAAAACCTTGCCCTGCCATGGCTTGATTTTCATCCCCTTTGAAAGTGATCTTGACGCTTTTACCAATCGTTAAATCACATTCAGACAAGCGTATTTGAAACAACTTGCTTGGCGTTCTTTGATATGCATAAAGGTTTTTGTCCGGAATATTGCCAAAATCCAGCTCAACGGTTTCGTCACCGGGCTTTATGGTGCAAGGCTCGTCAACTAATATGCCGTGAAAACGCATATTGTCTGGCGCTGAAAAAGCCGTTGATGTTAATCCCGTAAATGTGGCTAGACCCAATATGAACGGGATCGATAATCTTTTAATATTCATCAATACGCTCCTATTGGTATTCAGCAAGCAGTGTTGCCGAAACTTCAAAGGCACCTTCGGGCAAAGTGCTACCAGGTCTTTTAACTGGTACCGCTTGGATCACGGGGGGATTATCCGGTGATATCGCAATACGCTCGTTTAATTTAAAAGGCTTACCATCTTGCGTAAGATGAATGCCTAGATCTGGAATATTGGTTTGTAGCGCAGCTTCATCAAACTGTGTTTTAGGGCCAATAATAGAAAGCCCTAAATCCCAACCTTTTAAATTTGGATCACAGACCAATTGATAATTAACCGATTCGGTATAGTTAATACCATCTACTTTATGAATACCTACGTTGTGCCCAAAATAGACATCAATCAGTTCGTTGTTACTAATGACACAAGGAGGTGGTACCAATAATGTGCCAAATAATTTCATATTAGGTGCGTCTGCGCTCATGACAGAATAAGAATTCAGTAATGCAATCAGACATATGTACTTTAATTTATTCATCTTCTGACCTCTTACTGATAATCCACATGCAGTGTGCCACTTGCGACAAAATCACCACCCACTAAAGATTCATTCAGATCACGAACAGGAATAGCTTCTAATTCAGGTAAGTTGGGATAGGTAAAATTCACCGCCTTACCTAAATCTAATAATTTTCCCTGATACAAAATGCGCACCCCCAATCCAGTAATATTTGTTTGTAGCGCATTTGAATCGAATCCAGTTGCACTTCCCGTAACATAAACTTTCATGGCATTGGTTGGCATTTTTTGGCAAGTCGCTGTGTAGTGGATAGGCTCTTTATAACGAACACCATCAATACGAGTACTCATCACCTCACCAAAATTAACTTCGATCATTTTGCCGTCATTAATTAAGCAAGGCGGTGGCGCAATGACATTCCCTGAAATATTGATATAAACGATCCCAGGAATAGGATTGTTCACCGCTCTAGCGGGTAAATTCGCAACAGCAGTAAAACTTAGGCCTCCAGTAAACGTTGCCAAAATAAGAATCAACACTGCTTTGCTTGGGCTAAACCGCTGTTCCATTTTCATAAAATAGGCCTATTTAGTTTCCTGCTGATGTTTCTGTAACTTTGCATTCATTGCCATTACAGGTGAATTTCATCTGTGGTCGTCCACCGTAATCATTGATATAACTGAGTACAGGTGATGCCCCAAACGCGGAAGCATGCAGATTTATCGTTCCTGTACTTTTAGGGGCAATCATGATCGGTTCAAAACCATCGAGGCTTTTTCCTTGTAACCCTGTTAACCCATCCACTAATGTCACGTAATAAGGTGTTGGGTTATTCACTTCATAGCGATCACCTTTCTTTGTTAAGGTGATTTTTTCCTGCCAAGGATGAGTAAGATCCGTTTGTGTGGCATAAATCGATGCAGGGCGATAAAACAACTTAATTCGTGTTTGTAATGCAATTTGCAATACATTGGGTTTATCACTACGAGGTGGAATTTCACGCAAGTTAAAATAGAAAACGCTTTCTCTATCTTGTGGTAATTTGGCAATATCGGGTAAGGACTGCACTTTTACTTGGCTTTTATCGCCTGGCTCAATACGCTGAATCGGTGGTAAAACTAATAATGGACTGTCAATACGTTCTCCATTTTCATTTTCCATCCAACCTTGAGCCAAGTAAGGTAGCTCTTTGTTTTGATTGCTAATATTTAAGCTAATAGATTTATCAGCACCATTAAAAATGACACGCGTTCTATCTAAAGCAATCGCAGCAAGGGCTTGACTAGTAAAGACCATTCCAGTCAATAAAGTGGTTGTTACAATGAATAAGCGCTTTGATAACATCATTTTAAATTACTCTTTTTGTCTGAAATTATTTTTATCTTTCCCTTCTTTCCTAACCTTATTTCGTAATCAGTTGAGGTTTAGGTAAGGGCTCTGCTCTTTGATTGATTGTCGAAGGTGTTACTTCTCCATCACTACAAGTCAGTAATAATGAAGACATAAATAGCCCTTCAACTAATGTTGGTATACGGACTTTGCACTGATCTTGACCATTCCAACGAACACTCAATACATCATCACTGTTAATCCCCGTCAGATAGACATTCCCACCATCATTGACAATGCCAAGCTCACGCCCTTTCTCAGTTGTGACACTGGCACCAAATGGCGGATAAGTTCCATCTTGTAAACGAATAACCGCCATGGCTTTTTGTCCCGATATCACATCAAAGTGTCGGTAGCCTATTGCGCCTTCTGTGAGGGTGAGTTGCTGAATTGAGCGTAATGCTTCAGCGTTATCAGGCATCTGGTCAAGGTCGATGCTGGCACTACTGCGGTAATAATCATTGATATCAGGCAGTACCGCTTTACCAAAAGCGTTGGTACGCGTAATCGCGCCGATACTTTTCACTGGTACATCTGAAATACCATCTGTATCAACCAGTAAACGAGTACTTCCTGTACGACTTGTACGGTGTAATGCACCACCTTTTGGTGTTAAGGTTGCCCCACCTTGTAGTGATAATGTGGCTGATGTGTATTCACCATTAATATGGCTCGCACTCGCAGTAACCAATGCAGCATCCGCGTAATGCATGATATAAGCATCTGCGGATGGTTTACCGTTACTGCTTAAACCAGCCCCAACACGATAGCTACTATTGTCATCAATACGATCGTAATAACTGACATTATGTGAATTACCATGTTTATTAATCACAGTGTTATAGCTAATGGTTGCGCGATCACTCCAAGGCATACTGACATTCATATAAACGCCATTATCATTGGTACCATTGAATTTATTGCGAAACGCCGACAGACTGAGGTTGATATTTTTAAAGCTACCAATATCCATCGTTTTAGCTAATGACAAGTTATAGTTATCGTTATTAGGCTTATTCCAATAAGTCTGATGACTATAGTTTAAGTAAGCACTCAATCCCCATTCAGGGAACTGCTTACTAAACATAATGGTATAAAGCTCTTTATTGTTATCTTCTTCACCACCACGATAACGGCGATCTAAATATTGATTCATACTCATAAAGTCACGTTCAGAGAATCGATAGCCTGCGAATGTCACCTGACTATTTATTTGTTCAAAACGTTTTGAGTAACTTAAGCGATAAGAACCACCGTGATAACGCTTGTCATCACTTGGAATTTTTGCCCAAGAATGTGTCGCATCAAAAGAGATAGCACCCAGCGCCATTAGGTCTCGACCAATACCTGCAGATACCGAGTTATAATCGCCCGAGACTAATGAACCACCATAAAGTGACCAACCGTTACTGATCCCCCATGAGAATTCACCCATCCCAAAAATAGGACCTTCCATATTACGGTTCATATCCGACGGTTTACCCGCAGATAATTTATATTGCACTCGACCAGGACGTGTTAAATAAGGGATACTTGCTGTATCCATTTGGAATTCTTGAACCGAGCCATCTTGCTCTTCAATACGTACATCTAATTTGCCACTTACTGCATCATTGATGTCTTGAATGCGAAACGGTCCTGGAGCAACCTGAGTTTCATAGATCACACGGCCCTGCTGGCTAATCGTCACTTTCGCATTCGTTTTTGCTACACCTGTTACTTCAGGAGCATATCCTCTTAAGTTAGGTGGCAACATATTGTCATCCGTTGACAAGTTAATCCCAGTAAAACGGAAGTTATCAAAAATGTCAGAACGAGAGTAAGTCTCCCCCATCACAAGGCGAGCCCCTAATTGCGTGATTGCTCTATAAAGATAAAGCTGGTTCCATTTCCAACTATTTTCAGTGCTATCAGGAAGCCCCGTTGTATGCTGATAACTTGCTTGCCAATCGGCACGGAAACGCCAAACACCAAGGTTTGCTCCCACGGTTCCTAAGCCTGTAACTTGTTGGCGCTGTTTTCCTTTAGCGGGATCAGTCACGTTAGCATTGACGTTATAGTCAAAAAGCACGCCTGAAATACCGTGATCCCAACGAGACGGTGGATCCCAGTTTGGTGCCGAATATTCAAGATACGCTTGAGGAATAGTAAGAATAAGATTGCCATTTCCCAGACTGGCATTTACCGTCATTCCGGGAATAGAAGAGATATCAAGACAGCTTCCATTATCTTGATATTTAACTTTTTCAGCCCATTCTGGTTTGAGCCCTATTTGGTGGATCAATTCTGGTGGTAAGCAAGCCTCACTACCCTTGGGATCATTGGCTGGTACAACATAGTTAATGTTGTAGAGTTCAGGAAGTTCATTATTATTTACGCGAACAACAAACTCATATCGACCGGGCATAATATAGCCGGCACGAGAGAAATCTGATAAGTCAATATTTTGCTTATCTTTTAGATCCAAAATATCGGCATTAAATTCAATATCACTATTTGCTAAAGCTGAACTTGAAATACTGGAAACACCAGTAAGAATTAAATAGATCAGTACAGCAACAGGCCGAATAGTATGTTGTTTTTTCTTTTTTTCCGTCCCTAAACCAACGGTTTTGAATGTTCTAACCATAAGTTATCCAACCCGATCCATTTAATAGTATTCCAGCTTAAATCGCAGCGTTGTTCGGTAATTTCCAGCTTTGGGTATTTCGTTATTTTTGACTATTCGCGCTTGGTAAAGTAACGCCATTGATTTGGAGTCAATACCAACAGGAGGTAATGGCTTACCAGGAATTGCTCTCCTACCATAACGATCAGCTATCGCTAATGACGCACCTCTTGCTTCACCAGAAAGTGCAAAATTACCATTCTCGCTAGAGGGACCTTCAAACGTTGCAATAAAACGAGGGTTGTCCGCTTCCTGACCTTTTTGTTCAATTAGCGTACATTCCGTTAATCTGATAGAAAAATACTCAATAGGTCCTTGCCCTTCAGTCTCCAGCATTGGAATAGAAACAATTGTCAGTGGAATAACTTGTTCACCACTTCCTGCTGCAATCGTGCAAGATGGTTCTAAGATCGAGCCTGAAAGATTAAGTACCCCAAATCGCTGATGCATGTTTTTATCTTGTTTTACATCACTCGCTACTGCCTTTGGTATCAGTAAGCTGGCAATAAGGCATAGCCATAGTGGTGTCATCTTGCGATTCATATTTTTCTCCGTAAGAAAAAAATCGTTAAAAATAGACACAGGAAATAAAGCTCTGTACATCCTTGTACAGAACTTATTTTTTCTTACTGATAAGTCAGTGCGAAAGTTGCGATTGCAGTGAAGTCACCTGGAACAGCAGCTGCTGCAGAAGAACCTTGTAAGTAAGCAGCAAAGTTCAGATCGTTATTACCATCACGTAATGTTTGAGCTGCACTTGGTGTGCCTAATTTGATTTGTTTGCCACCCGCATCGGTGATAACAACAGCAGCATTTTTAGCGATACCTTCAATACCTAAAGAACCCGCTAAGATGTCTGCATCTTCTGAACCAGTGAAGGTTGTTTGAACAGTTTTATAAGTTTCTGTTGTGCAATTCTCTAAAGTAATTTTAAAATCACGAGAATTACTACGACCACCATCTTTTAATGCAGCAGTAGAAATTTGACCTAATGGAACAGTTTGATTTTCTGAATCAGGATGAATAGAACAAGGTGCATCAATAATTGAACCAACAAATTTAACTGTACCGTGACCTTGATCAGCAGCAAATGCAGAACCTGCAGCAACAGATAAACCTAAGCCAAGAACTAACGCTAATTTATTTAATTTCATCTTTTTGTTTCCTAAAATATAAAGGACGAAGACATTAAAAATAATAAATTCATTAGGATTGAATTATTCCTAATTGAATGACTCATTTATTGAGTTTTTGAATTTTGGTATATTGATGCCCGTCCTAAACGCAATTAAATATCGTTAGAAACAAAACAAAATACACCAAATTGTTTTGTTAAAAATTTTCATCTCGAAATTAGACTTATTTAGATAATCTATCTTTAAATATCGGAAAAAGAGTTTATAATTCTAAGTGCAAATACTATAATTTGTGAAAAAAGTAAAAAAATTTATTTCTGGATTTTAAACAAAGTAACCAATCATGTTTGTTTTTTAAAATAATGATAAATATCAATATGTTAATTAAATTAAGATATAAGGTTAATATTAAATTTGACTTAAGTGCGAAGCCAGAGAATAATAGTAAACAATTTGGTGTATTCTGTTTATTTCTCTAAAGATGTCTGAATTCCTCTCTTTAGTCATTTTTCACTTTTTCAATCAATAACTTTCATTTTCCAAAAATCAATAATCTTTCGATAAACTTGTTTAAAATGAACAAGTAAAAGTGAAAGCATAAAAAAAATATAACCCTTTATTGATGCATATTACTTGTTATAGTGATGCAACAATTGACTTTTGTTCCTTGTTATCTCATTGAAAAGGTTATGAAAAATGAAGCAACGCAAGTTTCTTACACGTTTTGAGATCAATTCTATTTTGAAACAAGCAAAGGAAGGACGGTATCCAGAAAGAGATTACTGCATGTTTTTAATGTGTTTTTTACATGGATTTCGCGTTAGTGAACTATGTAGGTTAACCCTCAGCGATATTGATTTGGAAAGTCGGATACTCTATGTCAGACGTTTGAAAGGAGGGCTATCTACAACACAACCAATTATCGAAGATGAGTATGAAGCATTAGTTAACTGGTTGAAAAAACGGGAAACATGGAGAGAAGCTGATTCTGAATGGGTGTTTTTATCTCAAAAAACAGGTCCAATCTCGCGCCAACAAGTTTATGGATTACTTCGCCGTTTAGGTAAAAAAGCTAATGTATCTATTATTCCTCACCCTCATATGCTACGTCATGCATGTGGCTATGCCTTAGCTGATTTAGGACGAGATACGCGTCTAATCCAAGATTATTTAGGACATCGTAATATTTCACATACTGTTATCTATACCGCAAGCAACTCAAAACGTTTTATTCACATTTGGGACGCAAGAAATTAACAATTACTTTTTTATTAATATGTACAATGAGGATTAATACACTAAATAGAGTAAGCTATATTTTTTCAATAAGAATAAAGTTAATTTTAATATAATTAATAAAATTAGGAATTGTTTTATACTAAAATAAATAACTGCGATTGTAGATATTAATAGGTTATTAATAATTACTTTTCAATTATAGAATCACTTAATATAAGTATTCTTTTTTTGATTGTCTTTATTAGTCGTAAATGAGTCTAATATCAGTAATTATTTATTAATAATACTAAACATTTATTGTTTGAATTTTAAGCGAGAAATAAGGACTTAATTTAAAAGTAACTTTAATTCTTTAACTTATATTCATTTGCATACCATGCACACTCTTTCATATCTCACTATCCCCAACGTTATCGTTAGGGGATAGTTATGGATTACCTTAAAAACACCATTATCCTTTTACACAAACAACCTGTCGTAGTGTATGAACTATCTCAACAAGCGATAACTGTGCCTTCATAACAGCATCAATATCCTTATAAGCCATTGGAATTTCATCAATCACATCTTCATCTTTTCGACATTCCACATGTGCAGTTGCTCGAATTTGGTCTTCAACATTAAAGGTTTTTTTCGCAGCTGTTCGGCTCATTACGCGTCCAGCGCCATGACTACATGAACAGAAACTGTCGGCATTTCCTTTTCCTCTCACAATAAAGCTTTTAGCCCCCATTGACCCAGGAATTATCCCCATTTCACCTTTTTGAGCTGAAACAGCGCCTTTTCGAGTCACCAGCACTTCTTCACCAAAGTGCATTTCCTTTTGCACATAGTTATGGTGGCAATTTACCGCCTGTTGTTGTGTTGTAAAAGGTTTCGCTATTTGTGTTGATAATGCCGCCAACACGTGTTCCATCATAATTTCACGGTTATGTCGGGCAAAATCCTGTGCCCACTCTACGGCTTCTATATAGTCATCATAGAAAAGAGTCCCTTCCTTTAAGTACGCTAAGTTTTTATCCGGTAAGTTAGCGATATGTTCTCTCATATCTTCTTGTGCCATTTGTATAAATAGCGTACCAATAGCATTACCGACGCCACGAGAACCACTATGTAACATGACCCAAACATTATCAGATTCATCAAGGCACAACTCGATAAAGTGGTTTCCTGTTCCTAATGTACCAAGGTGACAATAGTTATTCGTATTTCGTAAACGTGGGTACTTATCAGTTAAAATCTTAAAACGCCCTTCAAGTTGTTGCCAATGTTGATCAACAAGTTTAGGTGGGTTCTTCCATGAACCACGATCATTTCCTGATTGATAACTTGTTCTTCCATGAGGTACAGCTCTTTCTATTGCCGTTCTTATGGCAAACAAATTATCTGGCAGATCATTTGCGTGTAATGATGTTTTCACCGCAATCATTCCACATCCAATATCCACACCAACAGCAGCCGGAATAATCGCACCTTTTGTTGGAATAACACTCCCTATTGTTGAGCCTTTCCCTAAGTGAACATCAGGCATTACCGCCATATGTTTGAAAATAAAAGGCATCTTAGCGGTATTTATAAGTTGCTTTAGAGCATCTGCTTCAACGGGCACACCATTTGTCCACATTTTGATTTCAGCAGTTCCTGCTTCTTTTACTATTTGATGATCCAATATCATGCCTATGCTCCTTTAATTTGTACTAACCCGTTTAATACTTGGTCTAAACCACCATAAACGGAAATCTTATCAATACGTTCTGCAATTCGTTCTACGGTTTCTAGCTCTTTTAATCGTAAGGCTACTGGATTGTTTTCCATCACTTTTGCCGTATTTAATAAAGAGCGTGTCGCGGATGTCTCTTCTCTTCGACGAATAACATTAGCCTGAGCCGATTTTTCTGCCTCAACAACTTGCGCTAAAATCGTTTTCATTTCGCCTGGTAAAACAATATCTTTTACCCCTAATGAAGCCACTTCAATACCATATCCTTTAGTCATTTCACTGATTTTTTCACTCACTAAGCTGTCAATCAGGGTTTTATTTTCTAATAATTCATCCAATGTTCGTGTTCCTACGGCTTCACGTAACGCAAACTGCAACTCTTTATATAAGAACTCAATCGGTGAACTCAGTAATTGATACGCTGAAAGCACATCGCTATAACGCCAGTTTGCTGACAAATTAATGCGCAATGTCACTTTATCTTTCGTTAAGATCTCCTGACCACTCACATCAAGAGTTTGTAAACGCATATCAACAACCTCAACATCAACTTTGTGCTGATAACGCCAATAGCCTTTTAATCCAGGAGGCAATAGTGATTGAGTTTCACCATCAATACGGATAATGCCAGCATGCCATGTCGGAATATCCACACTTAATACACCTTCACTGCCTTTGACAGTCTGGTTACGTAATTTTGGATGCTGCAATTTTTTAACCAAGGTTGGCGAAACTTCCAATTCATTCGCTGACAACACTTCCATTGAGCGTTGTGTATAATTCCAATAGAGACGACGGGTACTCGGCGCTAAGATCTCTTTGAGTGAGCCATTTTCATAAAGTAAGCCAATCTCTTCATCAGATAACACAATATCAAAACAATATTCACGCACCCATTCTGGATGATATTGACGTAAAAATTCGGCTTTCTCTCTTTCAATTTCCGGACCGTTTAACTCCACCAGCTCAACACTTAATTGACGACGAAAATCGAAAAATTTATGCTCACCGGCTGTAAGGACTTCAATATACTCATCGTCCTTCTTTAATAAACCCAGCTGTCCTTGTTTTACTTTTATTGTTGTTTTTATCATCATTGCTTCCTTTTTCTCTTCTTTATTTTTAGCTTTCTTTTATTACCATTTTTATCGTGACTTGCTTTCCACGAACAAACTTGGCGAAATCGAAGGGAAAACAAGAGAGGAACGATACTTTGTTTGTCTCTTCTTCTGCCTCCAATCCAGCGTAGTTGCTGGTGGATAAGCAAGGTGACGGTACTGCTGTCACAACGATTTTTTATATTTAATTTTACATTTGGATTTGTAATGGTTTTGGTGTCAGGAATCGAACCTGAAAATAACCCTCTTCACCTACAGAGTCCCGATGTGAAGGAACACATTTAGATAACACCACAGAGTGTTCTTCATGTGCCTACCAGATTTAAAATCTGCTCAAGACACTAATAATATTGCGAAGATCGTGCCAAGTTTTTAAAACCCACCCTAAAAAACTTTTAATCAATTGTTTTTATTAACAATAATATCTTTAATATAAATTTTTACTATTTATACATTGAATTAAAAAAGATAAAAACTTATCTTTTTATCTATATGTTTATAAATATAGATAAAATAAATAGAGATAACGTAATGAAACGCAAAGTGGTGATTGGTGTTTTAGGCACAACATTAGATAGACGAGGTAAAAGCCATAAAAGATGGAACTCATGGCGCCCAACAATTTCTATTTGCCATCAAAAAGATTTCCCTGTTAGTCGATTAATCATGATCCACCAGCCTAATGATTCAATGTTAGCGTCAAAAACCATTGAAGATATTCATACCATTTCACCTGATACTGAGGTGTTACCTTACGAAATTGATATTCGCGATCCTTGGGATCTCGAAGAGGTTTATAGTCACTTTCTTGATTTTGCAGTGAATTATCCATTTGATACCGAAAATGAAGAATATTATGTACATATCACCACAGGTACACATATCGCTCAGATTTGTTGGTTCCTACTGACTGAAGCACATTATTTACCGGCAAAACTATTACAAACCTCGCCTTCTTCTAAAATAGAAAATAAAGACGGCATCAAAACAGTACAATCAGCCACGGGTAGTTATGCTGTTATTGATCTTGATTTAAGCCGTTATACCAAGCTAACGAGCCGATTTGAGCATTACCATAATGAATCCCTCTCTTTTTTAAAATCAGGGATCGCCACACGTAATGAACGTTTTAATACTTTGATTGCTCAAATTGAACGTGTTGCATTGCGCTCCGTTGCTCCCATTTTATTAACAGGCCCCACGGGTGCCGGTAAATCATTCCTTGCTCAGCGTATTTATGAATTACGGCAGTCTCGCCATTTTGTAAAAGGCCGTTTTATTGCTGTTAACTGCGCCACTTTACGAGGAGACAATGCGATGTCCACTTTATTTGGGCATGTAAAAGGTGCATTTACAGGGGCATTACAAGCCAGACAAGGCTTATTAAGAGAAGCCGATAAAGGAATTTTATTTCTTGATGAAATTGCAGAATTAGGACTTGATGAGCAAGCCATGTTGCTTAAAGCGATAGAAGAGAAATCTTTTTATCCTTATGGTTCAGATACTGAGGTACAAAGTGATTTTCAGCTAATCGCAGGAACACATCGTGATATGGACAAGCAAATTGCAAAAGGACTTTTTCGTGAAGATCTTTATGCAAGGATCAACTTATGGTCTTTTTCACTACCTGGTTTAGCCGATCGTAAAGAGGATATTGAACCTAATATCGATTATGAATTGCATCACTTTGCAAAATGCCATCAAAAGGCGATCCGTTTTAACTCTGATGCGAAATCACACTATATTCGATTTGCAACATCGGAACAGGCATTATGGCGTGGTAATTTCCGTGAACTTAGTGCTAGTATAACGCGAATGGCGACACTTGCCGAAAATGGTCGTATTACCCTTCCTCTGGTTGATGAAGAAATTAATCGTTTAAAACAAAATTGGGGAATAGCTTCCACCTCTTTATTTAAGAATACTGAGATTGATCTTTTCGATCTGAGTCAACTTAATACAGTGATCAAAACGTGCCAACAATCATCAACTCTCTCAGAAGCCGGTAGAAAACTTTTCGCAGTATCAAGACAAAATAAAAAACAACCCAACGATGCCGATCGCCTACGTAAATATCTAGCAAAATTCGATTTAAGTTGGGAACAAATTCGACATGGAGAATAATATTTCATTATGGAGCTCACTTTTTTAGGCACTAACGCCGGCGTTCCTTCTAAAGATCGCAATGTCACAAGCATGGTGCTTGATTTACAAAATAAACAAAAAAGCATGTGGATGTTTGATTGTGGTGAAGCAACACAACATCAAATATTGCATACCCGTGTGAAACTACCGCGTTTAAATAAAATATTTATTACCCATTTGCATGGCGATCATATTTTTGGTTTACCAGGATTGCTTTGTAGTCGCTCAATGGGAGGAACGGAAACATGTTTAACGGTATATGGCCCTAGGGGTATAAAAGCCTTTATAGAAACAGCACTGACATTAAGCCAATCTTATTTAACTTACCCTATTAATATTATTGAGATTGACGAAGCGGGTTTTCTGTTTGAAGAAGAAGGTATGAAAGTCAGCTGTGAAGTTCTTTCTCATCCCGTACCTTGTTTTGGTTATCGTTTAGAAGAAGAAAACCGTCTAGGTAAATTAGATGCCGAAAAACTGAAGGTTGACAATATTCCAGCGGGTCCTTGGCTACAAGACTTAAAACAAGGTAAAACAATTAAATTGCCAGATGGCAGAGTTATTGACGGCAAAGAGTATATTGGCCCAGAAATAAAAGGTCGTTGTATTGCTATTTTTGGAGATACTCAACCCACACCGAATGCATTAAAGCTGGCTAATAACGCAGATGTTATTGTTCATGAAGCAACGTTTAAACATGAAATGGCAGATCAAGCAAATAGTCGTGGACACTCAACAACAGTACAAGCGGCACAGTTAGCAAAAGAGGCTAATAGCAAAAAGTTGATTATCACACATATTAGTAGTCGCTATTCACCCGAAGAGTGTGTTGAATTACTCAATGAAAGCCAAGAAATCTTTAGCCAGACAGAAATGGCTACTGATTTTGAGGTATTTAAGTTGTAATTACGTCTTTATTAACTAGCAGTGGCGATATTATTTCGCCATTGTTATAAATCACACTCCTCTCATTTACGCATATTTTAGTTATTTATAACGTCGTCCGCTTAATCTTCCCATCTTGTAAAATAAAATTGACCTTTCCATCCCAAAATTCAGCTAAGAAAATATCTTCCGGTTTATCAATATGCTGATTTTTCATCTCTTCTTGAAGCCACGCTTCATCTTTTTCTATTTGCGCTAATTCTGATGTGCGAATAACGCCCTCTTTCATGACAATAATTGAAGGCATTTTTGCACCATCACACACTACGGTGATTTGTCCATCTGGTTCAATTTGCGCATAATTGACCTCTTGAAACGAATGAATACCCTGAGCATGAAGACGAGACGTTATGTTTAAAATGTCTATTTTATTCTTTTTCTCCATGATGTTTTCCATTATAAACTCCCCCTTCTTTATAATAGGAATAGGGTTACCAATGGTCACTGCACGGAAAAAGTTGAATCGTTTACTAATATAATTAAGCAAAGAGATAAAACATACCCCAATTAAAAAGACGATAATATATTGATAAAGAGGAATTGCATCAGTGTAAATGACCCCTCCCATAATGCCACCGAGGACAAAATTACCAATAAAATCAATAGGTGTTAATTGAGAGAGTTGTGTTTTACCTGATAAATTCATATGAACTAATATGATAGTAAAACCAATAATAAATTTGATAATAACTAGAAAGTAATATTCCATTTGCATCTCACATTTCCAATAATCTCTGCTTTTATTATAAAGCAGAAAATCCCCCTCAGATAAAAATCTAAATTATTTTTGATGATATTTGACTAAGAAAAAACACTTTATATACTTAGAATTGTTGATTTTAAGACTCACACTATACTTATTACTATGGTTTATCTGTAATATCTTATTATCAACTCAATAGCTTCTCGCCTTTTCTAGCTCTTACGCGGGATATCACTGAATTGTTTTTGAATACACATTTGGGAGAAAAAAATGAATAAAAAACTACTTACTTCATTGGTTCTAGCGGGTTTGGTCACTATTACAGCAGGTTGTGATGATTCATCTAAGAAAGTCGATGATAGCATTGATAAAGCAAAAGAAACTGCTACTCAAGTTACTGAAACAGCGCAAGATAAAGCCAACGAATTAACGGAACAAGCCAAAGATAAAGCTGCCGACTTGAAAGAAGATGCGTCAGCAAAAGCAGATGAATTAACAAAACAAGCTCAAGAGTTAAAAGATAAAGCTGAACAAAAAGCGGCTGAGCTAAAAGATGTAAGTGCAGCAAAAGCTGAAGAAATTAAGCAAAGCCTAGAAGCTGAAAGTAATAAATTATCTGAAAAAGCCGCAGAGCTAAAACAAGATGCAAGCAAAACAGCAGATAACCTGATGCAAGAAGCAGACAACAAGATTGATCAGCTAAAAGGCGACGCGTCAAAAACTAGCGATGATGTAAAACAACAGGCTCAAGAGACTGAAAATAAAGCAATTGATAAAGCGGATCAATTAACTGATCAAGCCAAACAAAAAATTGATGATTTAAAAACTGAAAACAAATAATCCGATTTCAGTTTTTTTGATGAATTGAGAGCCAGTAAACTTTCACTGGCTTTTTTTGTACAAAAAAAAGACAAGGGTTGATCGTTTAAGCAAAAAATGTAACCATATTCTCCTTTTTTCAACAGGAGAAACCTATTAAAGAGCGAAAGCATCTAGAATATAAAGTTATTAATAAATTGATTTAATTGTACTTTTCTTCATCTTGCGGAAAAAATAATTTACTTCCGTTCTTTTATAAAACATTTGTCCAATTTGGTGTTTTATTCAAATTTTCTTATGAACTTTTCTTTTCTGGTAACATAAGCAATCAGATAATGGGTAGCGAAAAGTCTCTTTCTAAGAAAATAACTATAAATAGGTTAACTATGAGTCAACAAAACGATATAACCCCTCAAAAAAAAGTTAGGATGAAAATTAATCCTCCCGTTTTTTATACATCAGCGTTGTTAATTTTACTGGTCGTTGGTTTCTCGGCGTTATTTCCTGAGTTAGCTAATGATAAATTAGGTCATCTTCAGGAAAATCTCTTCAGAAATGCGAGCTGGTTTTACATTCTAGCCGTTGCATTGGTTTTGCTGAGTGTGACTTATTTAGGACTTTCCCGCTTTGGTCAAATCAAGTTAGGGCCAGATCATGCTCGCCCTCACTTTAGTTATTTTGCTTGGTTTGCCATGCTCTTTTCAGCAGGTATGGGGATTGGCTTAATGTTCTTTGGTGTTGCCGAACCTGTTATGCATTACCTAATGCCTCCGACTGGTGAAGCTCAAACCATAGAAGCCGCGAAAGAAGCGATGCGATTAACCTTTTTCCACTGGGGATTACATGCATGGGCAATTTACGCCATTGTCGCGTTGATCTTAGCTTTCTTCTCTTATCGCCATGGTTTACCGTTAACACTGCGCTCGGCACTTTATCCAATTATTGGTGATCGCATACATGGCCCGATTGGTCATGCGGTTGATATTTTCGCCGTTATGGGAACCGTATTTGGTGTCGCAACCTCACTTGGATTTGGTGTTCTGCAAGTTAATGCGGGTTTAAATCACCTCTTTAATGTACCGATTAATCCAACCATCCAAGTAATATTGATTGTTGTGATCACAGGACTTGCAACCATTTCAGTTGTTTCTGGGTTAGAGAAAGGGATCCGCTTTTTATCTGAACTTAATTTAGGATTGGCGGTTATTCTTCTTTTATTAGTTATTACTCTCGGTCCAACCGTATTGATATTAAAATCATTTGTTGAAAATACGGGGGGATATCTATCCGAAATTGTCAGTAAGACCTTTAATCTTTACGCATATGAACCCAAATCGAGTGATTGGTTAGGGGGATGGACTCTGCTTTATTGGGGTTGGTGGCTTTCATGGTCCCCATTTGTAGGGATGTTTATTGCCCGCATTTCTCGAGGCCGTACTATTCGTGAATTCGTTGTAGGTGTCCTGTTTGTTCCTGCTGGCTTCACTTTACTTTGGATGACCGTTTTTGGTAACACTGCGATCCATTTAATCAAAGATAAAGGTGCAGAAGCTCTTGCCAATATCGTACAGCAAGATGTGTCATTGGCTTTATTTGAGTTCTTAAATTATTTTCCATTCTCGACTGTTTTATCCTTCGTTGCGATGTTGATGGTAGTCGTCTTCTTTGTGACTTCAGCAGACTCAGGCGCAATGGTTGTTGATACTTTAGCTTCTGGCGGTGATAGCGAAACCCCCGTATGGCAACGTATTTTCTGGGCTGCCTTAATGGGCATTTCTGCAATTACTTTATTATTAGCGGGTGGTTTAACTGCACTACAAACAGTAACTATTGCAAGTGCACTTCCCTTCTCAATGGTATTACTTGCTTCTATTTATGGACTAATTAAAGCATTACGAGTTGATGTATATAAACGTGATAGCCAACAACTAACGACAATTGCACCACCAGCCAGTCGCAATCCAATTCCTTGGCAACGTCGTTTAAGAAATATTGCCTATTTTCCTAAACGCTCTCATGTAAAACGTTTTATGGATGAAGTCATTCAACCCTCAATGGAAATGGTGTCTGCCGAATTAAGTAAGCAAGCAACGCAATGCATTATCCATAATGAAGAAGATGATCGAATTGGTTTTGAAGTCGATTTAGGCGATGACATGAATTTCTTCTATGAAGTTCGCCTGCGTTTTTATACTCAACCGGCCTTTGCGTTAGCAGGATTAAGTGATGAAGAAAGAGACGAAGAGCATAAATATTACCGTGCTGAAATTCACTTAAAAGAAGGTGGGCAAGATTATGATGTAATGGGTTGGACGAAAGAACAAATCATTCACGATATTCTTGATCAGTACGAAAAACACATTCACTTCTTACACGTATTAGGTAAGCAATAATTTTATCTGCATAATAGCAACAAAAAGGAGATGCCATGACATCTCCTTTTTTCTTATCAAATAACTTATTTCTCTGATTGTTCAATATCATCTAAGTTAAGTGCAATCAGCTCTTTTAATAATCCGGACAACCGTTGTAGTTTTTCAGTCGAAAACTTTTGTTCAAGTAATTGATAGCCTTCTTCAATTTTAGGCTGAATTTTATCGTATAAACTTTGCCCATTAGCAGAAAGTGAAACAAAAAGTTTACGTTGGTCACTTATTGGTTTTAAACGACAAATTAGCTCGTCTCTTTCCATTCTAATAAGAATACCTGTTAGACTTGGTCGAAGAATACACGATTTTTGCGCTAATTCGTGGAAATCAATCGAGCGTTTATCCGCAAGTACACGAATAATACGCCACTGCTGTTCTGTCAGATTATGCTCTTTGAGAACAGGTCTAAAAAAACCCATCGCAGATTCCCGTGCTTGTAATAGCGCGATAGTTAATGATTCATGCATAATCAAGAAACTCTTTATATGGTGTTATAGGTGAAATGACAAAATATCACTCAATATAGACAGTGAAAAAGTACCGCTGTTTATAGTTTATAAATGGCTATATTCTAAGAATAGACTAATTGTTACAATTATTCATATTAACAAATAAATAAAGTTGACTCAATTTTTGCAATTTTCTTCCCTTTCTGCAATTTATCACCCATGCGCCTTTTCAGAGTCAAATTCATCTTCCACAACATCTTGAGCTATACGCAATTTTTATAAATTGGCAATTTGTGTTATCTCTTTACCAATCAAAAAAAGTAGCCTGATTTGCCTATTATCCTATTTCTAAATTAGGAATAATGTCGCTTAGCGATAAGGTTGTCTCACAGTTTTTGAGATAAAGTTAATGGGTTGTAACAAAGAAAGATTGCTATCTTTGTTCATGCGCGGTAGCGTTACAGCTTTAAAACAACGCAACAAAGAAACCGGCAATAGCATTACAACTTTGTTAGCGGAGTAGTCAGATGATTTTTATAGTTATCTAACTAATAATTATTTTAAGTGAAGACGCCCACAGACGAGAAGTCTGGCAGTAGGAGTAAATAATGTCTGAGGAAAAACAGGCTAACCCACTTTTTCGGGATGCAATGGCAAGCTTAGGCGCTGCGGTCAATATCGTGGCAACAAATGGCGATGCGGGATGTTGTGGCTTAACAGCAACTGCAGTATGTTCTGTTACTGATAATCCACCTACCGTAATGGTTTGCATCAACAGTAAAAGTCAGATGAACTCTATTTTTCAAGAAAATGGAAAATTAAGCATCAATATATTAAACCATGAGCAAGAAGAAATGGCATGTCATTTCGCCGGAATGACAGGGCTCGCGATGGCAGATCGCTTTACCCAACCAGGATGGCAAAACGGACAATTACAACAACCCGTATTAACAAATGCGCTTGCCTGCCTCGAAGGTGATATTCATGATGTACGCCAAGTCGGTACACATTTTGTTTATATGACCGAAATTAAGACTATTTCAGTACGTGAAGATGGTGATGGCCTTATTTATTTCAAACGAGGTTTCCATTCTGTTAAAAATAGACAAGCCCCCATCCCTGCTTAAATTTCACCTATTTTACTTCAAGATAAAAACGCACTTTTAATAAGGGCGTTTTTATTGACTATAATCACACCATAGAGTTAAATATTTATCTATATTAAATGAATATTTATTTATCAAAATGGCATTGACTAAGTTTTAGATATTTATTAAACATTTATTAACATCTGTTTGTTATAAAAGAATAATTTTTAATTATAATAAAAAAATTCTTTCTAGAATCAATCAGTCACATAATCAAAAGTATTTTCTTTCTACCTTTCCCCTTTATCTTTATTTAATTCAACCAGATTAAAATATAAACAAATAATAATCTCACTGATTGCATTTTATACAAAAAGTCAATTAAATGACTTTATTTGAAAATAAACTAATGAATATTTTTTTCAATCTGGTATTAATCTTACCCACAGTGTGATCAACCTTTGAGAAGTCATTCCATCAATATATTAGTCTACTCGACTTGCTGATTACCTTCTTAAATTTGCAAACATCACTCTAAATGCAACAGATAATGTTATCGTCGTGTAACATTTCTCGTGAATGTGAGTAAATAACATCGTTGTTGAAAATAAATAATAATTAGGGGCATTACATATATGGATAAACCCGCTCAAGTCGGTTTATTACAACAACCTAAACCATTCTTTATGATTTTCTTTGTGGAATTATGGGAACGTTTTGGTTACTACGGCGTACAAGGTATTCTTGCCGTTTATTTTGTTAGTAAACTCGGTTTCTCTCAAGAACAGGCTTTCATTACTTTTGGTGCATTCTCTGCACTGGTTTATGGGCTGATTTCTATTGGTGGTTATGTTGGTGACCATTTATTAGGAACAAAACGAACAATTGTTTTAGGTGCTATTGTCTTGGCTATCGGTTATTTCATGACTGGTATGTCAATTATGTATCCTAATTTAATTTTCTACGCATTAGGGACTATTGCAGTAGGTAATGGTTTATTTAAAGCCAACCCAGCCAGCCTATTAGCAAAATGTTATCCACCTAAAGATCCACGTCTTGATGGTGCATTTACACTATTTTATATGTCGATTAATATCGGCTCATTAATTTCTTTATCTATCGCCCCTGTACTTGCAGAACGTTACGGATATGCACTGACTTATAATATCTGTGGTATTGGCTTGATCATGGCGTTATTAGTTTATTTCTTCTGTCGTAAAATGGTTACCAATATTGGTTCTGAACCAGACCATTTACCAATGAGCTTTAACAAACTGTTATTAGTTATTATTGGTTCAATTGCGATGGTATTTATTTGTGCATGGTTACTGCACAACGTGATGATTGCAAATATCGTTTTAGTCAGTCTGTCTATTATTGTTGTCTTTATTTATTTCCGTGAAGCATTTAAACAAAAAGACAGAGTCGCTCGTAATAAAATGTACGTTGCATTTGTTCTGATGTTAGAAGCTGTTGTTTTCTACATTTTATATGCTCAAATGCCAACTTCACTGAACTTCTTTGCTATTCATAACGTTCATCATACGCTTTTAGGCTTTGATATTAACCCTGTAAGCTTCCAAGCACTAAACCCATTCTGGATCATTGTTGCTAGCCCAATCCTTGCTATCGCTTACAGCCATTTTGGCGCGAAAGGTAAAGACTTCTCAATGCCAGCGAAGTTTACCGCAGGTATGCTTCTGTGTTCATTAGGATTCCTTACAGCGGCAGCATCAGGTATGTGGTTTGCCGATGCTCAAGGCTTAACATCGCCTTGGTTTATCGTTCTGGTTTATTTATTCCAGAGCTTAGGTGAACTGATGATCAGTGCGTTAGGTTTAGCAATGGTTGCTGCGTTCGTACCACAATATATGATGGGCTTTATTTTAGGTATGTGGTTCTTAACACAAGCTACAGCTTATCTGTTAGGGGGGTATGTAGCGACCTTCACAGCTGCACCAGAGGGTATTACTGATCCACTACAAACTTTGCCTATTTATACCGATGTATTTGGTAAAATTGGCATAGTAACCTTAATTGTGGGCTTGGTTATGTGGGCAACAGTCCCTCTACTTAACCGAATGATGAAAGAAGAAAGCAAAAACGTTAAAGTCGCTTAATCTTTCAATTTGAATTAAATATTAATAAAAGCGCCTTTAGTAGGCGCTTTTATTTTGCAATAAAAACCATTCTTTCGTTTAAGAGTTACAATGATTTTCTACTTTTCTTGATATATAAAAAAACCCGCCAAATAAGCGGGTTTAATTTAATCATTAAGAATGATCCAATTACAGAACATCAACTGAATTCAGTTCCTTAAATGCTTGTTCTAAACGAACAACCATAGATGATTGTGCGTGACGTAACCAGTTACGTGGGTCGTAGTATTTCTTGTTAGGTTTATCAGCACCTTCTGGGTTACCTAACTGACCTTGCAGATAGGCTTCGTTCTTTTTGTAGAACTGTAAGATACCATCCCAAGTTGCCCACTGAGTATCTGTATCGATATTCATTTTGATAACGCCATAATCAACAGCTTCTTTGATTTCTTCAGCTGAAGAACCGGAACCGCCGTGGAAAACGAAATCTAAGCTATTGTGTGGTAAATTGAATTTCTGTGATACGTAGTCTTGTGAGTTACGTAGAATTTTTGGCGTTAACTGAACGTTACCTGGTTTATAAACACCGTGAACGTTACCGAAAGATGCCGCGATAGTGAAACGAGGACTTACCGCGCTCAGTTTTTCATATGCGTAAGCAACATCTTCTGGTTGAGTATAAAGTGCAGAGCTGTCCATACCCGTGTTATCAACACCGTCTTCTTCACCACCCGTGCAGCCTAATTCGATTTCTAAAGTCATATCGATTTTAGCCATACGCGCTAAATATTTAGCACAGATTTCAATGTTTTCTTCTAATGATTCTTCAGATAAGTCAATCATATGAGAAGAGAACAGTGGTTTACCTGTTTTAGCATAGTGTTTTTCACCAGCATCTAACAGACCATCAATCCATGGTAATAATTTTTTCGCGCAGTGGTCAGTATGCAGAATAACAGGAACACCATAATATTCAGCCATTTGATGCACATGATGAGCACCAGAAATTGCGCCTAAAATAGCAGCTTGCTGTGGTACATCAGATTTAAGACCTTTACCTGCGATAAATGCAGCACCACCGTTAGAGAACTGTACAATAACAGGAGAACGAACTTTCGCAGCAGCTTCTAACACAGCATTGATTGAGTCAGTACCTACACAGTTAACCGCAGGCAGAGCAAATTTGTTTTCTTTTGCTACTGCAAATACTTTTTGTACATCATCACCAGTGATGACACCCGGTTTCACGAAATCAAAAACTTTAGACATGTAATAAGATCCTATATTTGGAACAGGTAGAAAATAATTTTCTACCTGTATGAGCTGACTTAATTACTGTTTAGCGCGTTCTTCTAACATTGCAACAGCAGGAAGTTTTTTGCCTTCAACGAATTCTAAGAAAGCACCACCACCGGTTGAAATGTAAGAGATTTTGTCTGCGATATCAAATAAATCAATAGCAGCTAACGTATCACCACCGCCAGCGATAGAGAATGCTTCACTATCTGCGATTGCTTTAGCAACGATTTCTGTGCCTTTGCGGAAGTTAGGGAATTCAAACACACCTACTGGGCCGTTCCACAGAATAGTTTTTGCATTTTTCAGAATTTCAGCTAAACGTTCAGCAGTCACATCACCGATATCCAATACTTGTTCATCATCTTTAATGTCATTTGCTGATTTCAATACAGCTTCTGCTGTTTCAGAAAATTCAGTCGCAACACGAACATCGCTTGGTACTGGAATATCACATTTTTCCATTAATTTCTTAGCATCATCAACAAGATCAGCTTCGTATAAAGAACGACCTACAGGATGACCTTCTGCTGCAATAAAGGTATTTGCGATACCGCCACCAACGATTAATTGGTCAGCAATTTTTGATAAAGAATCTAATACAGTCAGTTTAGTTGAAACTTTAGAGCCACCAACAATAGCAACCATTGGACGAGCAGGTTTATCTAAGGCTTTACCTAATGCTTCTAATTCTGCTGATAACAGTGGGCCTGCACACGCAACATCGGCAAATTTAGCCACGCCATGCGTTGATGCTTGAGCACGGTGAGCAGTACCAAATGCATCCATTACAAAAACATCACATAATGCAGCATATTGTTTAGATAGCGTTTCGTCGTCTTTCTTTTCGCCTTTATTAAAACGAACGTTTTCAAGGACAACTAATTCACCTGCATTGACTTCAACACCATTTAAATAGTCTTTAGCAAGGCTAACTGGTGCAGTTAATTTATCTTTCAGATAGTCAACAACTGGTTTTAAAGAGAACTCTTCGTTGTACTCACCTTCGGTAGGACGACCTAAGTGAGAAGTTACCATCACTTTAGCGCCTTGTTTTAACGCTGCTTCAATTGTTGGTAAAGAAGCACGGATACGCGCATCTGAAGTCACTTTACCATCTTTAACGGGAACGTTCAGGTCAGCACGGATAAGAACTCGTTTACCCGCTAGGTCTAAATCGGTCATCTTAATTACAGACATGATGAATCCTCTCATTGATTCTCTAAAATTTAGTAATCTTCTGTTCAGTGCCTTGTATTATTACGCGACACCGTCATTAAAACATGATTATTTAAAACCAGTTGCAGCCATTGCTAACGTTGTATCAAGCATTCTATTAGCAAAGCCCCATTCATTATCACACCAGACTAACGTCTTGATCAGGTGTTGCCCACTGACTCTTGTTTGAGTGCCATCAACGATTGCACTATGAGGGTCGTGGTTAAAATCAGTTGAGACTAATGGCAATTCTGTGTAATCCACTATACCACGAAATGCGCCAGTTGCTGATTTTTGAATTAACCGATTGACATCTAACACATTTACAGCAGTTTTTACAGTGATACTTAAATCAATTGCCGTCACATTAATTGTAGGAACTCGTACAGAAATTGCCTCAAAATGATCCTTAAATTTCGGGAAAATTCGAGTAATTCCTGCGGCCAATTTCGTATCAACAGGAATAATAGATTGTCCTGCAGCACGAGTACGGCGTAAATCCTTATGGTATGCATCAATCACGGGTTGGTCGTTCATGGCTGCATGGATTGTAGTTACTGTTCCTGATTCTATATTAAACGCGTCATCCATCATTTTAATGATGGGGATAATGCAATTTGTTGTACAAGATGCGTTTGAAACAATTCGGTGCTCTTTTTTAAGTTCGTGTTGATTCACACCAAAAACGACAGTTGCATCTAAATCAGTTGTACCAGGATGAGAAAAAAGCACCTTCTTTGCGCCTTGTGCAATATGTGCTTCGCCATCAGCACGGGAGCCATAGGCACCACTACAATCAAGTACGACATCAATACCCAGTTCACCCCAAGGTAAATCAGTAATCTCAACGTGATGAAATAAACGAATCGTATCATCACCTACTTGCAATAAATCGTTGTTAATTCGTACATCCCAAGCAAAACGTCCGTGGCTGGAGTCATACTTGAGAAGATGCCCGATACCTTGTGCATCAGCTAATTCATTTATTGCAACAACCGTTATTTCAGCTCGTTTACCTGATTCATAAAGCGCTCTTAACACATTACGCCCTATACGACCAAAACCGTTAATAGCGACTCTGATTGTCATGTGACTTCCTTGATAACTAGTAATTTGCAACCGCTTAGAATAATAGAGCAAGATACTAATCAACAACGATAAATCAAGTAAATCTAGAAATTGTGCAGTCACCGACATTTTAGGATTAACTGAAACGGTTCAGCTTACTGATAGTCAGATTACGAAAAATGAGAGAAGATCGCAATAGTAAACAAAGATGGAAGGATAAAAAAAGAGCACATCTGAGAAATTCTTCCCAAAAATGTGCTCTTGTTAACACTTATTGATTATTTAAGTAAAGATTTTGCCTGTGTAACCACATTTTCAACAGTAAAACCAAACTCTTCAAATAATTCATTTGCTGGTGCCGATTCGCCGAAGCTATGCATACCAACAATCGCGCCTTCTAAACCAACATATTTGAACCAATAGTCAGCAATACCAGCTTCGATAGCAACACGTGCTTTCACTGATGCTGGCAATACTGCTTCACGGTAATCTGCATCTTGCTTATCAAATGCATCTGTTGCTGGCATAGAAACAACACGTACTTTACGGCCTTCAGCTGTCAGTTGTTCATAAGCACTAACTGCTAATTCAACTTCAGAGCCTGTTGCAATAAAGATTAATTCTGGAGTGCCAGCACAATCTTTCAGGATATAACCACCCTTTTCGATATTTGCCAGTTGCTCTGGAGTACGTGATTGCTGTGCAAGATTTTGACGAGAGAAGATCAGTGCTGTTGGACCATCTTTACGATCAATAGCATATTTCCATGCAACAGCTGATTCAACTTGGTCACATGGACGCCATGTGCTTACGTTTGGAGTGACACGCAGGCTTGCCATTTGCTCAACAGGTTGGTGAGTTGGACCATCTTCACCCAGACCGATAGAGTCATGAGTATAAACAAAGATACTACGGATCTTCATCAATGCAGCCATGCGTACAGCATTACGTGCATATTCCATAAACATCAGGAAGGTCGCACCGTAAGGAACAAAACCGCCATGTAATGCAATACCGTTCATAATTGCAGACATACCGAATTCGCGTACACCGTAATGGATATAGTTACCTGCTTTATCTTCGTTCAGTGCTTTAGAACCAGACCACATGGTCAGGTTACTCGGTGCTAAGTCCGCAGAACCGCCCATGAATTCAGGTAATACTTTACCGAATGCTTCTAATGCATTTTGAGACGCTTTACGGCTTGCAATACTTGAAGGGTTTTGTTGCAGATTTTCAATAAATGCTTTGGCATCTGTTTCCCAGTTTGCAGGTAATTCACCAGAAATACGACGTTTGAATTCAGCGGCTAATTCAGGGAATTCTGCAGCATATGCAGCAAATTTAGCATCCCATGCAGCTTCTTTTGCTTTACCCGCTTCTTTCGCATCCCACTCTTTATAAATTTCTTGTGGAATTTCGAATGCGCCATATTCCCAACCTAACGCTTTACGTGTTTCAGCAATTTCTGCATCACCTAATGGGGAGCCGTGAGAATCAGCAGTACCTGCTTTATGAGGAGAACCAAAACCGATAGTGGTTTTACAAATTAACAGTGAAGGCTTGTCAGTAATTTGTTTTGCTTCTTCAATCGCTGCTTTGATGCTTGCTGCATCGTGTCCATCAATGCCACTGATTACATGCCAGCCATAAGCGTCAAAACGTTCTGCTGTGTTATCAGTAAACCAACCGTGCACTTGACCATCAATAGAGATGCCATTGTCATCATAGAATGCAATCAGTTTACCTAACTGTAATGTTCCAGCTAAAGAACACACTTCATGAGAGATACCTTCCATCATACAACCATCACCCATAAAGGCGTAGGTGTAGTGGTCAACAATGTCATGACCAGGACGGTTAAATTGAGCCGCTAATGTACGTTCTGCAATTGCAAAACCCACTGCGTTTGCAATACCTTGACCTAAAGGACCCGTTGTTGTTTCAACACCAGGAGTGTAACCAAATTCTGGGTGACCAGGTGTTTTAGAATGCAATTGACGGAAATTTTTCAGATCATCTAAAGAAACTTGATAACCAGACAGGTGCAGTAAGCTGTAAATCAGCATTGAAGCGTGGCCGTTAGACAATACGAAACGGTCACGATCAGCCCAGTTAGGGTTAGTCGGGTTATGATTTAAAAAATCACGCCATAATACTTCTGCAATATCAGCCATACCCATAGGGGCGCCAGGGTGTCCTGATTTCGCTTTTTGCACAGCATCCATACTTAAAAAACGGATCGCATTAGCAAGGGTTTTACGAGTGGTCATTTTCTACTCCAAGTCGGATAAAAAGCATCTAGATAGCTGATTCTCTCAATGCAGGCAAAAAACCGCAATATAAAAAATCCGCAAAGGTGGCTATCGTAATTAGCTTAAATCAATAATTCTTTGATTTACACAACATTTTTTACGATAAAATCGGAAAATAACATTATCTCACCGCATTATTGCGCAACAAAAACATTAAATAGACATTATTTGCGCAACCAAGAAATAAGCTATTAAACCTTAGCTTGATACGACTAATCAAGATAAAATTTCTTTATCAAATTATCCATTAAATCAAATAAATATCGTATTTGTTTTAATTATAACCTAATAACTGACTGAGTTTGTTGCAAGGACGTAGAATTATAAGAGCTTAAAAAAGACAAAAAGCAGATAATTCACTGATTCAGTGATAAAAATCTTATTTACATCATATATAGCTAAAAGGAAAAATCAGCGTAACGTAAATGTTACTTATTACCTTAGCAAAATGAGTGAGAAAATAAGTAATTAGGTTATTCCAAGAATGGTTTTTATAAATTTTATTACAATAAAGAATATATTTTTCGTATTTTAACTTTCAATAAGCCTAAAGTTTCTTTTTTCTGTGTTAATTGAATATTTTTTTCTATTATCATTTTTGCAGAAAAATAATTTCAGAAAACAGCTTACTTAATAATACGCGAAAGTTTGCAAAGCAAAAAACCCAGCATAAATGCTGGGGTTTAGTAATGGAAGGCATCCCTCCGAATTGGATTATCATTTAATATGGTTATAACTAACCTTGTTCAGATATTTTTAAAGACAGGTATTTTTCTAACTTCTTTAAGGTAGGCAGTACCTTCAGTATTGCCAGTACCTGGCGAGGTACCCAGCATTTTTACAGCAATACCGTAATGCGACTGCCTCCATATTTTCATGCCTAATCCAAACGACTCCATCGCTTGATGAAAATCGTCTTTATACAAATTATCCTGAGGAATAAGATTAAAAACATCATCAATCGTCTCGGGGTTAGATAAAATCGCCTCGCTTACCTCCGGTACCGCTTGATAGGCTATTGAATTGAATCTTTCGGCATCAGGTCTACTACACAATGATTCAACTTTTTTATAACTGCGTGACTGGATTGCACTAGAGCCTTCGGTATAGTCTCTGAACCTATGAAAACCATCAACCCGCAACGTCGATAACAATGGAAAAAGTGCTGCCATTTCATTCAATCGATTAGCGCTGAGAAACAAGAGTTCAGTTGCTTGTTTCAGATCCGATTTAGCAAAGGCAATAACTTCCGTTAAACAAGAGGCCAGCCAATCAAACAATGTTTCAAAGGCCTGTAATATACGTAGAAAAATGTACTCATCATGATTAATATAAACGGGTATCATAGAGTATTCTAAGCGTAATTTTTCATTATCAGATAAGCGTAAAAACACAGCAGAACAAATTGTGTCGCAGATAGCTATCATATCCCGCTCATTATTTTCCCACTGTATATTCATTCGTTGATATACTTTTCCCATACACTTTATCAGTCGTCGGCAACGCATATTAACAAGTCGCTGATCTGGTGCCATTTCATAGAGCCAACTGCCATTATTACGCAATGCATCTAGCTCAAAGCGGATTAAATCCATAGTAATAATAGTCAATTGCCAATCGATATAATCAGCACTATTTTCTGTGTAATTCTGCCAATGTAATAAATCCAGTGCTAGATAAGATCGATAACTATAAGTGTCATCAAATTTATCCAAGACGACGTTAAGAAAACTTAACATCCAATCACCAGCGGAACTGTGGGCTAATTCATCTCGATATACTGCCAGTTGTTGTAATTTTTGCTGGGTAACAAAATGTTTTCCAACTTTATGAAATTCAGAAAGGATCTCTCTGGCATCACACCGATGACTATTATTCAATAGACTGTCTTCGGCGACCACTCTATCACTCTTTTCATGTTTTGAATCAGCCCCATCAAGATGCTCTTGCTCTGATATTCTATCAGACATAGTTAGCTCCCGGCTCTTTGTTGCATAAATGTCAGGATTTCAAGTTGCTGGGCGAGTAGTTTTATATATTCCATCCCGCTTCACTAATACTGTTACCTTCGCTACATACCCAGCACTCAATTCACTCGCTGCTTCAGCTAACTCTTCATTTTGAAGTTTCAACCATCGCTCTGTGGATTAATGTATAACCTGAAAGCACCATTCATTAATAATATAAATGTATTTATACAATATAACAGTCATTAAAACCAACAATAATTTAACGTTGAACCAACAACCCTAACTGTAAAAAGACATATTTACCGGAATTACATAAATAAAATCAATCAAGTTAAAAGGAAAATAATTTTATTACATAGGTTGAAAATTCTTTAAATTAATCCACCAAAGAGTAATTAAAGATAATTAAAAGTGATAACTTGCATTATTATAGTTTTTTAGTTCGATTAGTTATTATGATTTATTTTATTATTCTAATTGCTTTAATTATTTTAACGGTAATTTTTCGAAGGGTAACAATTAAAGATATCCCGTCATTAATCACAAGCCAAATAAGCAAATACATAAAATATATTTATACTTTTTTATTGAAGCAATGTTAAAATCTGTTTTATTGGTTTTCAATAATTATTTATATATTCAATCAAACAGCTATGCGGGTCTAATAAACAAGGTGTTACTGGCTAGCTGAGGCTAGTTTGGATATCAACGGGGATCAGTACTGGTGTTACCCGCTTAGTTACCCGCTTAATGGTAGGAGAAAGCCTTGTGTTCTTATATTTAGTTCAATGTTTCTGAACGCACGTTACCGCGTGATTTACGTGAACGATTGGCTTAATTGCGGGTAGAAGGTCGGAAAAGTAGCATACTGCTGTCTGGTATGATGATAAAACCCCAATAGCAAAAACCCCAGCATAAATGCTGGGGTTTGGAATGTTGGCGGAACGGACGGGACTCGAACCCGCGACCCCCTGCGTGACAGGCAGGTATTCTAACCAACTGAACTACCGCTCCGCGCATCCTTTCGGACGAAGTGAATATTACGAATCTCTTGCCTTGTCGTCAACTGTTTTTCTAACAAAAAGATGCATTTGGATAATTTTTAATCTCAACTTACTCTTTGTGCTTTTTTTATATTCAAACAGCCTCATCATTTGATGCTGGACGCCATAAACAATGCCCGCCTTTCTTCTCAACCAAATCTAATCGAGCCTCATGCTCAGCAACTTCTTCTGCAGTTGCTCTTATTACTCTTAATCCTGAAACTGGGCGCTCGATGCGCTGAATATCATTTTGCTCTTGCTCGTTACTTGATTCACCTTCCATTGAAAATGCTAATGCTGTTTGCCCACCGGTCATTGCCAAGTAAACATCAGAAAGTATTTCAGCATCCAATAACGCGCCGTGAAGAGTACGCTTAGAGTTATCTATTAAGTATCTATCACATAAGGCATCAAGATTATTTCGTTTGCCGGGAAACAATTCCCTCGCCATTGCAAGGCTATCGGTAATTTGACAGAACGTTTCGGTAGGCGGAATATCACGATTAAGCTTTCTAAATTCATAATCCATAAAGCCGATATCGAACGATGCATTATGAATGATCAGCTCTGCTCCGCGAATATATTCTAAAAACTCATCGGCAATATCAGCAAAAGAAGGACAATCTTCTAAAAACTCATCACTAATGCCGTGAACTTCAAAAGCTTCAGGATCAACTAATCTTTCAGGCTTAATGTAAACATGGAAATTTCGCCCTGTTAATCGACGATTGATAACCTCTACGGCACCAATTTCAATGATATTATGACCTTCATAATGAACGCCCAGTTTATTCATACCGGTAGTTTCGGTATCAAGTACAATTTGTCGTGTGATTGGAGTGCTCATAATCCGTTTTTATGTCAGACTTAGGGTTAGTTTTTCGTATTAATCAAAAAGGATAAGTCGCCTTTATGCACAAGCAGGTAGAAATATTCACCGATGGTTCATGCTTAGGCAACCCAGGCCCTGGTGGTTATGGCGCTATTTTACGCTATCAACAACATGAAAAAACCCTAAGTGAAGGTTTTTTTATGACCACCAATAACCGAATGGAACTTCTTGCTGCTATCGTAGCACTAGAAACATTAAAATTCCCTTGTAAAATTACACTGACAACAGATAGCCAATATGTCAGACAAGGTATTACACAGTGGATCCATAGCTGGAAAAAGCGTCAATGGCGCAAAGCAGACAAAAGTCCTGTGCTTAATGTCGATTTATGGAAACGCTTAGATAGTGCTATTACTCGTCATGAAATTGAATGGCATTGGGTAAAAGGCCATGCCGGTCATGATGAAAATGAACGTTGTGATGAATTAGCAAAAGCGGCAGCTCAATCACCGACACAAGAAGATACGGGTTATATCGAAAGCCAAAAAGATAAAACACAATAAATCATGTTTTATGGCTCTGAATGATTGCGTGTGGCCCCTAAAACTCGACCTTTTACACTCATTCTTGGCAATGCAAATTTCAATGCAGTGGGTGTTAAAGGAAGTGTTCTTTTACGAGCAATAATTAAATTTAAACAGCCACCAGTGTGATAGCGGCTACCATCACGTTTTATTGGTCTTGAAAATGGCATAATATGGAAATTCTGTTGTGTCATCACTTCGTAATTTAGCACACTAAGCCAATCGATTTGGCGTCGAAGTGAAAACATGCGACTTGAATAAGGTTGCTTTTGCCGTAAAAGAGGCGTGCATTTGCCCAACCCTAATAAACTAATCGGGTTAAAGCTTGTTAATACTATCCAACCATCATCAATTAAAACACGATCAGCTTCTCTTAGTAGCCAATGGGGATCTGCACTATAATCAAGCACATGAGCCATAAGACAAACATCAATCGATTTATTTTCAAAGGGTAGATAATCTAAAGACGCGATAACATCCGCATTTAATGCATTCGATGTCACATTGACTTGATGCGAAACGATACTTAATTTGGTATCCAGTTCGGCACTGAGTTGACCGAGTTTCAGCAAATGAAAGCCATACATTTTTGGCCACCAGTTTTGTAAACGCAATTCAATCGCCATGCGATAATATTCCCCCCAAGGAATATCACGCCAAGAATTTGGCATTGTAATCGGTTTTACTGAACGCGCTGCTTTCATCGTTTAACCCTTTATATTTTATAAGTAAGGTAACTTATATGGAGCTTATCAGAATTCCTGCTTTATCAGATAACTACATTTGGCTATTAAGTAATGAAAATAGTGAATGTGTGATTGTGGATCCGTCACAAGCCAAGCCTGTTATTGAAATGCTTTCACAACGCTCGCTAACACCTATCGCAATTTTATTAACCCACCATCATGATGATCATGTTGGTGGCGTTGCTGAACTTGTAAAAAAATATCCTAACATTGACGTTTTTGGCCCACAAGAAACACAAAGTAAAGGGGCTGAAAATATTATTCATAATCAAGAACGCATCATTGTTAGCACGTTCACTTTTAATGTGATTGGCACACCCGGCCATACATTGGGTCATGTTGCTTATTATTGTGAACCTTATTTATTTTGTGGCGATACACTTTTTTCTGGTGGTTGTGGTCGCTTATTCGAAGGTACCGCACAACAAATGTTTAGTTCATTACAAAGATTGAGTGCGTTACCAGATAACACATTAATTTGTTGTGCTCATGAATACACCCTATCAAATATGACCTTTGCACATCATATCATGCCAGAAAATGCACTTATTACCGATTATTTAGCCCAAGTTAGTGAAATGCGTAAAAATTTGCAACCAACTGTGCCAATAACACTGAAAAACGAAAAGAACATTAATCTTTTTTTGAAATCTGACGATATTGATTTGCAAAGGATTTTAGGTATAACCACCAATACTTACGCTCCAATTAAGACATTTACAAAATTAAGAGAGTTAAAAGACAATTTTTAAATTCTATTGATTGTTTTATTTTGGCAGACTAAGTATCATTTGGTTCAAAAAACACACAGGATGAATTTTTCTATTATGAAGACAAAAGCGATTTTGTTCTCCATATTGCTATTGGCGGGCTGCCAGCAATCTGAGAACATTAAACCTAATTTGTCTGCGATCACACCAACGTCAACGAAAGGGACTTCAACTTCTCACCAACCTCAATATGATGTAAAAACCAATTTATGGGGTTATGTGGTAAGTGAATTGAAAATGGACCTCCCTGAAAATGAAAGGATCTCGCAGCAAGAATTATACTTTTTAAATAATCCCAAACATATACAGAGCGTTGCTTCTCGCGCTGAACCTTATATGTATTCGATTATTGATGAAATTGAAAAACGTGAATTACCAATGGAACTGGCACTTGTTCCTGTCATTGAAAGTGCGTTTAATCCTCATGTTACCTCTTCTGCAAATGCCGCGGGTTTATGGCAATTTGTGCCAATAACCGGTAATTACTATGGTTTAGCACAGAACCAATGGTATGACGGCCGTCGTGATGTCATGGCATCAACGAAAGCCGCCCTTGATTTACTAGAGCGCTTGTATGTGATGTTTGATAGTGATTGGGCACTTGCCCTTGCTGCTTATAACGCGGGTGAAGGCCGTGTCATGCAAGCAATAAAGGCAAATGAGAGTCAAAACTTACCAACAGACTATTGGTCGCTTTCTTTACCTAAAGAAACGATGAATTATGTGCCGAAAATTCTCGCATTGAGCAAAGTTATTCGTGAAAACGAACAAACTATTACTTTCCCCAAAAGTAATTATCGCGATAAAGCATTAGCCTCATTTGATGTCGGCGAGCAAATCACGTTAAATAAAGTTGCTGAATTAAGTCAGTTACCTATTAATACCGTGAAAGATTATAATCCCGGCTATAAACGTGGAATAACCGCACCAAATGGCCCTCATGTCATTATGCTGCCTCGCAATAAGCTTGACCAATTCCGTACCGCTTTTGAGGATGAAGCGATATTAGAAACTATTCGTTTAGCTGTTGCCAAAACGAATCAGTCTATTAAGCAAGAAGGCGTTTATAAGGTTCGTTCTGGGGATTCGTTTTACGCTATTGCTCGTCGCTACAATATGAGTATAAAAGACTTACAGCGTATTAATGGATTGAATGCAAAGAGCACATTGCTAGTTGGTCAGACATTAAAAATTCATAATGCAGGCAGTGCCACAACAACGAAACCAGCGAAACCGTCACCAAGCTACTATAAAGTACGCCAAGGTGACTCTTATTACAGCATTGCCCGTCGCCATGGCATTAATCTAAAACAGTTAATGAGCTGGAACGCTGACATTAAAATGTTAAAGCCAGGTACGCAATTAACACTGTATATAAAATAGTTTTCTACACTTAAGCTTCTTTAAAGCCATCAATATATTAACACCTTAAAGGTGATAAATAGAGATGGCTTTTTTCTTTCCTGTCAATTAGTCCCCCTTTCCAAGAAAACCGCTCTTTTCTTCCTTTTCATCCATGCCTTCTATTTTATTTTGTTTGAATACGCTCCCCTTTACTCTTCCAAATATTAGACAATAAAAAAGCGCCTGATATTTAACTATCAAGCGCTTTGTTTTTATCTCTATGAATTAATTTAGCATACTAACTTATAGCCAGAAGAACCAAGCAAACAGAGAGATAACAAAGATACATACTAAGTTCAGTACACCACCAACTCGCACCATTTCAGTCTGTTTAATATAACCAGAACCAAAAACAATCGCATTTGGCGGAGTTGCGACAGGTAACATAAATGCACAAGATGCACCGATACCAATAATCATTGTCAGCGCCATTACTGGCATACCTAACGCTTGTGCAACGGTTGCAAAGATAGGTACTAATAACGCAGCACTCGCTGTATTACTGGTGAACTCTGTTAATACAATAATAAAGGTTGTTACCGCCAGAATAATCACAAACCAATGACTGTTACCGAAAGTATCTTTCATAAAGTCAGCCATAACTAAGCTTGCACCAGAAGATTGTAAAATTGCGCTTAGTGTTAAACCACCACCAAACAGCATTAATACGCCCCACTCTGTATTTTCTTGGATCTGGCTCCAACTAGCTACACCGGTAACCCCAATAACAATGGCGGCACTAACAGCAATAACGGTATCTAAATCTTTCACACCACCAAAAGCGCTACTGATAAAAGAACTAAAGATCCAGCAAAATACCGTCACTAAGAAGATAATCATGGTAATAACACGCTTGTTATTCCACTCTAAGACTTCTAATTTCAGATCAAACTTATGTTTCAAGTTAGGACGCAACATTAGGTACATTACAATAAACATGATAGGTAATAACACCAACATGATTGGAACACCATACTTCATCCACGTAATGAAATCTAAGTTCAGTTGAGCAGCGGCAATCGCATTTGGTGGGCTACCAACTAACGTACCTAAACCACCAATACTGGCACTATAAGCAACACCTAGTAATACGAAGACAAAAGTATTACGTTCTGAACGAATATCTAAGTTAGATAAAATACCTAATACTAGAGGCAGCATCATCGCAGCTGTTGCTGTGTTACTGATCCACATTGAGAGTAATGCAGTAACACCAAATAACAGCAATACAGCGATTGACAGTTTACCTTTTGCGATCATCAGCAAGCGGTTAGCAATTAAACGATCTAGCCCTTGGATATGAAGTGCTGTCGCTAATGCAAAGCCACCGAAGAATAAGAAAATGATAGGGTTTGCAAATGATTTTAATGACTCATTAGTATTCATTAGCCCAAGCACAACGGCTAATATAGGTATAAATAATGCTGTTATAGTCACGTGAATAGCTTCTGTCAGCCATAACACACCCACAAACACCATTAATGCTAAACCTGCATTTGCCTTTGGATCATAAGGTAAAAATTCTAGCAAAAGTAGTAATAACACCACATCAATAGCCAGAATAATTAACCCTCGTTTGTTTATCGGACTAGACTTCGCCGACGGGGCTAAATTGGATGCGTCCATGATAATACTCCACATTAGCTGATATGAACATTGGATTCACTAAGCTTAAATTGTTAACGAAATAGGTTATATGTGAAATATAAAAACATTTCCCTTCATTGAAAATGCGCAAAAGCTATATTTGAGATCTGTTCCACGAGAATTAACCAATTTATTAATAAAAGAGCAATAATTGAACACTATTTTCTCTTATACATCACACTTTTTTCAAAGTTGTTAAAAATAAATATTCTATTTTTTCTGTAAAAAAATAAAAAAAAGAGGAGAACTCAAGGTTCTCCCCTTTCAGATTAATAAATTTTTTTAATCAAAGATGCAAGATTATGCTTGGCCTTTAACTTCTTTCAGACCGTTGAAAGGTGCTTTGTTACCTAATGCTTCTTCGATACGGATCAGTTGGTTGTATTTAGCAACACGATCAGAACGGCTCATAGAACCTGTTTTGATTTGGCCAGCTGCGGTACCAACTGCTAAGTCAGCGATAGTTGCATCTTCGGTTTCACCTGAACGGTGAGAGATAACAGCTGTGTAACCTGCATCTTTCGCCATTTTGATTGCTGCTAAAGTTTCTGTCAGTGAACCAATTTGGTTGAATTTGATCAGAATTGAGTTAGCAATGCCTTTGTCGATACCTTCTTTTAGGATCTTAGTGTTAGTTACAAACAGGTCGTCACCAACCAGTTGGATTTTGTCACCAAGAACTTTAGTTTGGTATGCGAAACCATCCCAATCAGATTCGTTTAAACCATCTTCGATAGAAACGATTGGGTATTGTTTAGTCAGTTCTTCTAAGTAATGAGTGAACTCTTGTGAAGTGAAGGTTTTGCCTTCGCCTTTCAGTTCATAGTTACCCGTTTCATTGTTGTAGAACTCAGAAGCAGCACAGTCCATAGCCAGAGTAACGTCTTTACCTAAAACGTAACCTGCTTTCTCAACGGCTTCTTTGATAGCAGCTAATGCAGCAGCATTAGATTCTAAGTTAGGTGCATAACCACCTTCGTCACCTACTGCAGTGTTCATGCCTTTTGCTTTTAACACTTTTGCTAAGTGATGGAAGATTTCTGAACCCATACGCACTGCTTCTTTCAGAGTAGGTGCGCCAACAGGTTGGATCATGAACTCTTGGATATCAACGTTGTTATCTGCGTGCTCACCACCGTTGATGATGTTCATCATTGGCAGAGGCATAGAATATTGACCGTGAGTACCGTTCAGATCAGAAATGTGCTCGTACAAAGGCATACCTTTTGCAGCAGCAGCCGCTTTTGCGTTTGCTAAAGAAACCGCTAGGATTGCGTTTGCACCAAAGTTTGATTTGTTTTCAGTACCATCTAAATCGATCATGATTTTATCGATGTTAGCTTGGTCTTTTGCATCCTGGCCAAGGATCGCTTTAGCGATTGGACCATTAACAGCAGCAACCGCTTTCAGAACACCTTTACCTAAGAAACGTGATTTATCACCATCACGTAATTCTAAAGCTTCGCGAGAACCTGTTGATGCACCTGATGGAGCCGCAGCCATACCAACAAAACCACCTTCTAAGTGAACTTCTGCTTCAACTGTTGGGTTGCCACGAGAATCAATAATTTCACGACCAAGTACTTTAACGATTTTGGACATTCGGTTTTCCTCTGTACAAGTTAAATTTCCGAGAAGAGATACTCTATCTCTTCTCATATATCCTATTTCAGCAGGCCTTTTTGGTTATCAAAGGCTGCTTTCACAAAGCCTGCAAATAACGGATGGCCGTCACGCGGCGTTGAGGTAAACTCTGGGTGGAACTGACAAGCAACAAACCAAGGATGGTTTGGATTTTCAATAATTTCCACCAGTTTGTTATCTACTGAACGACCTGCAATACGTAAACCCGCATCTTCGATACGTTTTAATAGTAGATTATTTACTTCATAACGGTGACGATGGCGCTCTGTAATGGTGTTTTTGCCATACAGTGTACGAACTAAGCTATCGCCACTTAAATGGCAAGGCTGAGCACCAAGTCGCATCGTACCACCTAAATCACTATCTTCTGAACGCACTTCGACATTACCGTCTTCATCGCGCCATTCAGTGATTAATGCAATAACTGGATATTTGCAATCTGGTGCAAATTCAGTGGAGTTTGCGCCTTCCATTCCAGCAACATTACGTGCAAACTCAATCATAGCAACCTGCATACCTAAGCAAATGCCTAAGTAAGGGATTTTATTTTCACGTGCATATTGAGCAGCCATAATTTTGCCCTCAACACCACGTTCACCAAAACCACCTGGTACTAAGATTGCGTCTAACCCTTTAAGCATTTCTACGCCACGAGTTTCAACGTCTTGTGAATCAATTAGTTTGATATTTACAGCAACACGGCTTTTGAAACCACCATGTTTTAATGCTTCAATCACTGATTTATAGGCATCTGGTAATTCAACATATTTACCAACCATACCAATGGTCACTTCGCCTTCAGGATTAGCTTCTTCATAAATAACTTGTTCCCACTCTGCAAGATTTGCGACTGGGCAATCTAAGCTGAATCGTTTACAGATATAATCATCTAATCCCTGTGATTTCAATAGTGCGGGGATTTTATAAATGGAATCGACATCTTTTAATGAAATAACCGCTTTCTCTGGTACATTACAGAATAGTGCAATTTTGGCACGTTCGTTTGCAGGAATAACGCGGTCTGAACGGCAAATCAACGCATCTGGCTGGATACCGATCGACAGTAATTCTTTTACAGAATGCTGAGTTGGTTTGGTTTTCACTTCACCAGAAGCGGCTAAATAAGGCACCAATGTTAAATGCAGATAGAATGTGTGCTCGCGACCCACTTCTGCTGCCATTTGGCGAATCGCTTCTAAGAATGGTAAGGATTCGATATCACCAACTGTCCCGCCAACTTCAACTAAAACGACATCATGACCTTCACCGCCACGGATGATGCGTTCTTTGATTTCATTAGTGATATGAGGAATAACTTGAATTGTAGCCCCAAGATAGTCACCACGACGCTCTTTGCGTAATACTTCAGAATATACGCGACCTGTCGTGAAGTTATTACGACGAGTCATTTTCGTGCGAATAAAGCGCTCATAGTGTCCTAAGTCGAGATCAGTTTCAGCACCATCGTCAGTGACGAAGACTTCCCCGTGCTGAATTGGGCTCATAGTACCTGGATCGACGTTGATATACGGATCCAACTTCATCATGGTGACATTGAGTCCACGGGCTTCGAGTATAGCCGCCAGAGAGGCTGCGGCAATGCCTTTACCCAGAGAGGATACGACCCCGCCGGTCACAAAAATATAATTCGTTTTCATGCTGAACCTGAAAGTTTAGGTGTATTAGGATGATGGATATAACTGGACGGGAACACAGTATACCCGAACCTTATTTTCGCTACAAACATTCTTAGTAGTATAAAGTTCTTTTTCATCACGCCACTTATCCGTTTAAACACGAAAAAACAGTAAAAATTCAATTAACTAAACCCGTGAAAATATTTCACAAGCATTTTAGCTTAATCCTTTCAGCTAAGCTATCACTTTTAGAGAAGAGATGCTTTATTTTTTCATAATATTAAGTGTAGCAGGTTTATAGCGAGATCTTTTGCTTATGATCATACGTTTAAATTTTTTGAGATTGATCACACTTTTAATGTAATAGAATGCAAATAAAAAACTTTAAATTACCCAAAAACAAAAAAACGAAATTACATTTTATAATTTTTCTTTTTAAATATTTTTATAAAAACAGCTGAAAAAACGAGATGTTACAAGCTATTTTTATCGCACTTTATGTCATGTTAGAGTTAATTTGCGTGTCACAATTCACTCAATCGGTTGTTTTTTTGCTTTCTGCCAATAGATCTCCATCTCTTCCAATGAGGCATTTTCTATGCCAGTGCCTTTTTCTGAGAGCATTTTTTCAACAAAACGAAAGCGTTGTTCAAATTTTCGGCATGCTCGATTTAATGCTTGCTCGGGTTTTTGCTTTAAATGACGTGATAAATTCACCACAGAAAACAATAAATCACCTAACTCATCTTCAATTCGAGAGGCATCTTGAGGCTCTTTTTTCACCTCAGCTATCACTTCATCAATTTCTTCATAAACCTTACCCAAGACAGGCTCTAATTCATTCCAATCGAACCCCACTGAAGCACAACGTTTTTGGATTTTTTCGGCTTTCATTAAAGCAGGTAATGTAGCGGGAATATCATCTAATAATGAAAACTGAGCTTTAGCTTCACGCTCTTGAGCTTTAAGTTTTTCCCAACGATATTTTTCTGTGACTAAATTATTGTCACTTTCAGCGGCAAAGATATGAGGATGACGGCGTTCTAGCTTATTACTGATAGCTTCACAAACATCATTAAAATCAAATAATTTTTGCTCTTGCGCCATACGTGAATAAAAAACAACCTGATAAAGCAAATCGCCTAACTCTTCTTTTAAATCAGCAAAATCTTTGCGTGTAATGGCATCTAATACTTCATAGGTTTCTTCTAATGTATAAGGTGCGATAGTGTCAAAAGTCTGCACTTTATCCCATTCGCACCCTGTTTCAGGGTCACGTAGTTGCGCCATAATTTCTAATAAACGAAAGATTGCACGATTTTCTGACATCATATTGCCTTTTAAATAAGAGTTAGCTTTATCCTGTTTAACACTTTTTAGATAAAAAATGCCGCGAACAGTTGTCTCGGCATCTTATCATTTCAAGCTCAAGATCTTAAAAATAACTTTTTTGAAAGAATAATGACATTTTAAATTGAACTATAAATTTGTTATTTACAAATATACTCCTCGCTATAAATCCACGTTTCAACACCATATAAATACATCATTTTTGTTAAAGGTTTAATAAAATGAGTGAAAATATATTAGAGAACAAGATTTTAAATCCGCATGCCAAGATTTCCATAATAATATGACGTTTACATATCGCAATTTCCAAATTGCTGATATTTTAGCTCAACAAGCAAATAAAAAAGAACAAACAAACGATGATTTTAAGCAATTGCATGATTCAATAAAGTTTACTGCTGATTTTTATAAAGAAGTGTTTAATGCTTATGGTGATAAAGCAAGGAAATTAGCGGAGTCTTTAGCACAACAAGCCAGAGGAAAAACCATCCGTAACGTTGATGATGCGCTAAAAGCTTACGAAAAATACAAAGCGAATATCAATAGAAGAATTAATGCCAAAGATCGTAAAGCTATTGCAACTGCATTGGAATCGATCATACTCGATGATATAGCTCAAAAATTAAAAAAATTTAGTAAAGGTATGTTTTTTGTGAGTAAAGCTCTTGACGTCAAAGATTTATCGATAGAATTAATAAAAGCAACAGAAACAGATAATTGGCGTCCATTTTTTGTTAAAGCAGAGACTATATTTGTAGGAATGGCGGCTACATCGATAGCAGGATTTACATTTAGTGTACTTCTAGGTGGTCCCATAGGGATATTAGGATATGGATTGCTTATAGCAAGTATTGGAGCATTGATTGATAACGACTTAATTGAAAAAGCCAATAATTTGATTGGTGTTTAATTAATACTTTAGAGGTTGTTTATTTAGAGGAACAACCTTTTCACTAACACAAATAATATAAAAATTATTGTAATTGGTATAGATAATAAAAACACGATGAAACTATATAAAGCTAAACCACCAGCTTTACCAGCTGTATCTAAAAATAGTCCTCGATTCCAAAATTCTCTAGTAGTAAATTGAAGAAAAAAATATTCAATCCCCCATTTAGCCAACGGATATAATCCAATACCAGCAATACTAATTAACAATATTAGACTTTCATACTTCAACTCATACTCTAAGCAAGAGTATAAAAATAGAGCGCCAATAAACCATCCCCAACACATATTCTTAATATAATATTGTTTAGTTATCTTCATATTTATCTACTAGATCCCTTTTATTTAAAACTATATTTATTTTAAATAAATCCTAGCAATTAAATTACTAACTAAATATACAGTTTTTCTGATTTTTAGATAAAAAAATGCCGAGAACAGTTGTCTCGGCATCTTATCATTTTAATGTTTTAGTGAGAAAAGCGTTTCGCTTCTATCACATCAGGCAACTGATTAAGTTTTGCCAAAATACGACTTAATACTTGGAGATTATAAATCTCAATATTCATATCAATGGTCGCAATTTGTTGCTTAACATCACTACGGCTACTGACACCAAGCACATTCACTTTCTCATTGGCTAAAATAGTCGTGATATCACGTAATAATCCACTACGATCATTCGCAACAACACGCACTACTAATGAATAACCGCTGGAATAATTCTCTCCCCATACCGCGTCAACAATACGCTCTGGCGCATGAGAAAGTAATTCAGCAAGTTGCTCACAATCAGCACGGTGAATCGAAATACCACGACCTTTGGTAATAAAACCAACAATATTGTCACCCGGAATAGGCTGGCAACAACGTGCAATATGGTGCATTAAGTTACCCACCCCCTCAACGACAATACTACTACCTGAACCAGTGGTTCTTGGTGCTGGCGTTTTGCTTTCGAGTGTCCGCAGTGCTTCTTTATCTTCATCTTCCGCAGTGGCTTTATTTAATTTACTTTGAATAAAGTTCACTAATTGATTAATTCGGATATCACCGACACCAATCCCAGCTAATACTTCATCAACACTATGCACGTTATAACGCGCAATCAGCAGTTTTTCTGCTTCTTTCATATTGATATCCATATGCGCCAATTCGTTATCTAAAATCTGACGCCCTGCAAGAATATTTTTATCGCGATCCTGCTTGCGGAACCAATTGTGAATTTTTGCACGTCCACGGCTTGTCGTGACATAACCTAAATTAGGATTTAGCCAATCGCGGCTCGGGTTAGGATGTTTTTGCGTGATAATCTCAATTTGATCGCCCATTTGTAGCTGATAGCTAAAGGGCACAATGCGCCCGCCAATTTTCGCTCCAATGCAGCGGTGCCCCACATCACTATGAATATGATACGCAAAATCAAGCGGTGTTGATCCTGCAGGTAAATCAACCACATCACCTTTTGGCGTAAAGACGTAAACCCTATCATCAAACACTTGGCTACGAACTTCATCCAGCATTTCGCCAGAATCCGCCATCTCTTCTTGCCATGCAATCAGTTTACGTAACCATGCAATACGGTTTTCATAACTTCCTGTACCGCCTTTCGTTGTCGCGCCTGTGGCGCCTTCTTTGTATTTCCAGTGCGCAGCCACACCCAGCTCGGCATCTTCATGCATTTGGCGAGTACGAATTTGAATTTCAACCGTTTTACCTTCTGGCCCTAACACAACGGTATGAATAGATTGATAACCATTTGGCTTTGGATTTGCCACATAATCATCAAATTCATCAGGTAAATGACGAAAATGAGTATGCACAATCCCTAATGCTGCATAACAATCTTGAAGACGTTCAACAACAATACGTACCGCTCTTACATCAAATAATTCATCAAATGCCAAGTTCTTTTTCTTCATTTTGCGCCAGATACTATAGATATGTTTGGGGCGACCATAGATATCTACATCAACATTTTCTTCTTTCATATAACCACGTACCGTACTGACAAAATTATCAATATACTGTTCGCGATCGATACGACGCTCATGAAGCAAGCTTGCTATTTTTTTGTATTCATCAGGATGAAGATAACGGAAACAAAAATCTTCTAATTCCCATTTTAATTGACCAATACCCAATCGGTTGGCTAACGGCGCATAAATATTAAAACACTCTTTAGCAGCCAGTACGCGCTCATCTTCTGTGGCATCTTTGACTTCGCGTAAATGGGCTATACGCTCTGATAGTTTAATGACTACACAACGGAAATCTTCTACCATAGATAACAGCATACGACGCACGTTATCTACCTGAACTGAGCTTGTTTCATTGGTATGTGTCGCTTTTAATTGGCGTATGGCGTCCATTTCCATAACACCACGTACTAAGCTCCAAATAGCATCACCAAAGTGTTCTGTGACGATTTCCTGATCAATAAGATTTTCTTCAGCAAGAGGGAAAAGAAGCGCTGCCCTCATGCTGTCTTTATCCATGCTGAGTGTCGAAAGAAGCTCAACCATTTCAACACCACGCCACAATAACCGTTCGGCATCTTCACGCCCTTGAACAGTACGATGGCAGTATTCCCAGGTTTGCATGATTTCACTACCCGCATTGGCATGAGTTAAGTTCAAGCTGTTAACCCATTTATCAACAGCAAACTCTCCCGCAGGTGTTAAGTGAGCACTTCTTACTGCAACCATATTCTCTCCCTACACGGTATAAATCTTATTTGCGACTTATTTACTGGCTAACTGTTTATTATCGACTCAAATTATTTTCGACTAAACTGTGCCATTGATTCCAGATGACCCGTTTGTGGAAACATATCCAACATTTTTAAACCGGTTAGCTGATATCCAGAATCTAATAATATCTTACTATCTCTGGCTAACGTGGTCGGATTACAGGAGACATACACGATTTTTTCTGCAGATAACTTCACTATGTGTGACATTACCTCCAGCGCTCCTGCTCTTGCAGGATCTAACAACACTTTGTTAAACCCTTCTTTCGACCACGACATCGCAGAAAAATCAGCCGATAAATCTGCATGCCAAAAATGCGCATTACCTAGTTGGTTTAGTTTTGCATTCTTTTTCGCCATTTCAACCAGTGCAGGTACACCTTCTATACCCACAACTTCACTGACACGTTTTGCAATAGGTAAAGTAAAGTTACCCATACCACAAAACAGATCTAACACGCGATCTTCTAGCGATAAATCAAGCCATTCAATAGCTTGAGCAACCATCTGAGAATTTATTTCATCGTTTACTTGAATAAAATCAGTGGGTGCAAAACGTAAATTTAGACCTTCTATTTGATAGAAGGGTTCCTGCTCAATTGGAGTTAATCGTGCTATCTCGCTATTATCACCTGCAAGATACATCGTAACTTGATAAGTTTGAGAGAAATCACGCAAACTCTGTTTATCATGCTCAGGCAATGGAGATAAATGACGTAAAATAACTAATGGTCCATTATCAGCAAGCACCATTTCAACATGCCCTAAATCACGCGCTGATGTTAATTTGCTAAGGCATGTCCAAAGAGGAGGCAATAAATCATTTAATTGAGTTTTTAACACTGGGCATTTTTTTATCATCACCAAATCGTTCGAGCGCTCTTGGCGAAAGCCCATTACCAACCCTTTTTCAGGTTGATAGCGCAATCCTAATCTTGCTCTACGACGATAACCATATTCAGCGCCTGCAATAACAGGCTCCGCTGAAATAATCACCCCAGTTTCACGCTTAATAAGGTGCGATAACACACTGGCTTTTGTTGTACGTTGTAGCGCAATAGGCACATGTTGCTGCTGACAACCACCACAACGATCATAATATTCACAATGCGGTTTTATGCGCTGTTCACTGGTCGTTAAACGCTTAATAACTTCGCCTTTAGCAAACTGGCGCTTTTCTTCTGTTAAACGAATACGAGCAGTTTCTTGTGGGAGTAATCCTTTTACAAAAATTGTTTTGCCCTCAGCATGAGCAATACCTTGACCATTTGCATCCAATGCACTGGCGGTCACTTCCAGAATCATCGCCTGTTTTTTCGCAGGACGTTTTTTAGGGGAATAAAACTGCACCATAGTATTAAATTAAGTATCAATAATGAATTAACAGTGAAATGACATCGTTTTAAAATACGCTGTATTTTTTCAGCGTGACATGAATGACTATGCATTTCAGAAGAAAACATAAAGAGAGTATAACATCGAACAAGTTATTTACTTAACTGATATAAGCAATATTTTTGTTAATTTGATAAATCTTTTAATGATAACAACCTAAGGCACTCGTTTTATGAATTTTATATTGTTCTATAACTAACAAATATTATATATAACTTTTATATTGAATATATTTACAATTAATAACATCTATTTTCTGTTATTTTAATAAATCTTTATTATCACTAAGAAAAGTCTAAAATTTATCACCAATCAATTAGATAGCGTTTTTCTTAATGATTACAAATTAATCACAAACCATTAATTTTCTATATTCTTCATAAGCACAATGATCTGTCATTCCACTGATATAATCTTGAATTAATCTTGTACGATAATAAAACTCTAAGACTTTACCTTTTTCAGTATTTATATCATTTAGCTTTTCTAACATTTCGTTATAAGCTAGTTTATGTTTCACAGAAAGCTTATGATATAAACGCGTCTCAATAACATATTTAGGATGTTCGTTATATTTATGCAATCTTAAAAAATCTTCCGTTGATAATAAAAGCAAGGGTTTATAGATATCAAGTAACCCACTAATCACGCGATATCCTTTCATTTCAAGTTCTTCAACTTCAGGATGGCTAAACACCCATTTTTTAGCCACACTTTTTAATGTTGTTAATAAACGGTGCTCAGCACTATCCCCTTCCAATAAGGCGTGGTTAAAACTCCCTTCATAAACTTGAGGAAGATTTTTTATAAAACGGTAGGCAGTATAAGGGACTAATTTCCCTGTAATATAAACTCGTAAATACATAAAAAACTGATCTTGCATACTGCGCTTAGCTTCATTTTGATCGACTTTTTTATAAGCACGATTAACGGTTATATCAAATAAATCACCTTCAGTGACATCGCCATTTTCACGCCATGCATCACGTAAAAGCTGAACAAGACGGTTAATATCAAAAATCCCCTTTTCTACCGCATCATCTAAATCCGCAATACAATAAGAGATGTCGTCAGCAGCTTCCATAATATAAGTGAGAGGAAAGCGACAAAATTCCCCCATATCTAATTTTTGTTGTACTTCTTTTACAAATGCTAATTCAGACCAATAATACCCTGGTTTTTTCATTAAATAGCTATATTCTTTAGGAACATCACCTTGCCAATAAGCAGGACGAGTGTATTTCAATACACACCCAATTTGCGCATAGGTTAAATTCAATTTAAGCAGATGATGTGCCATTCGGATAGCTTGAGCATTACCTTCAAATTGACATAAATCTTGGCGTAAAGTTTGTCGCAATTCATTTAATTGCACTTTAGCTGAATACTGCATAGGGACAAATGGGCAACAGTCGAATTCGGCCGTCGCCTCTGGTGATAATACTTTTTGAAACCAATGTTTAATTGCCGCTTCACCAAAATGACCAAAAGGTGGGTTACCAATGTCATGCATTAAACACGCCATCTCAATTAAACTCTCAAGGCTATCAATACGCTCATTTAAGCCATACACTTCAAGCTTATTTTGTTTTTTTAACTCACCAATAATTTGCTTCGCGATATAACGCCCTATTTGTTGAACTTCGAGAGAATGAGTAAGGCGACTGCGTACTGCGGAATTTGTCTCTAAGGGAAAGACTTGTGTTTTTTGTTGTAAACGACGAATAGCGGCTGAGTTAATAATACGCCCTCGATCACTTTCAAATTGTCGAGAAACCTGAGTTTCATCATTAATATCGATGTCACTGCTGTTGTATTTACGTTGATAATTTAACTTCAGCTTAAAATCGATCATTCCTATCCTCTTTCTGGCTTAAATGAAACGAATTCTCTATTCTTTGTGTTATATCGTGTTTTTCCGATAGATGTTAAACTCTATTTAAATTTTATTTATTCTTAACCTACAAGTGAGTATGACACAATGAGAGTTGGCGTAATAGGTGCAATGGAGCAAGAAGTCACACTTCTGCGTGATAAAATTGAAGATTGCCAAATCTTATCCCGTGGCGGTTGTGAAATCTATACAGGTAAAATTAACGGTGTTGATGTTGCATTACTAAAATCAGGTATTGGTAAAGTTGCAGCCGCGATCGGCACAACATTATTACTTGAGCATTTTCGTCCTGATGTCGTTATCAATACTGGCTCTGCGGGTGGCTTAGACTCAAGATTAAATGTCGGTGATATCGTTGTTTCAACAGAAGTGCGTTATCACGATGCTGATGTGACTGCGTTTGGTTATGAACCTGGTCAAATGGCACAATGCCCTCCCGCTTTTATTGCAGATCCCAAACTTATTAGCATCGCAGAAGAGTGTATTGAATCACTAAAATTAAATGCAGTTCGTGGTTTAATTTGTAGTGGTGATGCTTTTATTAATGGTGCAGAACCTTTAGCTCGGATCCGTCGCACATTCCCAGATGTTGTGGCCGTAGAAATGGAATCAACCGCAATTGGCCATGTTTGCCATCAGTTCGATACACCATTTGTTGTGGTTCGTGCTATTTCTGATGTGGCTGATAAAGAATCACACTTAAGTTTTGATGAATTTTTATCTGTTGCCGCAGAACAATCAAGCTTAATGGTGACAGCGATATTGGATAAATTAAAAGACTAATTAAGTCGAGATAATCTTAATACCGCTTTATCAATACCCCGCCTTTCTTTTTTACTTATTCTAAGATAAAAAATAGGTGGGTATTTTTTTATTATTGGAAAAGTAATGCGTTTATTTATTAATCTTGGGTTATTACTCTGCCCATTATTTTGGCTCAATTTTGCTATTGCTACCACGCCTGTTGATCGTGTTATTACGCTATCGCCTTCAGCCACTGAAATGGCTTATGCTGCGGGTATGGGTAATAATATTGTCGGAGTTAGTGCTTACTCTGATTATCCAGAGGCGGCTAAAAGTATTGAACAAGTGGCCAATTGGCAGGGCATTAATATCGAGCGCATTCTATTATTAAAACCTGATTTAATCATTGCATGGCGAGGCGGTAATCCACAACGTTCGTTAGATCAATTAAAAGCCTTGGGTATTCCTATCATTTATTCTGATCCACAAAGTATTGAAGAAATCGCAGACGATCTTATTACTCTTTCCAGTTATAGCCATCATCCTGATATTGCTTTAAAAAATGCCCAACAATTGCGCCAGCAATATCAGGCATTACAGCAACAATATGCATCAAATATATCGCATCACGCCAAGAAAAAAGTATTTATTCAATTTGGGATGCAACCATTATTTACTACATCAAATAGCACATTACAGAGCCATATTACGGAACTTTGCGGTGGAGAGAATATCTTTGCTAACAGCCCGGTGGCATGGCCTCAAGTAAGCCGAGAGCAAGTACTTACAAAGCAACCTGATTTGATTATATTCAGTGGTAAGGCAGAGCAAATACCTACAATAAAAGCATTTTGGCAACCTCAACTCACTGTACCCGTTATTGCCATTGATGAAGACAGTTTTAGCCGACCTGCACCACGTATTATTAATGCAGTACAGCAAATTTGTGAGGCAGTGGCGAAAAGTTAAATTACGTTTTGTTGAAAAACGAGAAAGGATTTAACAATAGGAAATTGAAAGTTTAAGGTTTTATTCTTAGGTGTTGTTCTTAAAAATTTATCTTTAAAAAATCCCACCGACAAAAGTCGTGAGCGAGCAGTGCAACGAAGCAGGTAGCGTGCAGTAAGCGAAGCATACATTAGTATGTGAGTATTACGAGCACAGCTCTAACGCCGTGGCATACTACACAGCCACGACGCCAAAGAAAAATCAGATACTAAAAGAAGAACCACAACCACACGTGCTCTTAGCATTAGGATTCGTCACAATAAAACGCGACCCTTCCAATCCTTCGGTATAATCCACACAACCGCCCACTAAATACTGCAAACTCATTGGATCAACCACTAAAGCAACACCTTGTTTTTCTATGGTCATATCACCTTCATTCATTGCATCATCAAAGGTAAAACCATACTGGAATCCGCTACAACCGCCACCCGTGATATAAACACGTAAACGCAGATTTGGATTTTCTTCATCTGCAATCAGATCTTTTACTTTATTTGCAGCCGCGTCAGTAAATTGTAACGGCAGAGCCATATCATCACTCATTGTTCACTCCAGACTGGGTATTCCAGCAAAAAAACAGCCAGCAAAAAATTTATATTTCTTGCTGATATAATGTGATGATTATCTAATACCTGCTCATAACCTTCAAGTTTGTTGTGGACAAAATACACTTTTTGCTACCTATCACTTTTTACGATAAACCACGTACCCACAATAACAGTGAGAAATCAAAATCTTGTTGCCGTAATTTGGCTTCATCTGCGTGGTGCTTTAGAATACGCCTTAATCTTACGCTCACCCATCATTAGGAGTCTGACATGAGCAAGTCTGAAACGCTTTATAATCTCGCACAACAAGTGATCCCTGGCGGTGTCAACTCACCTGTTAGAGCATTTAACGGTGTAGGTGGAACCCCTCTTTTTATTGAACGTGCTAATGGTGCGTATATTTATGATGCCGATGGACGTGCTTACCTTGACTATGTTGGCTCATGGGGACCAATGGTTCTAGGTCATAATCACCCTGCTATTCGTGATGCTGTTACTGATGCGGTACAAAAAGGATTAAGTTTTGGTGCACCAACAGCAGCTGAAGTTGAAATGGCTAATCTCGTTACCGAACTAGTACCTTCAATGGATATGGTTCGTATGGTGAACTCAGGCACAGAAGCAACAATGAGCGCGATCCGCCTTGCTCGTGGTTATACTGGCCGTGACAAAATCATTAAATTCGAAGGTTGCTACCACGGTCATGCAGATTGCTTATTAGTAAAAGCAGGTTCTGGTGCATTAACTATGGGCCAACCTAATTCACCGGGCGTACCCGCTGATTTTGTCAAACACACTTTAACTTGCACTTACAACGATTTAAATTCTGTACGCCAAGCCTTTGAAAACTACCCAGAAGAAGTCGCTTGTATCATTGTTGAACCAGTTGCGGGCAATATGAACTGCGTACCCCCTAAAGCAGACTTCTTACCCGGTTTACGTGCATTATGTGATGAGTTTGGTGCTTTACTGATCATTGATGAAGTAATGACAGGCTTTCGTGTAGCATTAGGTGGAGCACAAGCTTATTACGACGTTGATCCTGACTTAACCTGCCTCGGTAAAATCATCGGTGGCGGTATGCCGGTTGGTGCATTTGGTGGGCATATGGAAGTGATGTCTAAACTGGCACCTATTGGCCCTGTTTATCAAGCGGGAACCTTATCAGGCAACCCAATTGCAATGGCAGCAGGTTTAGCGTGTTTACACGAAGTATCACAACCGGGTGTTCATCAGACATTAGATGAGCTAACAACTATGCTCGCTGAGGGTTTACTGGAAAAGGCGCAACAAGCAGGCATTCCAATGGTTATCAACCATGTTGGAGGTATGTTTGGTCTGTTCTTTACAGATGCAAAAGAAGTGACTTGCTATCAAGATGTAATGAATTGTGATGTTGAGCGCTTTAAGCAATTCTTCCACTTAATGTTAGAAAAACGCATCTACCTTGCTCCTTCTGCATTTGAAGCAGGCTTTATGTCTATCGCACATACCAAAGAAGATATTCAACGCACTATTGATGCCGCGGAATATGCATTTGGAAAAATGAAACGCTAATACCTATCTATTTTGACAAAAAACAAACGGCACTGACGTGCCGTTTTTATTTTAGCTAATCTACGTGATCACTTACTCAGAAAACAGATCTTGTAACCACTTTGGTGCGCCACTTTCATCGGTATCTTGCTGAACAGGTGTGCACAATCCATCTGGATTGGCTGTCCATACAGGTAAAGTACGAACACCACCGCCATAACAAGCAAAGTTCCCTTGAGCATCAACAGACATCTCTGCGATATCTTCTGGTGCTGGTGGATTTAGTTTCAGCGGTGCCTGATTCTCTAAATAGTTACGATACAGCAACAATGCCCCTGTTGACCCCGTTAAATTCGTTGGGCCATTATTATCGCGCCCCATCCATGAGATCGTCACTTCCTTACCATCAATCCCTGCAAACCAACTATCGCGGAGATCGTTTGTCGTACCCGTTTTACCAGCAAGATTGTAATTACCAAATTTTGGTTTTAATACACGCCATGCTGTCCCTGAATTCACGACTTGTTGCATACCAAACAACGTCATATAAGCCGCTTGAGGTGAAACCGTCGTTTCCGCTTGAGGATAACTTTGGTAAAGCACGGTACCATCTTGAGCAATAACAGAACGCAATGATGATAGTTTTGCTCGATTACCTAAACTACCAATTGTTTGGAAGGTTTGAGCGACTTCCATTGGTGTTAAGTTTAATGCGCCTAATAGCATCGCTGGCACTTTTTCCAGATTTTCTGCGGGTGCACCTAAGTTAATCCAAGTTTGGATCACGCGATCTAACCCGACTTCTAAACCAAGATTTACAGTCGGTATATTGCGTGAAGTCGCTAATGCATCCACCAACATTAATTTACCTTTATAACCACGATCATAGTTACGAGGTTGCCAAGGTTTGCCTCCTGGAATAGGCACAGATATTGGCTCATCAGCAAGCCATGTATTTAAACGAAAACGCTCAGGTTCACTTAATGCCGTTAAGTAGGTCGCAGGTTTTGCCAAAGAGCCAATAGAGCGACGAGCCGATAATGCACGGTTAAAGCCCGCATATTGTGGTTGAGAGCCACCCACTAATGCTCTCACCTCACCACTTAAGCGATCCACAACAACCATCGCCCCTTCAAGATCGTCAATCTTACGCACTTTACGTATATCGGCAACGCCCACTTCAACTGCTTTTTCAGCGGCATCTTGCGAGACCGGATCTAATGTAGTGAAAATTTTTGTACCCGATAAATCTTTTACTTTATCGCCTAGGGTTGTTTGTAACTCTTGACGAACCAATTGCATAAATGCCGGTTGAGGCGTTAACGCTTCACTACGTGGTTTCACACCTAAAGGACGAGCACTCAGCACATTGTAAAGCTCTTGGTCGATTATCTCTTGGGTTTGCAGCAGTTTTAATACCACATTACGACGCTCTAACGCAGATTTTGGGTTACGCCATGGGTTATAAGCAGACGCACCTTTAACCATACCCACTAAAAGAGCTTGCTGATCAAGGCTTAATTCATCAACGGGACGACCAAAATAGTAAAGGCTAGCTAAAGGGAAGCCTCGAATTTGTTCATCACCACTTTGCCCTAAAAAAACCTCATTAAGATACAGTTCTAAAATACGATCTTTGCTATAACTCGCATCCATAATGATCGCCATATAGGCTTCATTAAGCTTTCTTTTTAACGTTCTTTCGTTAGTCAAAAATAGGTTTTTCACTAACTGTTGCGTTAAGGTACTCCCGCCTTGAACCGCTTTACCTGCGCTAAAGTTTGCTAATACTGCGCGTCCAATCGAATAAAGGCTAATGCCATCATGCTCATAAAAACGGCGATCTTCTGTTGCAATTAGCGTATCCACTAATAATTGTGGAAATTTATCTCTTGCTAAGAATAAGCGTTGTTCACCATTTGCAGATTGCATCATGGTAATTAACTTAGGATCAAGACGGAAAAAACCAAACTGCCGTTGATTATCCATGTTAGTAATACTAACCAATGAATTCTGCTCAAAGGCTAATTTAGCTAAAATTTGCTCTTCACGACCATCAGGAAAATCGAAAGGTCGGCGCAACATCTCAATCGTGTTGCCTCTTACCACAAATTCGCCAGGACGAGTGATTTTGTTAACATTGCGGTATTGCATACCCTCGAGTAAGCTCACCATCTCTTTTTGGCTATAATTCATGCCCGGCTCTAAGTTAACGGTACGTCCGTAAACCGCAGCGGGTAATTCCCAAACATTGCCATCAAGGCGCTCTTTGATTTGAGAATGTAAATAAACCCCATAAATCCCCATTAAAACCGCAACCACAATGGCGATTTTGACAAATAACCAAAACCAAGAACGACCTCTTTTGGTTTGTTTCACTGGTCTTTTCTTTCTACTCATGAACGGTATCTCTCATTAAAACCCCTTTATCACGGGATAAAGAAGCCTAACATTGTCGCTATTTTTCTATGTGATCCCACAAGAAAGCTCTCAAATAGGGATAATCTACGATAAAAACTTAAATTAACTTATTGGCTATATTTTTTTACTCGTCGAGTCGGTGCCGTATTCGCCGGATCATCAGGCCATAAATGCTTGGGATAACGTCCTTTCATCTCTTTTTGCACTTCTTTATAACTTCCTGCCCAAAATGTCGCCAAATCGTGTGTTTTTTGGATAGGACGATGGGCTGGTGACAATAATTCCATGACGACAGGCAATTGACCATTCGCAATAATAGGGCTTTGTTGTTCGCCATAAACTTCTTGAATACGAATAGCAATCACCGGAGGTGACTCCAAATCATAAGTAATCATCACTTTTGTTCCTGTTGGCGCCAAATAATGTGTCGGAAATAAGCGTTGAAGCAACTGATTTTCATGCCAAGTTAATTGATTTTTAATAATTGTATTAATATCAATTTGTTGTAATGCTTTTAATGTCTGAATTTCCCCTAGTTCAGGTAAAAGCCATGTTTCTAAATTTTCAAGTAACACTGTTTCTGCTAAATCAGGTAATAAGGCTTCTGGACACCATTTTTTCGCTAAAGCAAGTCGTATAAAAAGCTGTTGAGTCTCTTCACTCAGCGCTAAAGCCTTTAAACCGTTATCTCTCAGCCAATTCAATAATGCTTGTTGCATTTGTTGCTTATTTGGTTTGTCTAATTGTCGCTGACTTAAAGTTAATCGCCCTAATTGACGCTGTTGCCATGCAACCAATGTGCCTCGTTTTTCATCCCATTCAACTGTGGTATTATTTTCAATAAGCTCAGGAAAGATAGCTGATATTTCATCGATATCAATGGGTAGCGCTAATAAAATGCGCACATCGGCATAATGTGCATTTTGTAGTAATAACGGCGCTAAGATCCACTGAGTATTACTCATAGCGTGCGCATCATCCATCATGGCACCTTGCCCATTTGCCAAACGAAAACGTCCTTGATTATCACGATTTTTAGCAATCCTATCAGGAAATCCAACCGCTAATAGTACACCTAACAATTCAGGACAAAACGTCCCTTTCCGATGTTGAGAAAGCTGTTTTTCACGTCGTGTCCAGAACATGTTTTTCTGCTGAGAAACCCATTCTAGATTAATTTCCTGTCCTCGTGGAGGCTCTTCTAAGATTGCACATAAACGTGCAGCTGTCGCAAGGTGATTGTCACTTAGCTCACTCGCATAATCCAAAATCGCCGCTAATCGAGGTTCAATCCCCCATTGCGCCATGCGTGTTCCCCGATGTGTTAATCCACCTTGTTTATTTATCGCACCTAAACGATACAGTAAATCTTTAGCTGCATATAATGCTTGTGGGGTTGGTGTATCCAACCAACTCAACTGATTAATGTCACGACATCCCCACTGCAAGACGGAAAGCCATAACGACGATAAGTCACTACTTAAAATTTCAGGTATTTGGTGAGAAGCAACACGCTCTGCCTGCTCTTGGCTGATTAAATGCCAGCAAATACCGGCCTCAAGACGCCCAGCTCGTCCGGCTCGCTGTGTTTGTGACGATTGGCTAATCCTTTGACGCAATAAGCTAGTGACACCACTTTTCAAATCAAATTGAGCGCGTTTTTCAATGGCACTATCTAGGACTAAACGGATCCCTTCAATAGTCAGACTGGTTTCTGCAATATTGGTAGCAAGTACGATCTTTCGATAACCTTTTTCTGTTGGCTCAATCGCTTTTTGTTGTTCCGCTAATGAAAGAGCACCATAAAGTGGGAAGAGTAAAATATTGTCATCCACTTTATCCTTTAGAATATCTGCAACGCGTACTATTTCTGCACTTCCCGGCAAGAATATCAGCATAGAGCCGGTTTCTTGCGCCAATAATCGCAACGCCATTGTGGCAATTTCTTGTTCGAAGGGTTGATACGAATTGATAGGAAAATAGGCTCTTTCAACGGGATAACTACGCCCTTGCGCACTGATCATAGGGGCATCAGGTAGTAGTGAGGTAATTTTTTGATTATCTAAGGTCGCGGACATAATCAAAACACGCAAATCATCACGTAATCCCATCTGTACATCGAGCAATAGCGCTAGTGCTAAATCCGCTTGTAAACTACGTTCATGAAATTCATCTAAAATCACAAGGCTTACGCCAGTCAACTCCGGATCTTGCTGTAACATCCGGTTTAATACGCCTTCTGTTACTACTTCAAGTCGAGTTTTTGAGCTAACTTTGCTTTCCGCTTTCATACGATAACCTACCGTATTTCCAACTTCTTCATTTAGCTGATTTGCTAAACGGTAAGCAATACTTTTAGCGGCTACTCTCCTTGGCTCTAATAAAATTATTTTTCCATCAAAACAATTTTGCTCCAGCAAATAGAGGGGTAACGCCGTGGATTTACCGGCACCTGTAGGTGCATGAAGCAAAACTTGTGGGGATTGTTTTAACGCAGTAACGATTTTTTCTGTTACATCAAAGATTGGCAATAAATGCACACGGGCTCCATGGCTCATTAACTTTCTTGACTAGGCATTGTAGCATTAGCGCTTTATTAAAGGTCATACTTTCATCGGAGTGATCATGAAATTTGAGCAACCGCTACAATCTGCCACTTTACTAAAACGATATAAGCGTTTTTTAGCAGACGTTGTTACCCCTAATGGGGAAGAATTCACGCTTCATTGTGCCAACACAGGTGCAATGACGGGATGTGCAACACCGGGTGATACCGTTTGGTACTCCACCTCTTTGAATGCAAAAAGAAAATATCCACACAGCTGGGAACTGACTCAAACTCAAACCGATGATTGGATTTGTGTAAATACCTTAAGAGCGAATGGGATAATTGCTGATGCGATTGAGGCAGGTGACATTCCAGAATTATCCGAGTATGACGAGATAAAACGAGAAGTGAAATACGGTAGTGAGAATAGCCGTATTGATATTTTACTTAAATCAAATCATAAAGTTGACTGTTATATTGAAGTGAAGTCAGTCACCTTACTCGACAACGGTATGGGTTATTTCCCTGATGCAAAAACAGAACGTGGTCAGAAACATCTTCGAGAGTTGACCGCTATCGCAAAATTGGGTTTAAGGGCTGTCTTATTCTACGCAGTTCCCCATACTGGAATTATGGAAGTGACTGTTGCTAAAGAGATTGATCCTAACTATGCTTCACTGCTAAAAGAAGCATGTGATGCGGGGGTTGAAATCTTGTGTTATCGCATCAATATTAGTGAATACAATTTAACAATCGGACAGCAATTACCTTTTATTTCAAATGGTTAATTGAAATTCATGGTGTTAGTTAATCATTTTTTAACTAAAAAGGGATATTTACTTGCGTGCCTTCACACCATGAGAAAACTTATTAAAGGAATAATTGCTATCCTCGCGGGCATCTGCTATTTATAGCGCCCTATTTTTTCCCCTTCCTATTTTTAAGGTGGGGATTATTCAGAAATGCGTATGTAGGAGAAGCATTATGCAAGAAGGGCAAAAGCGTAAAACATCGTCCATGAGCATTCTCGCTATTGCTGGCGTTGAGCCATATCAGGAAAAAGCGGGCGAAGAGTACATGAACGAAGCCCAATTAGCGCATTTTAAGCTAATACTTGAATCTTGGCGCAATCAGCTCAGGGATGAAGTCAACCGCACCGTTACTCATATGCAAGATGAGGCGGCAAACTTCCCTGATCCCGTTGACCGAGCTGCACAAGAAGAAGAATTCAGTCTTGAGCTGCGTAACCGTGATCGTGAACGTAAACTCATTAAGAAAATCGAGAAAACACTGAAGAAAGTCGAAGATGATGACTTTGGTTTCTGTGAATCTTGTGGAGTTGAAATCGGCATTCGCCGTTTAGAAGCTCGTCCTACAGCCGATTTATGCATCGACTGTAAAACATTAGCTGAAATCCGTGAAAAGCAGATGGCTGGCTAATAATGAGTAGACGCCTCAACCTAATACGTTGAGGCGTTAATCTGAATCTTTCGATGCACGAGATTACAGACTATATTGGGCGCTTTGCGCCATCACCAACGGGTCAACTTCATTTTGGCTCATTGGTTACTGCACTTGGCAGTTATCTTCAAGCTCGTGCACACCACGGGCGTTGGCTTCTGCGCATCGATGATATCGACCCTCTTAGAGAACCTCCCGGCACTGCATTCCAAATTATTCGCACATTAGAACATTATGGTTTGTTTTGGGATGAAGAGATCCTCTATCAATCGCAACGCCATGATGCTTACCGTGAAATTTTACACACCCTTTGGAAAGAAGGTGTTTGCTACCACTGTCATTGTAGCCGTCATCGTTTACATGACTTAGGGGGCGTGTATGATAACCACTGCCGTCATCGCGAGCCACTAACGAATAATGTTACACCTTTCGATAAAGAGAGTGCATGGAGATTGATCCAACAGCATCCCGTTTATCATTTTGAAGATGTCATTCAAGGTACATATTATTCAAAAAGTACGTCTATCGTATTAGAAGATATGATTATTCACAGAAAAGGTAACTTATTTGCGTATAATCTAGTAACAGTGATTGATGATAATTATCAGGGTGTAACCGAAGTTGTTAGAGGTGCCGATCTACTTGATCCCACGCTGCGACAAATCAGTTTACATAAACAACTGAATTTACCTATCCCACGTTATGCTCATTTACCTTTAGTAATAAATCATGACGGTAATAAATTATCAAAACAAAATCACGCGCATGCGTTACCAGATACTGATCCAAGACCTGTCATTATCGATGCTTTACGGTTTCTTAATCAGCCCATTATTGCAGGTTGGCAAGATTATTCGTTAACATCATTGCTAGAGATTGCGATAGCACAGTGGTCACCTTCTGAGATTTTAAAACAAAATCATCAGCAACAAAGGTATGAATAAACCACACAAAGCATTCTCAAAAAATGTTCAGTAGGCTATGATTAGCCGCTTAATTTTTTAATTATTAGAATTTATTATTCGAGGTGTCATATTTTTAATCGAGTAGCACATTTCTGCCGTAATCTGCTAGGGCGACAAACACCGTCATCAGACACACAACCGGTAGCAAGTGAAAGGCCAGTCACTGCATCTGACCGACCAATACAAGAAACACAGAAACCTGTGCGTCGGCGTCCTGCTATATCCGCAGACCGTCCCCGTAAGAAAAAGAGTAATAAAGAAAAGGCGAACGGGAGTGATTTGCCAATGACTGTGATCCCAAGAGATCAACACCCAATTTCACGTAAAGACATCAGTGATAATGCATTAAAAGTGCTTTATCGACTAAATAACTCTGGTTTTCAGGCTTATTTAGTGGGAGGTGGTGTCCGTGACTTATTACTGGGAAAAAAACCAAAAGATTTTGATATTGCCACTAATGCAACACCTGAAGATGTACGTCGATTATTCCGTAACAGCCGTTTAGTCGGTCGTCGTTTTCGTCTTGCTCATATTATGTTTGGCCCTGAAGTGATTGAAGTTGCGACTTTCCGTGGTTCTCATGAAGATCATGAAGTTTCAGACAACAACCAATCCCAGCAAGCACAAAGTGGCATGTTACTGCGTGACAATATTTTTGGTTCAATTGAAGAAGATGCCATTCGCCGTGACTTTACATTAAACAGTCTCTATTACGGCGTTGATGATTTTGCTGTACGTGATTACGTTGGCGGTTTAGCGGATCTGAAAGCAGGTATTATTCGTTTAATAGGCGATCCTGAAACGCGTTATCGCGAAGACCCTGTCAGAATGCTTAGAGCAATTCGCTTTGCCAGTAAATTGGATATGCAAATTGCGCCAGAAACTGCAGAGCCTATTAGCCGATTAGCTCCTTTATTACGTAATATTCCATCGGCTCGTCTTTTTGAAGAGTCGCTAAAATTATTACAAACAGGGCAAGGCTACAAAACTTACAAGTTAATGTGCCGTCATCAATTACTTGAACCACTGTTTCCGCTAATTGCGTCTAAAATGACAGAGCAACATGATACGCCAATGGAGAGAATGATAGATCAAATTCTCAAAAATACGGACTACCGCATCAATAAAGAGATGCGAGTCAATCCGGCGTTCTTATTTGCGGCAATGCTGTGGTATCCATTAATTGAACATGCCGAAAAATTAGTCCAAGAAAGTGGTCTTTCTTACTATGACTCTTTCTCTATGGCGATGAACGATATTTTAGATGAGCAATGCCGTACTATTGCGATCCCCAAACGCATTACCACAACCATGCGTGATATCTGGCAATTACAGCAACGTTTACCTAAACGCCAAGGCCGTCGTGCAAATAAATTACTTGAGCACCCTAAATTCCGTGCAGCGTTCGATTTACTGGAATTACGAGCCAACGTACAACGCAATCCAGAGCTTGAAGCGTTAGCAAGTTGGTGGGCTGATTTCCAAGAGTCTAACAATACACAACAGCGCTCAATGGTGTCTGAATTAGGTCAAGCGCCGGTTCGCAGACGTCCACGTCCACGTAAACGCCCTCGTCATCCAAGTGCAAAACCAGCATCCAGACAAGAGAGTACCAATGAATAAACAAAAAAAACGTGTTTATATCATTTTGGGAAGTAATTTGAATTCACCTGAAAACCAGGTGAATTCAGCGATTAAAGCAATTAGTGAGATCCCACAAACAACATTAATTGCACAATCATCTTGGTATCGTACTCGCCCGATGGGACCACAAGATCAGCCTGATTATCTTAATGTCGCGGTTGCGGTTGATACAACATTAGCACCAGAAGAGCTACTTAATAACACGCAAGCTATTGAATTAGCACAAGGTCGTGTTAGAAAAGAAGGCAATCGTTGGGGACCAAGAACGCTTGATCTTGATATTATGTTATTTGGTAATGACGTGATCCAAACCGAGCGATTAACCGTACCTCATTACGGGCTTAAAGTGCGTGAATTTATGCTTTATCCTTTAGCAGAATTAGCCCCTGACCTTCGTTTTCCTGACGGTGAGTTATTAGCAGATAGATTGGCGTTAGTGCCTAAAAATGGCATGGAAAAGTGGTAATTTCACACTAATACGTTCTTAATGCTAAAGGTTGATACTGTAAAAAATAGACACAGTATCAGCCTATCTCTTCTCTTTAGCTTTCCCTCGATTTTTCAAACTTAACTCTCCTTCTCAATTTTTAAACTCTTTTGTATTTATTTTTTACATATAACAAACTGATAAATATAAACAAAAATTATCATTTGTTATTTTTTATTACTCATTTAACTACTTTTTCTTCGTTTTTAGCCCTTAGATGCTACAATCGAAAGCGGCTTTATTTTGATAATCTAATATTTTCTTTAATAAACAAATAATTATGTGAAGTAATTAATTTTATCTACACACCAAAAACGACACTGATGGAGTTTTTTACAATGAAACCCACTACGCTTTCAACGCTGAACCGCTATAAGCAAGAAAAGAAAAAATTTGCCACACTCACTGCTTATGATGCAAGTTTTGCTCGCCTTTTTGCACAAGAAGGTATTCAAGCCATGTTGATTGGTGATTCCTTAGGAATGACACTACAAGGTCATAACAGCACCTTACCCGTTACTGTTGAGCAAATTGCCTATCACACCCGATGCGTAAGAGCCGGTGCGCCTAATGCCTTCTTAATTGCAGATATGCCCTTTATGTCTTATTCAACACCTGAACAAGCTTGCCTTAATGCCGGCATTTTAATGCAAGCAGGGGCTAATATGGTAAAGATTGAAGGGGGTAGCTGGTTAATACCGACAGTAAAAATGCTCACCGAACGTGCTGTTCCGGTCTGTATTCATTTAGGATTAACACCACAATCCGTGAATGTGTTTGGTGGCTATAAAGTTCAAGGCAGAGAACTAGCAGCCGCAGAACAATTAAGACAAGATGCCATGTCACTTGAAAGTGCAGGTGCCCAACTGGCTGTTTTAGAATGTGTTCCCGTTACTCTAGCTAAGGCAATTACAGATGTATTGACCATGCCGGTTATTGGCATTGGTGCGGGAAATGTTACTGATGGCCAAATTCTCGTTATGCATGATTTATTAGGATTAACGCCACAGCCTCCAAAATTCTCTAAAAACTTCTTGCAAGAAGCAGGCTCTTTGCAAGGCGCCGTTAGCCTGTATGTTCAGCAAGTAGAGCAAGGCCTATTTCCACAAGAACAACATACATTTAACTGATTTATTATCTTAATTTATAAACATCGTTTAAAGGAGTCACGCCATGCTAATTATTGAAACTACGCTTATCTTACGCAGAGAAATCAAGCGATTAAAACAAGAAGGTAAACGCATTGCATTGGTTCCAACTATGGGTAATCTTCATGAAGGTCACCTGAAACTCATTGAAGAAGCCCGTATTCACGCAGATGTCGTGATAACGTCTATCTTTGTTAATCCACTTCAGTTTGATAGAGAAGCAGATTTAGCAAACTACCCTCGTACTTTACAAGAAGATTGCGAGTTACTGCGTGATAAACATGTCGATATTATCTTTGCACCTTCAGCGAAAGAGATGTATCCACACGGAATGGAAAACCAAACCACTGTTGATGTGCCTGTATTGTCTACAGTATTAGAAGGTGCAAGTCGTCCAGGTCATTTCCGTGGCGTCACAACAGTTGTCAGTAAACTTTTTAATCTTGTACAACCTGATGTCGCGATGTTTGGTGAAAAAGACTTCCAACAACTGCAAATTATCCAAAAAATGGTAAACGATTTATGTATGGATATCAGCATCGTTCCTGTTGCTATCGTACGTGACAAAAATGGTTTAGCACTCAGTTCGCGCAATCGTCTATTATCTGATAATGAAAAACAGCAAGCTCCTGCACTTTACCAAGCAATGCAAGAAATCGCAGAACAATTAAAGTCGGGGGATCATGATGTTAATCATCTACTGCAAAATGCAAAAAACACTTTAGAACAAAAAGGTTTTCGTGCAGATGAATGCTTTATTTGTGACGCAGATACACTCACACCATTAAATGAAGAGAGTCGTCGAGCTGTGATTTTAATGGCTGCATGGCTGGGTAACACTCGTCTTATTGATAACCAACAAGTTAACCTTGTTTAATCTTCATTATTAGAAAAATAGGAAACACAACTATGCTACGCACTATGTTACAAGGCAAACTTCATCGCGTAAAAGTCACACAAGCAGATCTTCATTATGAAGGCTCTTGCGCGATTGATCAGGATTTTATGGATGCGGCAGGCATTCTTGAAAATGAAGCGATCGATATTTATAACGTAGATAATGGAGAACGCTTTTCAACTTACGCCATTTGTGCGGAAAGAGGTTCACGAATTATTTCAGTTAATGGTGCGGCTGCACGTAAAGCTGCGGTTGGCGATCGCTTAATTATTTGCTCTTATGTCCAAATTCCTGATAGTGATGCGCGTAGCCATAAACCCAATATCGCCTATTTTGAAGACAACAATGAAATGAAGCGCATAGCCAAAGCCGTGCCAGTTCAAGTTGCTTAATCAATAAAATATTGCATCTTCCCATAGGCAGAAGCGCCCTGCTTATGGGAATAATTCACAAGAACAATAAATAATCCATTATTATTTGCTTGTCACGATTCACCTTGATAGAAACGAGATATAAGGTTCAAAACCGAGTTTCTTCTCCATTTTTCCTCGCTTATCTTTCTGTAGCTTGTTATAAATCATATAAGTATTGTCTGACTACTCCCTGACTAATAAAAAATTATGATAAAAGTTGCTTTAGTAGATGATCACATTGTTGTGCGTTCTGGTTTTGCACAACTCCTAATGCTAGAACCCGATATTCACATCGTGGGTGAATATTCTAATGGGCAAGAGGCATGGCCTTATTTAGCACATGACGATATTGATGTTGCCGTGATGGATCTCTCTATGCCCGGCGAAAGTGGTCTACAACTACAAAGTCGTTTAAAACAAAAACGTCCTGATTTTCGCACGATCATTTTAAGTATTTACGATACCCCAGCCTTTGTTCAAAGCGCACTTGATTCAGGCGCTCGCGGTTATTTAACCAAACGTTGTGGCCCTGAAGAATTAGTGCAAGCCGTGCGCGCTGTACATCAAGGTGGCTGTTATCTTTGTTCTGATGCGATGAAAGCATTGCGACAAACACCCGAAAAAGAAGATGCACTCCATGCTTTAACCCCCCGAGAAAGAGAGATTTTTAATCTTTTAGTTCAAGGTGTGAACGTCAAAACAATCGCTGTGCAACTTAATCTTAGCCATAAAACCGTACACGTTCATCGCGCTAATGTACTAGGTAAATTAAGCTGTGAAACGACCATCGATTTAGTTCATTTCGCCTTAAAAAATCAGTTGATCACAGGATCGCTGTAACATGAAAAGGGGACTGCGTTTTCTACTTCAATCCCTCTTTTTATTACTCACCTATTCTTTACTTTGGCTATCACTTTGGGTGATTGGCTTCTATTTAAGTAAAAATGGACAACAAGCGGCTCTTTTCTTACCTCAAGGTCTCCGATTAGCCCTAATCATTTTACTCTGGCGCCGTTTTTGGCTACCGATGTTATTTGCAGAATGGGGGCTTTATTACTGGTTAGCACAAGAGCAATTAATTACCCACGCCATCATTTATCTCTCACCAATACTCAGCCTTGTTGTTGCGCTAGAAGTTCAGCGTATTTGGTGGCGATACCCTCTTTACTGGCAACGCTTAACCCTATTAATTGGTGCTGTAGGCTTTAATAGCCTGCTACAAGCCTTTATTCTCAGTTTCTTTATTAATACCACCAGCGGGATTTTCCTCACATCTGTAACCGGAGGCATATTACTCGCACCTTTTGTCTTTTTACTTTATGAATATCTTCGTGAATTACAAAGTCGCGCCTTAGTTTCTGATGGTACTCCCGATCCTCCGCTAAGAACCTCCTTGCTAATGTGGGGATTTCTATTTTGTCTTATCGGATTAAGTGCTCAGTTTTTCTTAACACCCGAAATAGAACGTTTATTAGTTATCCTTGTTTTTATTCCTAATGTCTTTATGGCTTATCGTTATGGTTGGCAAGGTGGCGTATTATCCGCACTATTAGGCAGTTTAATTATTACTTTTGCTCGCCAAGTTAATGGCGCATTTAATGATTTGCGTGAGTTAGAAATGTTCTTAACCACACAAGCTATTATCGGTATTGGTTTAGGGATTGCGATTAGTCGCCAACAGCAACTTGCTCATAATTTACGTCATTATCGTTTACGTCTAGAACAAGAATTACAAGCCCGTCGTGAACTAATGGAAAAACTGGTTCATACCGAAGAAGATGTTAAAAAAGCCATTGCTCGCGAATTACATGATGAAATTGGACAAAATATTACAGCGATCCAAATTCAATCAATGCTAATCAAAAGAACCGCAGATAACGACAAAACACGTCAAACCGGAGAGCAAATCGAACGGCTTGCACTACAAATTCATCAATCTACACGTCAACTACTCCGACAATTACGCCCTCCTGTTTTAGAGGAAATGTCGCTTGAGAAAGCCCTTCATCATTTAATCAATGAATTTGCTTTTGATGACAACGGTATTACTTGTAATTTTAATTACTCATTAGATAAAGAGCCTGAAAACGAAACCATTATTTTTACCCTCTATCGTTTAGTACAAGAGTTATTAAATAATATTAGTAAACATGCTAACGCAACCTATATTGACGTTTCATTAACCCAAAACAAAAACCGTCTACGGCTGATCATTAGTGATAATGGTATTGGTATGCTCCCCACATCATTATCAACACAACAAAGTAGCGGTTTTGGATTACGTGGCATTGAAGAACGCATTCGCGCTTTAGGCGGAGAATGGGAAGTGATAAATCATCACGGTACGAAAATAATTGTTAACTTACCCACAAATTCAAAAGAAAACAATGAAAACTAAGAATAAGTCTTAGTCATCTACAACCTTATCTCATTCTTTTTCTCGACATTTTTTTTACATTTGCAACATCAAAGAGGATGTTATGTCAGGTAAAAATTCGGCATCAATTAATAAGACCTATAACTTTTGGCGCAAAAATTTAATGCTGTCGATGATTATCGGTTATGCCACTTTCTATCTCACACGTAAAAGCGTCAACTTTGTGATGCCCGTTATGCAGGTGGAGTTAAATTTAGATAAAGGGGATATCGGTTGGATAGCCAGCCTTTTTTATCTCACTTACGGTTTATCTAAATTTGTTTCCGGTATTTTTCATGACAAATGGGGATACCGCTGGTTTATGGGTATGGGATTAGTGATGACTGGCATTATGAATATTATTTTTGCCTATTGTCTCTCGTTCCCTGCACTGCTTTTGGTCTGGGCACTAAATGGTTTCTTTCAAGGCTTTGGATGGCCTCCTTGTGCAAGGTTGTTAACACACTGGTATTCGCGTAATGAACGCGGTTTCTGGTGGGGGTTATGGAATATCTCAATCAACCTTGGCGGGATGAGTCTTCCCATTTTAACAGCGTGGTTAGCAACGCATTATAGTTGGCAAGTCGCACTGCTTGTTCCCGGTATTATCGGCATTATCATCGGGCTGTGGTTGTGTGTACGATTAAAAGGTACCCCCGCAGAGGAAGGACTGCCTACTGTGGGTGTGTGGCGGCGCGATGTTTTTGAATTACGTCAAGAGCAGGCATCTCCCCCTAAACCCATGCTAACTATTTTGAAAGAGAGCATTTTATTTAACCGAATGATTTGGTTACTGGGTTTTTCCTATATTTTGGTTTATCTCATACGTATGGCGATAAACGATTGGGGAAATATCTGGTTATCAGAAACACATGGCGCCAACTTATTGAGTGCTAATGCCATTCTCTCTTTGTTTGAAGTGGGTGGTTTACTCGGGGCGTTATGTTCAGGCTGGGGCTCGGATTTATTATTCCGTGGTCAACGAGCACCCATGATATTGCTGTTTTCACTCGGGCTTTTTACCGCAGTAACAGCACTTTGGTTAATTCCAATTCATCATTATGCTTTACTCGCAGCCTGTTTTTTTAGTATCGGTTTTTTTGTGTTCGGACCACAGATGTTAATCGGGCTTGCTGCAACAGAATATTGTCATAAAAACGCAGCAGGCACGGTAACTGGCTACTTGGGATTGTTTGCCTACTTAGGGGCAGCAATGGCAGGTTGGCCATTAAGTCAGGTCATGGCGCATTATGGTTGGACTGGGATGTTTGCATTATTAACCAGTGCTGCGGCCTTAATGGGACTCTTACTAATGCCGTTGTTAATTGCTGATGTTAGCAAACAAGAGCATTTAGTTGGCCCACTTTCATTTTCCGATGACGACACATTTAAAAGGTTCTGAACATGAAATTGAAAACCCTCTCTACACTTGTTGCTGCTGGTTTGGCTCTCTCTGCGGTTAGCTTATCAACAAATGCAGCTGGTCGTTTAGTCGTTTACTGTAGTGCAACAAATGCAATGTGCGAAGCTGAAACAAAAGCCTTTGCCGAAAAATATGATGTTAAAACAACTTTCGTTCGTAATGGTTCAGGAAGTACTTTAGCCAAAATCGAAGCAGAAAAACGTAATCCACAAGCTGACGTTTGGTATGGCGGTACTATGGATCCTCACTCACAAGCGGGTGAAATGGATCTGCTAGAGCCTTATGTCTCTCCTAATCTCGATCAAATCATGCCACAATTTCGTGATCCCGCTAAACGCAAAGGTAACTACTCTTCTGCGGTCTACGTTGGTATTTTAGGTTTTGGTGTCAATAAAGATCGCTTAAAAGAAAAAGGCATCGCAATTCCAACATGTTGGAAAGATTTAATTAAGCCTGAATATAAAGGTGAAATTCAAATTGCCGATCCGCAAAGTTCAGGAACCGCTTACACAGCACTAGCAACCTTTGATCAATTATGGGGAACTGAACAAGCCTTTGATTATCTGAAGAAAATCAATACAAATATTTCTCAATACACCAAATCAGGTATTGCTCCAGCACGAAATGCCGCTCGTGGTGAAGCCGCCATTGGTATTGGTTTCCTACATGATTACTCATTAGAAGTTGAAAATGGTGCACCACTTGAATTGATTTCACCTTGTGAAGGTACAGGCTATGAAATCGGTGGTGTCAGTATCATTAAAAATGCCCGTAATATGGATAACGCAAAATTATTCGTAGATTGGACACTCTCAAAAGAAGCTCAAGAAATTAGCTGGAAAGAAGGTAAATCTTACCAAATCCTAACCAATACCTCGGCTGAATCTTCACCTATGGCACTGAAATTATCTGACTTAAAACTCATTAACTACGACATGGATAAGTATGGCGATAGTGAAGTGCGTAAAGAACTGATTAATAAGTGGGTTACCGAAGTAAAAATGGGTAAATAGCCTATTAACAGAGCGAGATAACCTCTCGCTCTCCTTTTCTCATAATAATAAATACATTTACTTTCGGGGGATTTATGTCTCACACACTCGCTTTATCTGAAAAAAAGAGGCGGGATCCCATATTTTTATGGATCCTAATTGCATGGATGGCATTTGCTTTACTGCCATCATGGAGCCTTGATTACGGTCTTTTAGATTCAACAGCAGATGAATTACTCACCTCTTACGGCTGGAGTAGCGTCAATATCAGTTGGCTCTGGTTTTTATTACCTAGTTTACTGCTATTTCGTCCATTAACTGCGCCTAAGCGTGAAAATCGCTCTCGTCACTATTTTGACGCAGGTTTTGCCTTATTTTGCGCCTTTATTACGATAGTCAGCGCTACGCTTGAAGGACGTGGCTTAGGTTATTCTGCCATCATCCTGTTTATTTCTCTGGGAATGATCATGAAAACCGCCTTAACACGCCTTGAATGGCTAGGTGGTGATAGCTTTGTTATCGGCTCTTTAATAACCGTTGTTGCACTAATTGGTGCCTTTATCATCTTCCCGAGTATCGCTATTTTTATTCCTATGTTTAAAGATAGTGCAGGTAATTTTGCACCTTTTGAGTTTATCGCTATTTTAAGCCAAGCTCATATTGTGCAAGTGATGCTCAACTCTATTGCACTTTCTATTGCTGTAGGAATAGGTTGTACTTTCTTTGGTTTAATTCTAGCAATTTATACCTCTCGTATTGCGGTACGTTCAGCCATTATTGGTCGTGTATTTTCTATCTTACCTATTGTTACGCCTCCTTTTGTTGTTGGTTTAGGCGTGACATTAATGATGGGACGTTCAGGTTATGTGACGGAGTTTCTCGCCACTTACGCAGGACTTGAAAATACCAACTGGCTATATGGATTTACTGGAATTTGGTTAGCGCAAGTGCTTGCCTTTACCCCTATGTCATTTATGATTTTAGATGGTGCCATTAAAACCATTCATCCTTCATTAGAAGAAGCGTCTTACACTCTAAGAGCTAACCGCTATCAAACCTTCTTTAATGTTTTTATGCCATTACTTAAGCCTGCATTAGCCAATGCATTCTTAATTGTGATTGTGCAATCTCTTGCTGACTTTAGTAACCCGTTGGTTTTAGGGGGTAACTTTGACGTTATCGCTACACAAATTTACTTCTATATCACGGGCTCTCAACTGGATTATCAATCAGCCAGTACATTAGGTGCGTCGCTATTAGTTTTCTCATTATTAGTGTTCTGTGTGCAGTATATGTGGATTGGTAAACGCTCTTACGTCACCGTATCAGGTAAATCTTATCGCGGCGATGTTCAACCTCTCCCATCATCACTAATTGCATTTGTGACAACAGTTTTAGCTATTTGGGTTATCTTTAATATCTTGCTCTATGGCAGTATTTTCTATGGTAGCTTCACCGTTAACTGGGGAGTTGATTACACCTTAACTCTGGATAACTTTATCAAGCTATTTGGTCAAGGAATGAGTGATGGTGCATGGCCGTCGTTGTTAGATACCTTGTTATATGCGGGTATTGCTGCACCGATTACCGCGATTCTCGGACTATTAATTGCCTATATCGTGGTGCGCCAAGACTTTAAAGGTAAGAAAAGTATCGAGTTCACAACAATGCTCTGTTTTGCTGTACCGGGAACGGTTGCCGGTGTCTCTTATATTCTTGCGTTTAACGACTCACCTTTCTATTTAACGGGAACGGCGGCAATTGTCATTATCTCTATGACAATGCGTAACGTGCCTGTGGGAATACGTGCAGGTATTGCGGGATTAGGGCAAATTGATAAATCTCTTGATGAAGCGTCTCTAAGTTTAAGAGCGAACTCAATGAGAACGATTTTCTATGTGCTATTACCGTTATTGCGCCCAGCTATTTTGTCTGCACTGATTTATAGCTTTGTGCGTGCCATTACCACAGTCAGTGCTATCGTCTTCCTTGTTACACCCGATACACGTGTTGCCACCGCGTATATTTTAAACCGTGTTGAAGATGGTGAATACGGTGTCGCAATTGCCTACGGCTCGATTTTAATCGTTGTTATGTTGGCAATTATTTTCTTATTTGACTATTTGATTGGCGAAGCCCGTGTTTCACGCTCTAAAGCCAAAAATGCACAGTAATACGGAGTATAAATCATGACACAACAACATTTCGTTGAACTGAAAAATGTAATTAAGCGTTTTGGCACTAACACGGTTATTGAAGATCTTAGTTTATCTATTCCACAAGGCAAAATGGTTTCATTATTAGGGCCTTCAGGTTGTGGTAAAACAACCGTATTACGTTTAGTTGCAGGGTTAGAAAAACCGACAGAAGGTAAAATTTTTATTGATGGTGAAGATGTTACCGACCGCTCAATCCAACAACGCGATATCTGTATGGTGTTTCAGTCCTATGCCCTTTTCCCTCATATGTCTTTGGGAGAAAACATTGGCTATGGCTTAAAAATGCTAGGACGTCCTAAGGCTGAAATTAAACAACGTGTTTCTGAAGCGTTAGAGCTGGTAGATTTAGCTGGATTTGAAGATCGCTTTGTTGACCAAATATCAGGGGGACAACAGCAACGTGTCGCCTTGGCTCGTGCGTTAATTTTAAAACCTAAAGTGTTACTTTTCGATGAACCACTTAGTAACCTTGATGCAAACTTACGTCGTAGCATGAGAGAGAAAATTCGTGAATTACAACAACAGTTTAATATCACGTCTCTTTACGTAACCCATGACCAAAGTGAAGCATTTGCGGTTTCTGATATGGTTTTAGTAATGAATAAAGGGAAGATAATGCAACTAGGTTCACCGCAAAATCTTTATCGCCAACCCGCGTCTGAATTTATGGCCAGCTTTATGGGAGATGCAAACTTATTCCCAGCTACATTGGGCACTGATTATGTTGACATATTCCAATATCGCCTGCCCAAACCAGATACATTTCATACGACTAAAACAGAAGTTAGAGTCGGTGTTAGACCTGAAGCTATCACTTTATCTCAACAAGGCGATGCCTGTCAGCAATGCAAAATCGTCCATGTCGCTTATATGGGACCTCAATATGAAGTAACAGTAGAATGGCAAAATCAAACCTTGTTATTACAAGTTAATGCCACACAGCTTCAACCTAATGTAGGCGATAGCTATTATCTGCAAATTCATCCTTATGGTATGTTTATTTTAGAGTAACACTATTGCAAATAGTGATATTTTACAGGAAGAGTAAGCGAGGCACCCAATGGGTGCCTCTTTTTTATAATAATACTACGACATTTTCCCCTGGTGTGACATCCTGGTGTGAATATTTGATGTAACACTTGGTGTAATACATTGCTACGCTATTATTGTTTTAGATAACAGTTCAAAATACTGGCACTACTCCCTTTATTTTTTATTTAAGAAGCGATCAGAAAAAAACTGATAACCTCCTGTTCTACACGCTATTTTCCTTTAGCGAGATATTTTTGCATTTCATCCGCAGGAACCATACCACCACCCGTCGCCCATACTAAATGCGTAGCATTTTGCATTTTTTGACTGTCTAGTGATAAACCTTGCAGATAATCTTTAGCATGAGTGACATATACAGCACCCGTCATTCCAGCTAAAGCCGACGGTTCTAACTGAATGCCTTCTTCTTTATTTAATACACTGAGTAAGTCATAAAGCTCTTGATCATCAATAGTGTAATAACCATCAATTAAGCGCTCCATTGCTCGACCAACAAAACCTGATGCACGCCCCACAGCAAGACCATCAGCAGCAGTTATGTTATCAATACCAATCTCTTGTACAGAAATGCCTTCATGTAATTGGGTATAAACTCCCAATAACATACAAGGTGAATGCGTTGGTTCTGCAAATAAACAGTGCACTGCATCACCAAATGCCAGTTTTAACCCAAAAGCAACACCACCAGGCCCACCACCAACACCACAAGGCAGATAAACAAATAGCGGATGTTCACTATCAACACGAACACCTTGTTCTTCAAATTGGCGTTTTAGGCGTAATCCTGCTACCGCATAACCCAAGAATAATGTTTTTGAATTTTCATCATCGATAAAGAAACAGTTAGGATCTTTCTCTGCTTCTTTACGACCTTCTTCTACCGCAATACTGTAATCTTGTTCATATTCAACAACATTAACACCATGAGAACGTAATTTATCTTTCTTCCACTGACGTGCATCAGCAGACATATGAACACTCACGCTAAAACCTAATTTCGCACTCATTATCCCAATAGACATACCCAAATTGCCTGTTGAGCCTACCGCGATACTATATTGGCTAAAGAATTCGCGGAATTTGTCAGAAAATAATTTTTCATAATTATCATCTGTATTTAATAATCCCGCGTTGATTGCTAATTTCTCAGCATGAGTCAGTACTTCATAAATCCCACCACGCGCTTTAATTGAACCTGAAATAGGGAGATGGCTATCCTTTTTCAAACGCAATTGACCACTAATGGAAGTGTTATAGCGCTTTTCAAGAGCAACTTTCATTTTAGGAATATCAATCACTTCTGATTCAATAATCCCCTGAGTAACCGCTGTTTCTGGAAATACTTTAACTAAATAAGGTGCAAAACGTTGTAGTCGTGCTTGTGCATCAATCACGTCATCTTGCGTTAAACCAACATATGGAAGTCCCTGGTCAGTGGTGGTTACTTTTGGGTTAAACCAAACCACTTCTTTTAAGTCCACTAAGTCACGAACTAGTGGAAAATCACTTATTAATTTATTTATATCTATATGGCTCATAGTCGTTCTCTTTTATATGACAAAAGAAAGCATAAATGTACCGCCTAATGCGACAAAGGAGGCAATAAAGGTCGCGACACTGTAAAAACGAAAAGTTTCACTTAAAGTTGCATTACAATACTGTTTTACTAACCAAAACAGTGAGTCTGTGACAATGGTACAACCAATAGCACCTGAACCAATTGCTAATGTAATAATTTCAGGGCTAATCTCTGGGTATAAAGGCATCAATGGAGCAACAATTGCAGTCGCGCCCATCATTGCAACAGTTGCAGAACCTACTGCAGCATGAAGGATAATGGCAACTAGCCAAGCCAATAAAATAGGATGCATATCTAAGTTAGAAAGAATTAACGCTAAAGATTCACTTAAACCACTGCCTTTTAAAATGCCATTAAAAGCACCGCCCGCACCAATAATTAATAAGATGTTGGCAATAGAACTAAAGCTATCTTCTGTTTTCTTCAATAACGTATTCATGCCCATATTACGGCGAATACCTAACACATAATAAGCAACAAAGGCAGCAATAAACATCGCAGTAATGGGGTTACCAATAAACTGTAATGCAGTATAAACAGATGTGCCTTTAGTCATATTTAATTCTGCCGCTGTTTTTATCAGCATCAGAACAATAGGTAATAAAATCGTAAATAGTGTAGATCCTAACGAAGGCAAATCTTTTTCTTCACGAATTTCCATATCAGAAAATTCTTCAGGTACAGTTTTAAATGGTAGGCGCTCGCCTAACATTTTTAAGAATAAAGGTCCTCCCACTAAAGATGCGACTAAACCAACAGCAAGGCCCGCAACAATAACAGTTCCCATATCTGCCCCTAATTCATTAGTCACGAAGAGTGCAGCAGGATGAGGAGGAACAATACAGTGAACAGCCATTAATGCTGTACATAATGGAATAGCTAATTTTAATAATGAAGTATTTGTTTTTTTCGCAATTGAGAAAGCAAGAGGGATCAGTAATACCACACCCACTTCAACAAAAAGTGTAATACCACAAATAAGACCAACCAATACCATAATAACGTCTGGAGATAACCAACGGCATTTTTGTAATGTAATACCAATGCGCTCTGCGGCACCTGATATTTCCATCATCTTACCAAGAATGGTTCCTAAACCGATAATTGCCGCTAAAAATCCTAACGTACCGCCAATACCGTTTTCAATCGCATTTACCATTTCTAAAGGGTTCATCTTCATTGCTGTGCCCACAAAGAAGCTTGCCAATAGTAAGGCTAAAAACGGATGAAACTTAAGTTTTATTATAGTAAAAACAATAAGCAAGATACTAATTATAAGAGTACCCAACACCCATAACGTTGAATCCATATCTCCATCCCAAATATTTTATTTATTGTTAATCATATTGAATATTAATCATTCGGTACTTACAAATGATGAAAATTTACACTAAGATGAATCCAGCTAACTCAAATAAGTGATTGTAATCACAAATAATCACATTGTGATGAGAAGTGGCAGGGTATTTCATCTTAATATTACCTTGATTGTTAACTTGCGTTACTATCAATAAAAAAATGAGAATAAAAGAATGTTTGAATCTTCTAGCGTGATTTTAAGAAATAAACGATTATCCAGTTATCAATTAGCAAGACTTCACACTTTTGAAGCAACAGGTCGCCATCTTTCATTCGCTTTAGCTGCAGAAGAATTGTCATTAACTCCCAGCGCTATTAGCCACCGTATTAATACATTAGAAGAAGAGTTGAGTATTAAGCTATTTAACCGCTTTCATCGCCGAATAGAGTTAACAGAAGAAGGTGAACGAATTTATTGGGCGCTTAAAAAAACGCTTGAAGATATTAACCAAGAAATTTTAGATATTCATAACCAAGAAATCTCAGGTGTTCTAACCGTTTATTCTCGACCTTCGATTGCACAATGTTGGTTAGTTCCTCTTATTTCCGATTTTACTGAGCGTTATCCATCTATTGAATTAAATCTCTTTACAGGAAATGATGATATTAACTTTCGAGGTTATGGTGTTGATCTCGCAATCTATTTTGATGATAAGCAACTGCAAAACCTTTATTGTGAAGATCTAATTTCAGAATCTATTATTCCTGTCTGTAGCCCTGAATATGCTAAAAAACATGAACTTATTGGCAATACTCATCATCTTTCTAATTGTACTTTGCTACATGATAGACAAGCTTGGAGTAATAACTCTGATTTCGACGAGTGGCGAGCTTGGAGTGAATATATGGGGCTTTCACTTTTTCCTAATCGTAGCAATATCTGTTTTGATCGCTCTGATCTCGCGGTTATTGCTGCAATTAACCACTCAGGTGTGGCAATGGGAAGAAAGCGTTTAGTGCAAAAACAACTCGCTAATAAAGAATTAATTATACCTTTTGATAATTGTGAACTTTTTTGTGCTCAGCGTTATTACCTCGTCACTCGAAATGAAAAGAGTAATGCTAAAGTGCAGCTATTCATTCAGTGGCTAAAAAAACAAATCAAGGAAAGCATGTAATTCTTGAGAAAAATAAGGATAATAATTCATCAAGGGCTAAGAATATTTTTATCATTCACCTCAAAATCCACTGTTATTTAAAATAAACCCACCAATTAGGTGGGTTTATTGTTTCTTAATTCTAAACGTCGATACTCTTATTTAGCTAAAAAGTGTTTATCTTCAATCACAATTAAAGGTTCAATATCACTCTCTTTTTTAATCACTAGCGTTGGGTCTGAACGTAAACAACAACCGCCATAATGCCCGCCCACAGTGAAAGTACAAACTTGAATATAACGATTTGCTACTTTTGGTAAACACCATAACTCTTGGTAAATATTTTCTTGGTGATCAAATTGACCATTAGTTTCATCTAACACATTCTCTTTATGATCAACCAAACCAATGTTATTACCACAACGACCTGCTATCGGTTTAACGGCATAACCACTCTGTGCAAGACGAGGAGTTACAGTGAAATCAGTATCTAACAAATAAGGGTTATCAGGGAACAATTGCCATAAGATAGGCAGAATCGCTTTATTACTTGGAATAAGTGTCCAAAGAGGCTCAAAAACGGTAATTTCAGGACGCAAAAGTACATCAACCAAGCGAACTTCACCCTCTGGATGCCCTGTACGAATAGGGATCAGCGCTTGTTGCTCACTCTCTTCTCTTAGTTGGTCTAACGCAGTTTCCCAAGCCCATGTTTTCCAAACACACTCAACAACTCGCTTATCTGCATCAATTAATTGACCACGGCTATTCCAATGAAGCTCATCTAATCCACGTAGAATTTTACTTTGATAACCGGCTTGGGTCAGTGATTGTTGCATAAAAAGAGCGTGATAATCTTCTTCACTATCATCATCTTGAAGAATATGTACAAAAGGTTTTGCATCACAGTGTTTCCAAGCATCTGCTAATGCATCAAGTAAGCGTTCGCCAGGGTTAAAGCCCTCTTTAATTCCACCTTTCTGCGCCCATTTCTCGATAATTAAGCCCGCTTCTGTATGACAAGAGGCTGAGTCTGCATTATATTCATAAACTTTAACTCCTCGCTCATCCATACAAAAATCTAATCGCCCAGTGATCATTTGATGGCGTCTATTTTGCCATGACAAGCGAATACGAGGCCACAGCACTTCAGGGATATCGAATAAACGCAGTAACTTATCATCTTTCAACACTTTTTCAGTTGCATGCAAATACATCAAATGCATTTCATTACTTGCGCGAATAAGCTCCTGCTCTGCACTTTCTGAAATAGTGAAATATTCATAACTATCTTGATTAATAATATGGCCATGCTGTGCAAGAACATAAGCTTTTTCTAGTGGCACGCTTTCATCTAACCATTTGCCATCGAATTGACCTCTATTATCAAGCTTTTCGGCATGAATATTTAACAATTCAGGCATGATTTTAGGTTGAGGAAGGCTATAAGCATTAGGCTCTGTTTGGATCATCCAACCTAATAGTGTTGTATTGTCAAAAGTATCTTGAATAAAGTAACCCTTCTCCGTCACTTTAAGAGGTAATTCCCTAGTCCACTGTTGCCCTACCGGTAATCGAGTGTGGATAACATTTTGTTCTGCAATGCGAACTTTATCTTCAAGCACTTCAGTAATAACAGCAACATGCCCTGTTACTTTAAACTCACCACCCTCTTGCCAAATCAGCAAAGCCCCCACAGCTGGAGGTTGTTTGCTACCATTTGCAAAGGCTTGTAATGGCAATATATCGTCATCTATGGTTTTACGTAAAAAACGCAGTGAGAAGATCTCATAAGCCATTCCCACATCAGTAAACACAGCCCCATAATGTAAATAGAGAAAACGGCGAGCAAACTCAACACACTGCCACTTGTGCCCCATATATTCATTACCAATATAACTACGGAATGAATCATTAGCGGCATAGTCTTCTTTATCAATACTGCTGTAATCTGAAGAGTAAATCGCGACACCACCGGGCGCATAGCCTAGCAATGTTCCAAATGGTTCATGACGAATGACATCTTTTACATTCATAATCTCGACCTTGACGATAAATAGATAATGACCCTGCAACACTTATAATCTTACCTAAGTATTATAGTTAACAATCTTAACGCCGTAGCCTATTAGATGTGAATGTAATTTTATAAATTTCAATAAAGTGAAGAGAGCCGTTTGAAATTAACACGCATTTAAGAAAAGAAATCTTGATGATAAAAAAAACTCAAAAATACCCCATTATAAAAATGCATAAAAGGTATTTTCGAGTATAAAACACAGTCAAAGAGGGCTTTATTTTTTGTTATAGCCTCATTATTTACTCTTTATTAATCATAAATGCGAGCGTAAATAACAGATAAAATGGCGTTTAGGCAATATATAGCACTGTTTAACAAAAAAACCTCGACTATCCTGCTAAAAAAAAGAAGGATATCAAAATAGTTTAATGAAAATTAATATCATCTTATAACGTGACGGGTATAAATAATTCAACCAATTAACCGATAACTGAATAGTATGGATTTTATTCCTTCAAGCCGGAGAGCTTGTATATTTTGGAGATCCATCACGGAAACTTGATATTCAATTTATTGGATATTATTGGTGGTTGATAGGAAGAATGAGGTCACTAATGTCAAAGATTTATCCCATTTCTCAAATTATTGGGCATAAAATTCGTAAACAACGCCAGCAACTTCGCTTGTCAGCAAAGGTTGTCGCTGAACGAGTCGGTATTAGCCAGCAACAATTTTCACGTTATGAGAATGGGCTATGTAAGATTGATGTTGATATGCTCTTTCATATTGCACAAGAGCTAAAAGTCACGCCTGCATTTTTCCTACCGCCAAATGAAGAGCAAGTTTCTGCTGTTGCACTGACACAATCCAAACAATTTTGGAGCGCTCAAAGTCAAATTTAATATTCTTAGTATGGAAATCTTTTTTTGTCTCTTAACGAAAAATAAGATTTCCATCCTATAAGTATCATAAGTTATTGAGACAATTTTGCCATTTTTGCTTTTAATGCGTTACCCAGTGCTATTTGCTTTTCTGGATCAATAAAGCCCATTGTTAATGCAGCAACCACCATTTCCCCTTTTTTATTAAATACAGGACATGATATGGACTGTGCTCCAGGTATACCTTCTGCCGGCTCGTGACGAATAGCAAACCCTTGTTGACGGATCGTATTTTGCTGTTTTGCCGATAAACCAGCATCTATCTTTAGATTAGTGACTGCTCCCCGCCCTGTCGGGCGAGGCTTCCCACTTCTTAGACCGCAACCGTCTGTGTGACGGATTTACGCTGGCCTCCATGGGCAGAAACGACGAGTCCCGCCGCTTGTAATTCCAGTATGCC
>NZ_JASVWV010000009.1:0-188269 GCF_030286765.1 Proteus faecis
GAGCAGTGCAACATTCGCTGCCGTTTCCGGTCTTCTGCGTTGTTGCGAGGAGGTGCATTCTACATCTTCCTCATTCAGTGTCAAGCGTTTATTTTCAAGGCTTTTCACTTTTTTTCTTTGTTCTCTCAACCAGTTCGCTTAGCGCCCTGTGCCGTGACAACGAGGACGCATTATAGGGAGTTTTCTGAGGCTGGCAATAGTTTTTTTAAAAAAAATGTTCGTTTGTTGGTAATTTAAACGAAGTGCCTATTTTTTGTGGCTTTTTAGCCATTTTGGCAAGTCTGCTAGGCTATCGAGAACAAAATCTGCGCACTGTTGTGCCTCTTCTGTTATCTCTTTTCCTGTGCGAACAAGAATTTTATGCCCCACTCCCGCAGCTTTTGCTGCCAACATATCTTCTTTTTTATCACCAACCATATAAGAAGAAGCCATATCGATGTTTAATTGTGCTTTCGCATCCATAAACATACCTGGGGCTGGTTTGCGACAATCACATTCTTTCTTATATTCACCTACAGCGGCATCAGGATGGTGAGGACAATAATAGATACCATCCAAATCAACACCTCTATCTGCCAAAGACCAATCCATCCACTCTGTTAAATGTAAAAATTGATCTTCACTATAGTAGCCACGACCAATGCCCGATTGATTAGTCACGAGTACCAAGGCATATCCCATCGCTTTTAATTCAGCCATTGCCTCAATAACGCCATCGATAAACTCAAAGTTATCAATTTCAGACACATAACCATGGTCTATATTAATAGTTCCATCGCGATCTAAAAAAATCGCAGAAATCCCCTTGCTCACAACATTACTCCATTTAGACATTTTTATTAGTATCGCATGTTTTTTCTTATATAGAGAATGATATCCATAGCTTTCTTTATTACTCGCCAACTCTTTTTTATTGACTTGGACGTCTAGACGCCTTAACATCTATTCTAACTCGGGCAGAATAGTCTTTATGTCCCATATCTACTTATATAAAGAAAAACATGATTAAACTGACGAATATAAATAAAGTGTTTAAGCAGGGAGAGCGTTCAATACAAGCGCTATCAAACATTAACCTGCATGTACCACAAGGGCAGATTTTTGGTGTTATCGGATCGTCAGGAGCGGGTAAAAGTACATTAATACGTTGTGTGAACATGTTAGAAAAACCAACTTCAGGTGAAGTACTTGTTGATGGTCGTGATCTGACTAAGTTATCTGATAAAGAATTAACAAAAGCACGTCGTGGCATTGGTATGATTTTCCAACATTTCAACTTACTGTCTTCTCGTACAGTATTTGATAATGTGGCTCTACCATTAGAACTTGATAGTACACCGCGTACTGAAATTAATAAGCGTGTTAATGAATTACTTGAATTAGTCGGTTTGTCAGATAAGAAAGAGTATTATCCAGCAAACTTATCTGGTGGGCAAAAGCAACGTGTTGCAATTGCACGCGCATTAGCAAATTCACCAAACGTTTTATTGTGTGATGAAGCAACTAGCGCCCTTGATCCAGCAACAACACGTTCTATTTTAGAATTACTAAAAGATATTAACCGTCGTTTAGGCCTCACCATTTTATTAATCACGCATGAAATGGACGTTGTAAAACGTATTTGTGATCAGGTTGCAGTCATAAGTGGTGGTGAATTAGTTGAAAGTGATGCGGTGAGTGCAGTTTTCTCTCATCCCAAAACACCGGTTTCTCAGGCTTTTATCCAATCAACACTGCAATTGGATATTCCTGAAGATTACAAAGAACGTATGAAACCAGAATGGGAGGAAGGGTTATTCCCATTATTAAAACTTGAATTTAACGGTCAATCAGTTGATGCACCATTAATGTCTATTGTTGCTCGTCGTTTTGACGCAGATATTAATATTTTAAGTTCACAAATGGACTATGCCGGTGGTGTTAAGTTTGGCGTGATGTTAGCTGAGCTACACGGTAAGAATGGTAATACTGAAAAGTCTATTGCGTTTTTAGAAGAGCATCATGTGAAAGTAGAGGTTCTCGGTTATGTCTGAAGGAATGATTTATTTATTAATTAGTGGGATCTGGGAAACCTTAGTCATGACCTTCGTTTCAGGCTTCTTTGGTTTTATCATCGGACTACCACTTGGTGTTTTACTTTATGTCACTCGTCCTGAACAAATTATGGCAAATCCACCTGCCTATCGTGTGATCTCAGCACTTGTGAATATTTTTAGGGCTATCCCTTTTATTATCTTACTTGTATGGATGATCCCTTTTACTCGCTTAGTTGTAGGAACATCCATTGGCTTACAAGCGGCTATCGTGCCATTAACGGTTGCTGCGGCACCTTTTATAGCTCGTATGGTCGAAAATACACTATTGGAAATCCCACAAGGATTAATTGAAGCATCTCGTTCTATGGGTGCAACACCAATGCAAATTATTAAGAAAGTTTTATTACCAGAATCGTTACCAGGCTTGATTAATGCTGCAACTATTACACTAATTACATTAGTGGGTTACTCAGCTATGGGTGGTGCTGTTGGTGCCGGTGGTTTAGGTCAAATTGGCTATCAATATGGTTATGTTGGCTATAATGCAACGGTAATGAATATTGTCATTGTTCTACTCGTTATTCTTGTTTTTATCATTCAGTTTTTCGGCGATCGCTTAGTGAAGCTGACAACACATAAATAATTAGATTGAAGGTTTCAATTATTAAATCGGGACCTTTTAATTAACAGATCAAATAAGGGTAAATGTATGTCATTGAAATTTAAATCGCTCGCAGTCGTAAGTGCTTTAATTGGCGCATTAGCATTAGCTGGTTGTGGTGAAAAAGAAAAAGATCCAAACCATATTCGTGTTGGTGTTATTTCTGGCTCCGAGCAACAAGTTGCAGAAGTAGCAAAACAAGTAGCTAAAGATAAATATGGTCTTGATGTAGAACTCGTTACTTTCAATGACTTTGTGATGCCTAATGAATCATTAAGTCGTGGTGATATCGATCTTAATGCATTCCAACATAAACCTTATTTAGATCAGCAAATTAAAGATCGTAATTTTAAAATTACTGCGGTGGGAAATACCTTTATTTACCCAATCGCAGGTTACTCTAAAAAAATTACTGATTTAGCGGATTTACCTGATGGCGCTCAAGTGGCTATCCCTAACGATCCAACTAACTTAGGTCGTTCACTGCTGTTACTAGAAAAAGTAGGATTAATCAAATTAAAAGACGGTGTAGGCTTATTACCAACTTCTTTAGATATTATTGAAAATCCTAAAAATCTAAAATTAGTAGAATTAGAAGCACCTCAATTACCACGTTCATTAGATGATCAAAAAATCTATTTGGCGGTAATTAATACCACTTATGCAAGCCAAGTAAACTTAACACCAGCAAAAGACGGCATTTTTGTTGAAGATAAAGACTCTCCATATGTAAATATCATTGTTGCACGCGAAGATAATAAAGACAGTGAGAATGTGAAGAAATTTATTCAAGCCTATCAAACAGATGAAGTAGATAGTGCTGCAAATAAAATCTTTAACGGTGGTGCTGTAAAAGGCTGGTAATACGTTTAAATTTAGCTTAATTATAAAAAAGGCGGACATTTGTTCGCCTTTCTCTTTTTTACTTGGCTAATTTGCATTAAATTAGTGCCGTTTAATTTTTGTCTAGACAATAATAAAGAGGATATTACCCATGCACATGCGCTTGCTACTTATTGGCATCATGGCGCTGTTTATGACAGGCTGTTCAATGCAAAAATCATCTGATGTTGATCAGTCTAAATTTACGGATATGCGTTTAAATAAACCAGGGCAACCACAGAAGCCCAAATCACAGACTTTACCTTCAGTACGTATTGTTGAAAAAACAGAAGATCTTTTAGGTGCTCCTTTTAAAGATCTAGGTATTGTCGCAGGAGAGTCTTGTCGTCAAACATTACAAGATCCACCAGCAAGTTTACCTATTGCTAAAAAAAGAATGGCAACAAAAGCAGCCTACAAAAATGCAAATGCCGTTTTGTTACATGAATGCCAAATTGTCACAGGCCTAGGTTGCTATCAATCCGCTATTTGTGAAGGCTCAGCACTACTTATTACTAAATGAATACCTACCAAATGAATCCTATAGGGTATATTTCGAGCCCTTATAAAGAAAAATTTGCTGTTCCACGCCAACCTGGATTAATCCAGGATGGCGGTGGGCAACTTATTCTACATACACCTTATAATCACCCTGATGCAGTGAGAGGTTTAGAGCAATTTAGTCACCTTTGGTTAATTTTTGTTTTTCATCAAACAGCACAACATGGTTGGCATCCACTCGTTCGTCCCCCAAGATTAGGCGGTAACGCCAAAGTTGGTGTATTTGCAACTCGCTCAACCTTTCGCCCCAACCCAATTGGTATGTCATTGGTTGAATTGAAAAAAGTAAATATAGAGAATCAATCTGTTATTTTAGAACTAGGTAGCCTTGATTTAGTTGATGGTACGCCTATTCTTGATATCAAACCTTATTTACCATTTGCAGAATCTCGCCCAAATGCAATTGCAGGATTTGCACAAGAAGCACCCAACAATGAAATGTCTGTTTTCTTTTCGCAGCTTGCATTAGAACAACTGCAATACTATGCCAATGAATACCCTCATCTTCCGCGTTTTATTACCCAAGTATTACAGCAAGATCCTCGCCCTGCTTATAAAAAGGACGAACAAAGTGATAGAATTTATGCGGTACACTTACTCGAATTTAATATTCGCTGGCAAGTCAATCAACAACAGACACTTGTTCTTAGTATAGAACCGCGGTAACTTGCTATTACCTTCATTGATATTGTTATCATGAATAATCTGATCTGAAAGTCATTCTCATGTCTTTAGACAAATCAGATTGAAAAAAATGCTTTGCCCCTTTTGGCAGACCTAAGTCACTGGTAGACTAAAGTCCTTCTCTAATTATATTGATATAGACTGGCGTGACAGTCAGCCTAAGTATTTTTGTTCTAATGGAACCTAATAATGCGTACTAGCCACTATTTGCTCTCTACTCTAAAAGAGACACCTGCTGATGCAGAAATTGTCAGCCATCAACTTATGCTTCGCGCAGGCATGATCCGTAAACTCGCTTCTGGTCTTTATGATTGGATGCCTACAGGCGTTCGTGTTCTAAGAAAAATTGAAAAAATTGTTCGTGAAGAGATGGACAACGCAGGCTCTCTTGAGATTTCAATGCCCGTTGTTCAACCCGCTGACTTATGGCTAGAAAGTGGTCGCTGGGAACAGTATGGTCCTGAATTACTGCGTTTTTCAGACAGAGGTGAGCGCCCATTTGTTTTAGGCCCGACTCATGAAGAAGTTGTTACGGATATTGTTCGTAATGAAATTACCTCTTACAAACAACTTCCACTGAACTTATATCAAATCCAAACTAAATTCCGTGATGAAGTACGCCCTCGTTTTGGTGTTATGCGTTCTCGTGAATTTATCATGAAAGATGCTTACTCTTTCCATATCTCTCAAGAGTCTTTACAAGAGACTTACGACAGAATGTACGAGGCTTACAGCAAAATTTTCTCACGTATTGGTTTAGATTTCCGCCCAGTACTTGCAGATACTGGCTCTATCGGTGGTAATGCCTCTCATGAATTCCAAGTTTTAGCAGACAGCGGTGAAGATGATATCGTCTTCTCTACTGGCTCTGACTATGCAGCCAATATCGAATTAGCAGAAGCAATAATGCCTGCGACTCCACGCGCTGCGGCAACTGAAGAATTACGTTTAGTGGATACACCAAACGCTAAAACAATTGCTGAATTAGTCGAACAGTTCAATCTGCCAATTGAAAAAACAGTTAAGACACTGATTGTTCATGGCACAAAAGAAAGTGGTCACCCATTAGTTGCATTATTAGTCCGTGGCGATCACGAACTTAATGAAGTTAAAGCAGAAAAATGCGCTATCGTTGCAGCACCTTTAACTTTCGCTACTGAAGCTGAAATACGCCAAGCTGTAAATGCAGGACCAGGTTCACTAGGCCCTGTTAATCTGCCACTACCAGTTATTATGGATCGTTCAGTCTCTATAATGAGTGATTTCAGTGCAGGTGCAAACGTTGATGGTAAACACTATTTTGGTATCAACTGGGAGCGTGATCTGCCTATTGCTGAAATTGCTGACATCCGTAACGTTGTTGAAGGTGATCCAAGCCCAGATGGCAAAGGAACGTTGCTAATTAAACGTGGTATTGAAGTTGGTCATATCTTCCAACTTGGCACAAAATATTCAGAAGCATTAAAAGCAACCGTACAAAACGAAGAAGGCCATAATCAAATCGTTACTATGGGTTGTTATGGTATCGGTATAACTCGTATCGTTGCTGCTGCTATTGAACAAAATCATGATGCACGCGGTATTATTTGGCCAGATGCGATTGCACCATTCCAAGTTGCTATTTTACCAATGAATATGCACCGTTCTTATCGTGTTAAAGAAGTCGCTGACAAACTTTATAACGAATTACGCGCTCAAGGTATTGATGTTTTATTTGATGATCGTAAAGAACGTCCTGGTGTAATGTTTGCTGATATGGAACTTATCGGTATTCCACACACGATCGTGATTGGTGATCGTAACTTAGACAACAACCAAATCGAATATAAAGCGCGTCGTAGTGATGATAAATCACTGGTCAATGTTGACGATGTTGTCGCCTTTATCAAAGAGCAACTCGCTTAATCATTAAGCCTCTTATTTTTGAGGCTTGATTGATAAGTTACCAGCGTATCCTCTCAGATACGCTGGTAACTGCAATCAGAATAATATATCAAACGAAAAAGACTGAGTTCAGTTCAATACCGGACTCAGTCTTTGCTCAACTCATTTAAACTGTCTAATAAACGCAATACTATTCAATAGGCGATTTTTTATTAAAACAAAACCGCTAAAACTCAACTTCTGCCACTGCGATGGTTTCCACAAGAGCCATGGCGATTAAAACGAGGCTTCGCATCCGTAACCACTAATGCTCGATCAAATTTACCATCTTCCATCGAAGGCCGAATACTGTAATAACCATTAACTTCAAGGTAAACAGGTGTTCCACCATCAACACCCGTTGAGAAATAGCCTTTTTCCAATTCAATACCACTGGCTGCGTAAACGCGTCCTGATTGGCAATCTTTAAACGTACCTGCATCGGCAAAATAGGTATATTCACCTGCGAGCTGTTTAGGCTGAACCTTAGCTAAGGTATAATTTAGTTCTGAATTAATAACATTGCCATCAATATCAAGCATAACTAATTTATCTTCGCGAGGTAAATAATAGCTCTTCTCACCATAGCTATTAGTCAACGTCAGCTTATCTTTACCTAATGCCCATGTTCCTGACTCAAAGAAACTACGTTTCTCATCAGGTAAACCTTGATAGCTTTGCTCCATAACGTAAGAGCCATCTTGATTAACAAGAATTGTTGTGTCGATACCAGAACAATCGGCACAAGGCAGAATACTGTTGTAAGTTTGATCTACAATTTTTCCATCAAGTGATAAGCCAATATTATTTTGACAACCTGACAGCACAAATAACCCCGCAGCAACGGCTGCAAATAAAAATTTTTTCCCCATCATCAACTCCCTACATTCTGGGTACTTTTTAATAAATCATTTTCAATATGATTCTAACATTTTTTAAAATAAAAAGGGGCAATAAAACAAGCTTTAAGACAAATGCACCCATAATGCTAATTATTTCTCAAATCACTTCGAATAAAGCACTATTTCAGAAAATTATTATAATAACTATTGTGCTCACATCGAATAACAGCATAATGATTTTATTCTGAATTATTCACTGGCGGCAACACCGCCACGAAAGAGTGGTGAGGGAATATGTCAACAAATACAGAATATCAACCAATTAACTGTGATGATTATGAGTATCTGGAGTTAGCATGCCAGCGTGGTTTAGCGCTCCATATTGAACTACATGATGGTGAGCTTATTGAAGGTATTGCGGATGATCTTTTTTTAAGCAAGAAAGTTGAATACCTAAAAGTCAAAACATCTGAAGGCTCTAAAGATTTACGACTGGATGTTATTGCCAGTTTTTCTAATCCCGAACTTGGGACAATCATTATTAAATCGGAATAACCGAATAAAGAACAACCGCCAACAGGCGGTTGTTCATTCATGAGCCTTTCGCCACCCAATAGTAATAGCATGTTCTGATGTTGCTTTTCCCTCAAAAGTAACAAATGTATCAATAGCTACAATTAGCGTATCATTATAATAAATCAAAGGGATCCTAGTTCTACGCCAAGGCGCAATTTCAAGCTCTTGCCAAATTTTTTTACTATGCCGAGCATGTTCTCGCCCTACAATACGTAAAGATGTTTGTGTTAAACCAAAACGCACGGTGACTTTTTCATCACTTGAAGGCTTTCTAACCGTGTTTTTTCCTGTTTCGGCTACAAGAGATAGCGTCCCTAAACCATTAGGTAAATATAAAGGTTCACTGAGCGACGACCACTCAATAATGTGATCTACGAGCTCTTCGATGATTGGAACTAAATAAAGGCGTTGCTTATAGCGCCTGACTTCATCTTGATCAAATTGTAATCGAGGTGCTGCATCTTCTTTTGCTAATGCAACTTCTTGCCATAATCGTAAGATTTGTTGTCGTGATGGCATGGATTTATTATGTTTAGCAAACCAGCGTCTCAGTAACGCGTTACGCTTTATAACACTACAATGGGCAAGTTGATTAATATCTAAGCTATTCTCAATATCCATTAAACCATTAAGTTCAGAGTCTAATAGTTCATCTAATAGTGCCTCTTGTTCACCACACAATGCAGCACTTCGAGTTACTGCTTGTGAAAAATGAGGCCAACGTTGAGTTAGTAAAGGCATAACACGTAATCGTAAAAAATTACGATCGTAACGATCATCTTGGTTACTATCGTCTTCTATCCAATCTAGCCCTTGCTCAGTAGCATAAAATTCAATTTGCTCACGCGTAATATTGAGTAAAGGGCGAAGTAAATAACTATTCTCGAACACCATTTTGGCAGGCATCGAGGAAAGTCCAGCAGGACCACTACCTCGCTTTAAAGCCAGTAAAAAAGTTTCAGCTTGATCATCTTGGTGTTGAGCTGTCACTAACACTTGTTGCGACTGTAAATATCGACGAAAAGCTTCATAACGCGCCTCTCGTGCCCCCTTTTCAAGCCCCCCATCTTTAGGATCGACACTCACTTTTTCACTGATAAAATCAACACGCCATTGCTGACAACATTGTTTACAATGAGTAAGCCAATCATCTGCTCTGATATTTAATCCATGATGAATATAGATAGCTGTTAATTCTAAAGGTAATTGGAATTCATCACGTAAACGTACAAGCCCTTGTAATAAAACAGTGGAATCTACCCCCCCACTAAAACCCACCAAAATTTTAGTGTAAGGATCAATTTGTTGTTTGATTTCTTTAAGGAGTAAGTCGTATTTCTGTTTCATTGTATCGTTATTTATCTGTGAATTCAGATGATTATGTTAAGCTTTTCTATCTGATTTTGCACGAATACAACGTCCCCCTGAAAAATGAATATAAGATTTAAGATATTTTATTACTGATGAAGAAAGATAAGGCAGAATAAACACTATTCTGCCTAAAATAAATACAATTTACGCTGTAAAACCACCATCAACCAAATAAGATGCGCCTGTTACAAAAGAAGCTGCATCACTGGTTAAGAAGGCCACAACATTAGCGACTTCTTCTGGTGTTCCAAGACGACCAATGGGATGCAGTGTTGCTAATTTTTGCTTATCGAGCTCACGTCCATCTAATAATGGCGTATCAATATACCCAGGACAAACCGCGTTAATACGAATACCTTTACTTGCATAATCAATGGCAAGTGTTTGCGTCAGTAATTTAACGCCCCCTTTTGACGCACAATAAGCAGGAAACTCATGTTGACCAACAAAAGAACAAATTGAACTACAATTAACAATCGCACCTGAAATTTTATTTTTTAACCAATACTGAATGGCAGTACGATTAATCAGAAATAGTCCATTAAGGTTAACATCTAATACCCCTTTCCATTTCTCATACTCCAATTTATCTGCAATGTTATCTGTTAAAACCCCAGCATTAGCAAATATAAAATCCATTCGTCCATACTTAGTGACGACATAATCGACAAGTTGTTTATTTTCTTTTTCACTGGCGACATCCATTTGAACAAACTCAGCGACAAATCCTTTTTCTTTTAGGTATTTTTCTGCTTTTTGCCCTCGTACCAAATTACTGCCAGTAATAACAACTGACGCACCTAAGGATAAAAACTTTTCAGCTGATGCTAGACCAATACCACTATTACCACCTGTAATAATTCCTACTTTTCCACTAAACGATATCATCGTGCTTTCCTTATTAAAGAATTAAATGACCAGATAAAATAATAGCTATTGCTTATTATTCTTTTAGTGAAAATTAGAATTAATATTGTTTTTGAGATGGGCTTAACATACTGATATATAATATATTATTGTTAATATCACTTAGTTTAATTATCTCAATAGAGATAGTTTTCAGAGCGTCAAAAAAAGCCCCATGTGATTAACATGAGGCTCATCTCAGAATTGATTCAGATATGATTAGATCAGCAGTAACCGTATTCCATTAAACGTTGGTAACGACGATTTGTTAGCTCTTCTGATTCAAACGCATCCAATTCTACTAAATCGGATTGAATTTGCGCTTTCAATGAAGCGGCAATTTCATCATAGTGACGATGCGCACCACCTAAAGGCTCAGGAATAACCGTATCAATTAGCTTAAGCTCTTTTAAACGGTTCGCAGTGATCCCCATCGCTTCTGCGGCTAATGGTGCTTTATCAGCGCTTTTCCAAAGAATGGATGCACAACCTTCTGGTGAAATAACAGAATAAGTGCTGTATTGCAGCATATTTACTTTATCACCTACACCAATCGCTAATGCTCCGCCAGAACCGCCTTCCCCAATAACCGTACAGATAATTGGCACATTAAAGCGTGACATTTCACGTAAGTTACGTGCAATGGCTTCTGATTGACCACGCTCTTCAGCACCAACACCAGGATAAGCACCCGGAGTGTCAATAAAGGTGATAATGGGTAAATTAAAACGCTGTGCCATTTCCATTAAACGCAGTGCTTTTCGATAACCTTCTGGTGCAGGCATACCAAAATTACGGCGAATTTTTTCTTTTGTTTCACGCCCTTTTTGGTGCCCGATAACCATCACTGGACGACCATCTAAACGCGCAATACCACCAACAATCGCTTTATCATCAGCATAAGCACGATCACCTGCTAATTCTTGGAAATCAGTAAAAATGCGATGAATATAATCCAGTGTGTAAGGTCTTAATGGATGACGCGCAAGTTGTGCCACTTGCCATGCACCAAGATCAGAAAAAATCTTACGTGTTAACTCTAGGCTTTTTTCTCTTAAACGTGAGACTTCTTCATCGATATTGATATCGATTTTTTCATCATGTTGGCTAACTGCGGTGAGCGAATCAATTTTCGCTTCTAACTCGGCAATTGGCTGTTCAAAATCCAGAAAATTAAGACTCATAACATTCCTATTTTAGTCAAATTCTAATTCTACCTGCTCATTACCCAGCAGAGTTCGCAGATCCGTTAAAAGCATATCCGTTGGCGTAACACGCCAAGTCGCACCAAATCGTAAACGTGCACAGGCATCATGCTTTTCAAAATAAAGGTGAACCGGTATCGTGCCTGAACGATGAGGTTCTAAAACGCCGCGAAGACGATTTAATAATTGCTCATTAATTTGCCTGTCCGATAACGAGATAGCAAGTCCTCGTGCATATTTTTCACGGGCTTCGTTGATATCCATAAGTTCGCGGACTGTCATTTTAAGCCCACCATTGAAATCATCAAAGCTGACCTGCCCAGTAGCAATTAAAATCTTGTCTTGTTCTAATAAATGTTGGTATTTATCCAATGCATCAGAAAATAACATAATTTCTAAGCGACCTGAACGATCATCTAAGGTACAAACACCGATCCGATTTCCACGTTTCGTTGTGAATACTTTAGAAGCAAGTACTAAACCTGCTACCTTCACCATTTGACCCCGAGGTGTTGGTACTAAATCTTTTAGACGCGTTCCTGCCGCATATCGTTCAATTTCTTTTAAATAACGCGTGATCGGATGACCTGTTAAATATAAACCTAAAGTCTCTCGTTCACCTTCTAAAACAACTTGGTCTGGCCATTTAGGTATATTGGCATAAGAGCGCTCTACTTGTTCAGGTGCTTCAGCTAACACGCCGAACATGTCAGATTGCCCTATTGCTTCAGCTTTGGCATGTTGGTCTGCGGCTTTTAATGCATCTTCTAATGAAGACATCAAAGCAGCACGATGGGGCCCCAGCTTATCGAATGCGCCTGACATTATCAGTTTTTCCATCACTCGGCGATTCAATTTTTTCGTATCTGTTCTAGCACAGAGATCAAAAATATCTTTAAAGTGACCACCTTGTTGACGCGCTTCTACAATTGCTTCAATTGGACCTTCACCCACACCTTTAATGGCACCAATACCATAAACGATTTCGCCTTCATCATTAACGTGAAAATGATAAAGTCCACTATTAATATCAGGAGGTAGAACTTTTAATCCCATTCTCCAACATTCGTCAACTAATCCCACGACCTTTTCGGTATTATCCATATCAGCTGTCATTACTGCAGCCATAAATTCAGCTGGATAGTGGGCTTTTAACCATAATGTTTGATAAGAAACTAAGGCATAAGCTGCTGAGTGCGATTTGTTAAATCCATAACCGGCAAATTTCTCTACCAAGTCAAAGATTTTCATGGCTAATTCACCGTCTACACCATTTTTGATAGCACCTTCTTCAAAAACAGAGCGTTGCTTTGCCATCTCCTCGGGCTTTTTCTTCCCCATAGCCCGTCGTAACATATCCGCACCGCCTAGCGTATATCCTGCAAGAACCTGCGCAATTTGCATAACTTGTTCTTGATATAAGATAACGCCATAAGTAGGCTCTAAAACCGGCTGTAGGCTTTCATGTTGCCATTTAACATCAGGGTATGAAATTTCTTCAACACCGTGTTTACGATCGATAAAGTTATCAACCATACCTGATTGCAATGGTCCAGGGCGGAATAGGGCAACTAATGCGATCATATCTTCGAAACAGTCTGGACGTAGTCGCTTGATGAGATCTTTCATGCCACGAGATTCTAACTGGAATACCGCGGTTGTCTCTGAGCGTTGCAACATGTCAAAACTGCGCTGATCTGTCAATGAGATCGCTGAAATATCAACAGGTTCAAGTGACTTTTTAGCTCGTCGGGCATTAATCATCTCTAATGCCCAGTTAATAATAGTTAGTGTTCTTAATCCTAAGAAGTCGAATTTAACAAGACCTGCGTATTCAACATCGTTTTTATCAAATTGTGTAACGGGGTTATTTCCCTCTGCATCACAGTAAAGTGGTGCAAAATCGGTAATTTTCGTGGGTGATATAACAACACCACCCGCATGTTTACCCGCATTACGTGTTACTCCTTCTAATTTACGAGCCATATCAATAAGAGATTTGACCTCTTCATCAGCTTCATAAATTTCAGGTAATTGAGGCTCGGCAGCAAATGCTTTTTCCAGCGTCATACCCGGATCAGGAGGAACAAGTTTTGAAATTCTATCAACAAAACCGTAAGGGTGCCCTAAAACACGGCCAACATCGCGAATAACTGCTTTCGCCGCCATCGTACCAAATGTAATAATCTGAGATACTGCATCACGACCGTACATTTCAGCAACGTGGTCAATAACTCTATCGCGTTTCTCCATACAGAAATCGACGTCAAAGTCAGGCATCGAAACACGTTCAGGGTTAAGAAAACGTTCGAAAAGCAAGTCAAATTCAAGAGGATCAAGATCTGTTATTTTCAGCGAATAAGCCACGAGTGAACCCGCACCTGAACCGCGCCCAGGACCAACAGGAACACCATTATCTTTAGACCACTGAATAAACTCCATCACGATAAGGAAGTAACCAGGGAACCCCATCTGGTTAATTACTTTCAGCTCGATATCAAGACGTTCATCATATTCAGGACGTCTTTTTTGTCGCTCTTCGGGATCTGGAAATAAAAAGGCTAAACGCTCTTCTAAACCTTCTTGTGATTTTTTAACAAGGAAATCTTCTGTACTCATATTCCCAGTTGGAAATTGAGGAAGGAAGTATTCCCCTAAACGGATCGTGACATTACAGCGTTTAGCGATTTCAACACTGTTTTCTAATGCTTCAGGTATATCAGCAAATAATTCACACATTTCTTCTTCTGTGCGCATATACTGCTGAGGGCTATAATTTTTAGGACGTTTGGGATCCGATAACGTAAAACCATCATGAATTGCGACACGAATTTCATGTGCATCAAAATCATCACTGTCGAGAAAACAGACATCATTGGTTGCAACGACAGGCAGACCTTTTTCAGAAGCTAGTGCAACTGCTTCATGAAGATAAGCTTCCTCATCAGTACGACCCGTACGAATAAGTTCTAGATAATAACTATCGGGAAAATGAGTTTGATAATACTCAAGACACTGATCAACTAAAGCTCGATTTCCGCGAAGTAGAAACTTCCCGACATCCCCCATTCTGCCACCAGAAAGCAACAAGAGCCCTTCTTTATAGGTTGTTAGCCACTCTTGTTTAATCGTCGGCCCAGCAGCGCCATAACCGTGTTTGTAAGCTTCTGAAATCAGTAAAGTGAGATTTTGGTATCCTACATTATTGCGTGCAAGAATAGTAAGATGAGCATACTCATCACCTAATAATTCTGTTTCAAGGTAAACATCAGCGCCAATGATGGGTTTAATGCCAGCACCATGTGCAGCACCATAAAATTTCACTAGCCCACATAAGTTAGTGAAATCAGTAATCGCAAAAGCAGGCATTCCCAGCGAAGCCACTTTCTTCACAAGAGGCCCTGTTTTTGCCAATCCATCGATCATTGAATAATCGCTGTGTACCCTAAGATGGATAAAACGAGGATCTGCCATAGTATTTAATTACTCTGTGGATTACTTTAAATTTAAAGCACGTTTTACAGGCGCAAAACTTTTTCGATGATAGGGTGTTGCCCCTAATAAGGCTAGTTTTTCCATATGGAAAACAGTTGGATACCCTTTATGTTTAGCAAAACCATAATCAGGGTAAAGCTTATCTAACTCTTCCATTTCTCTATCACGAGTCACTTTAGCAAGTATAGAAGCCGCACTAATTTCTTGAACTAAACTATCACCTTTGATAACCGCTTGAGAGGCCATTGGTAATTTAGGACAACGGTTACCATCAATTAAAACCATATCAGGTGTTATTGATAATCCTGCAACAGCGCGTTCCATTGCTTTCATCGTTGCCCAAAGAATATTTAATTCATCAATTTCTTCGGGCTCTGCACGACCTATCGCCCAGCATAATGCTTTTTCTTTTATTTCGTCATAAAGGGCATTACGCTTTTTTTCTGTTAGCTTTTTGGAGTCTGTTAATCCTTCAATTGGATTTGCTGGATCAAGGATAACAGCTGCGGTAACCACTGCGCCCACTAATGGACCTCGACCAACTTCATCAACTCCAGCAATAAGATTTGCTTTTGGATATACAAATTCCATTATTTCTCTACCAATTCTAATACTGCATTTGCTGCTTGCTCATCCGCATTACAACGAATGGCACTATGTAACTGTAAAAATATCTCTTTTAATTGATGTACTTTTTCTTCATCAGTTAAAAGAGGTAAAAGTTGTTGCGCTAACGCTGATGGTTCGCACTCTTCTTGCAATAATTCTTTGATAATTTCTCGGCCAGCTAACAAATTAGGTAAAGAGACATAAGGCGTTTTAACTAACCGTTTTGCTAACCAGAAAGTAAATGGTTTCATGCGATAGCCAACAACCATCGGGCATTTGGTTAGCATACATTCTAATGCAGCCGTCCCTGATGCTAACAAAGTCGCATCACTCGCTGTCATTGCTTCTCGTGCTCGCCCATCAAGAAGTTGTATCTCAAGCTCAGGTGCCACATTTTGATGTATTTGTTCAAATTGGGCTCGTCGCTTAGCATTAACTAATGGCACAACAATATGAAGAGAGGGGATCTGCTGTTTTAGTAACTGTGCTGTTTTTATAAAATCAGCACTCAGCATCTCAACTTCAGCATGACGACTACCGGGAAGAAGTGCTAAACAAGGTATTTCTTCAGATATCCCTAGATGTTCACGAGCCACTTTTTTGTCTGGATTTAAGGCTATGGCATCAGCCATTGTATGGCCTATAAAACGACAAGGAACCTGATACTTATCATAAAACGCTTTTTCAAAAGGAAGAAAGGCAAGCACTAAATCTGTCGCTTTACCAATTTTGAAAACACGTTTTTGACGCCAAGCCCACACAGATGGACTGACATAGTGAATAGTTTTGATCCCTTTTTGCTTTAAACGACCTTCAAGAGTGATATTAAAATCAGGCGCGTCGATCCCCACGAAAACATCAGGTTTTAATTCTGAGAATCGTTGAGTGAGATCTTTTCTGATCTTTAATAAGCGAGGTAATCGTTCAAGAACTTCAACGATCCCCATGACGGCAAGCTCTTCCATCTCATACCAAGCTTCACAACCTTCAGCTTGCATAAGAGGTCCAGCAACACCGACAAAGTGAACATTGGGATGCATTTGTTTTAGAGCGCGGATTAAACCCGCGCCCAAGATATCACCGGACGTTTCACCAGCAACTAAGCCGATAATTAACGGACGCTGAGTAGTAGATAATTGGCCTGACAAGGTCATATCCTAATTAGCGAATGATGCCGCGGTTAGATTTTGCTGAATTTTCCAGAAAATCACTGAACAGTTTGACATGCGGATTATTATTATCAGCAACCAATTGTCCGATTTCTTCACGCGCTTCTTCCAGAGTTTTACCACTACGGTAAAGGACTTTGTAAGCATTACGAATTGCATGAAGATCTTCTTTAGCAAAACCTCTGCGTTTTAACCCTTCAATATTCAGCCCATAAGGAGTCGCATGGTTTCCTTGTGCAATAACAAAAGGAGGAACATCTTGTGCCACGCCTGAACATCCACCGACCATCACATGAGAGCCAATTTGGCAAAACTGATGCACTGCACTCATACCACCGATAATCACAAAATCACCTAAAATAACGTGACCACCCAGTGTGCCGTTATTTGCAATAATACAACGATCACCAATGATACAATCATGTGCGACGTGGGTATTAATCATCAATAGGTTATCGTTACCAATTTTTGTGATGTTGCCACCTTGGGTTGTTCCACGATGGATAGTCACACTTTCGCGAATAAGGTTTCGATCACCAATAATGACTTGCGTTGGTTCACCACGATATTTCAGATCCTGATTCACTTCACCGATAGAAGTAAATTGATAAATCTGATTATCTAGGCCAATACGTGTGTGCCCATTAATAACAACGTGAGATTTGATATCAGTACCTTCACCAATCTCAACATTAGCTCCAATGACACAAAAAGGGCCAATGCGAACATTAGCACCGATTACCGCACCCTCTTCAATAATAGAGGAAGGGTGAATTACTGCGGATTTATCTATCATAGGCTAGACCTCACGGCGGCGAGCACACATCATTTCAGCTTCGCAAGCAATTTCCCCATCAACTTTAGCGACGCCTTTAAAGCGAGCAACACCACGACGTTCTTTAATGAATTCTACTTCTAGGATCATTTGATCCCCAGGTAAGACAGGACGTTTAAAGCGAGCACCGTCAATAGCAGCAAAATAGTAGAGTTCACCAGGTTCCAGCTTTCCTACGCTTTTGAATGCTAAAATACCCGTTGCCTGAGCCATGGCTTCGAGGATAAGCACGCCAGGGAAAATGGGTTTTCCTGGAAAGTGACCTTGAAAGAAAGGCTCATTAAAAGATACATTTTTTACTGCTCTTAGAAATTTCTTTTCTTCAAAATCAAGGACACGATCAACCAATAAAAATGGGTAACGGTGTGGAAGTAAATCTAAAATTTCTTCGATTTGCAGAGTATGATTCTCACTCATTGCAATACTCTTCCTGTCTAATAAAACTGAGTCTAATTAATAATGACACGACCTGCTGTGACTCAAAAAGTGAGTTAACCCGCAGGTCGCAAAATGGGTAACATTCCGTCAATGACGTATATTGTTACTTGTCGCTACTTTCTACTTGACGTTCAAGCGACTTGAGCCTTTTTTGCATTTCATCAATTCGCAACACAAGAGCTGCGGTTTTACGCCATGCTTTATTCGATTGCAGCGGAATTCCTGAAGAATAAACACCCGGCTCAGTGATAGGACGCATTACCATACCCATACCTGTTACCGTGACTTTATCACAGATCTCCATGTGACCATTGATAACACTTGCTCCACCAATCATACAATAGCGGCCTATTTTCAGGCTACCCGCCATGATGACACCACCAGCAACAGCGGTATTATCACCAATAATGACGTTATGTGCGATTTGGCACTGGTTATCAATGATAACACCATTACCGATAACTGTGTTATCTAATGCGCCTCGGTCGATTGTAGTGCATGCACCGATTTCAACGCGATCACCAATCACGACTGAACCTAATTGTGGAATTTTGATCCAATTACCACGTTCATTAGCATAACCAAAACCATCTGAACCAATCACAGTGCCTGATTGAATCAAACAATCTTTACCAATGATAACTTCATGATAAACAGATACATTTGCCCATAAACGGCTATTATCGCCAATATGTGCTTTTTTACCCACAAAACAACCGGCACCAATCACAACATTATCACCAAGGATAACATCCGATTCGATAACGGCGTTTGCCCCCACTGATACATTTTTTCCTAACTTAGCGTCAGGTGAAATAACAGCACTTGGGTGAATATCCTGTGCTGGCTTCGGTGTTGTATCCATAATCTGTGCCATTTGAGCATAGGCTAGATACGGGTTTTTCACTACAAGTGCAGCAACTGGGCAAAATGGAAGATCAGCTTCTGTTAATACAACAGCAGCTGCCTGACATTCACTTAATTTTTCACGATAGCGACTATCGGAAAGAAATGTAATTTGTTCGCTATTTGCTAAGCTCATTGAAGCAAGACCGGCGATAGTGACATCACCATCGCCGTGTAACTGTGCATTCAACTGCTGAGCAAGATCAGCTAATCGAATTGAAAACATCTATTATTTAACCTGTTTTTGAACCTGAGCAGTAATATCTTTACCATCTGCGAAATAAGGTACAGTGTTAGCATCAAGGATCACATCATAGCCTTCTTTCTTCGCTACTACATCAACAGCGTCTAATACACGTTTCATGATTTTGTTACGCTCTTCAGCTTGACGGCGGCTGAAGTCTTGCTCAAAAGCTTGTGCTTTTTGTGCATATGCTTCACGTTTAGCAACCAGATCTTTCTCTGTATTTGCACGTTGTGTTGCATTCATAGTTGGTGCATCTTTTTGATATTTCTCAACAGCGGTCTGTAATGCTTTACCTAAGTTCTGCAATTCAGTGTCACGTGATTTGAATTCATTTTCCAATTGTTTCTCTACCGCATCACGGTTAGGAATTTGTTGGAGAACTTGACCGATGTTCACAACACCGACTTTATCCGCAGCTTGAACACCTGCTGACATGGTCAATGCCATTCCTAAGGCAGCGGCACATAACAATTTTTTCACGATTAAACTCCTTAAAACCAAAAATAATTTTTGTCAGAAATCGGATGCCTTTTTCAGCATTGTGAAATAAGGCATCAACTTTACTTACATCGCTACCACGTTCTACCAATATTAAACTGGAATTGTTCTGATTTATCGCCTTCGTAATCTTTTATTGGCTTAGCATAAGAGAATACTAATGGACCTAAAGGAGATAACCATTGTAACGCAACACCAGTTGAAACACGTATATTACTTGCTTTACCAAAATCAGGCATACCTGCGGTCCAATTAGAATTAGTGCTATTCCAATTGGTATCCCACACTGTACCCGCATCAACAAACATAGAGGTTCTGACTGACGATGAATATTTATCATCCACAAATGGGGTTGGAGTGATCAGTTCAAAACTTGCCACTGCCATGGCATTACCACCAACCGCATCACTTGATAAATATGGTTTTCCTTCATGCCCCTTTTCATTTAAATAAACAGCTTTAGGACCGATATTATTTGAACGGAAACCACGAACTGTACCAGAACCACCGGCATAGAAGTTTTCATAGAATGGTAATTCTTTACCACCAAAACCATCACCGTAGCCTAAACGACCTTTAAACAAGGTTACCCAAGATTCTTTTTCATCAATTGGGTAATACGCCATACCGTCCCAAGTCACTTTATAGTACTTGTTGTCAGAGCCAGGTACAGTCACACGTCCACTTAAGTTGCTTCTCACACCTGATGTCGGGAAGAAGCCTTTGTTTAAGTTATTAAATGTCCAACCAAGGCTAACCGTATAGTCATCCGCGTTAAAGGATTCACGTTTATCAAGTGCTGGATTTTCCCCCATACTTTCAAGGTAACGCCACATTGCAACTTGAGGATCCATTCGTGACAGACCATTGTGAGTATAGCCTAAGCCAAGACGTGCTGAGTTATATTCATTAATTGGGAAGCCTAATGTACCATCTACACCATAAGATTTATTGGTATAGCCTGATAAATCGGCATCATTAGCGCGGAAGTCATTATAGAAAACTCGACCGCCTAAACTCACGCCATTAACGGTAAAGTATGGGTCAGTAACAGATAATTCTGCGTAAGTTGAGTAATCATTTTTACTCGCATTAATAGCAACTGCGTTACCCGTACCTAACCAGTTATCTTGAGTAACCCCCACTTGGAAGCTCACACCACTTTCAGTACCGAAACCGACACCAAAGTTAAGAGAACCAGTGTTACGTTCTTTTACGCGATAAACAATATCGACCTGATCAGGAGAACCAGGAATACGCTGAGTTTCGGTTTCAACCGTTTCGAAATAACCTAAACGATTTAAACGCTCTTTACCTTGTTCAACTAAATCACTACCTAACCATGCACCTTCCATTTGACGCATTTCACGGCGTAAAACTGAGTCTTTAGTGATGTCATTGCCTGCGAAACGTACTTGACGAACATAGAAACGGTTTCCTGCATCTACATTTACATGCAGTTTCACGGTTTTATTTTCATCATTAATTTCAGGGCTTGTCATAACGCGAGGATAAGCATATCCATAACGACCTAACAGATTTTTAATATCATTTTCTGTTTTAGTGACTTGCGCACCATTATAAAGAGAGCCCGGCGTAATTTCGATAAGATCTTCGATCTGTTTAGTGTAACCCGCTGTATTACCATTGATTTCAGTATTTTCTACTGTATATTTATCACCTTCTTTCAGGTTAATGGTAATGTAAATTCCTTTTTTGTCTGGCGTTAAACTGACATTTGTCGATTCAATATCAAAACGTGCATAACCGCGATCAAGATAGAAACTTCTTAATGTTTCTAAGTCACCAGCCAGTTTTTGCTTCTGATATTTTTCATCAGCCGCTAAGTTCCACCAAGGAACATCGTCACGTAATTGGAAACGGTTAACCAACTCAGCAGTAGAAAACGCTTTATTACCAACAATGTTGATTTGCTGAATAGTTGCTGAAACCCCCTCTGCAAACACGAGTTTTAAGTCAACACGGTTACGAGGAAGAGGTGTAACAACCACTTTTACCGTTGCATTATATTTACCAACACTATAATAGAAATCTTCAAGTCCTTTCTCGATATTTGCAAGCATTGTACGGTCAAGTGTTTCACCAATACGAATGTTAGAAGCATCAAGGTTCTGTTTTAGCATCTCTTCCTTGATTGCTTTGTTACCAGAGAAAGTAATGCTGGCAATAGTTGGACGCTCTTTTACTTGAACAATCAGAGTATTTCCGTCACGCAGGACACGAACATCATCAAAGTTTCCTGTCGCAAATAATGAACGGATAGTTCGGCTGATATCATCATTACCGACCGAGTCTCCAACCCGGACAGGCATGTTCAGTAATGCTGCACCAACGGCGACGCGTTGAAGACCTTCAAATTGAATGTCCTGAACTACGAATCCGTCTGAACCGTATGCAGTGGCGCTGCCCAGCAGCAGCGACGCTATAAGCAACTTTTTCATCGCCATCGTTGTTTTGTGTTTTCCTAACCGGTCCCTGCTTATCAATTATAAGCGAGAGAAATCATTGAAAAGTGCAAGTCCCATTAAAAGCATTAGTGCCATAATACCAATACGATAACAGAAATCTTGTACACGCTCAGATACCGGCCCTCCCTTTATCTTTTCGATAACCAGGAAAAGCAGGTGCCCGCCATCTAAGACAGGCAGGGGAAACAAGTTAATGATCCCCAAATTGACACTGATAAGCGCCATAAACATCAAATAATAAATAAAACCAGAATCAGCAGACATTCCTGCGCCTTTTGCGATAGAAACTGGTCCACTAAGATTAGTTAATTTGACATCACCTACGACTAACTTGCCAATCATTTTGACAGTTAACCCCATCAACTGCCATGTTTTATCAGATGCTTCATAGAGCGCCGAAAATGGGTTGTATTGCTGCATTATCAAATATTGCTCATCAGGAGGTAATATTTGCAATTGCGCACCAACTTGCCCTACTTCAGTGCCATCTTTCAGTACAACAGCTGTCGGTGTAATATTCAATGTCAACGACGAGCCGTTGCGTTCAACAAGAAGAGCCAAAACTTTATTGGGACTTTGTCGAACAAAATAAGTAAATGGATGCCATACATCAATTGGCTGACCATCAACTTTAACGATACGATCCCCTGCCTGTAAACCCGCTTTTTCAGCAGCAGAACCTGCCGTAACGTCAATAATCTTTGAGTCTAACCGTGCGCCAACAGGCATTATCCCTAAAGACAAGATAGGATCTTGTTTTTCCGGATCAAAGTTCCATTGTTGTAAATTCAGTATATTCTCACTCTCAGAAAGAGAATTTGGATCTGAAACAACGAATGAAACCTCTTTGGCTCCAATGTTACTAACTAATGCTAAACGAACTGCATTCTGATCAGGCGTTTCGATACCTGCAACAGATTTTAGTTCCATTCCTGGCGTTAATTTTGCTTGTTCTGCGATAGAATTCGGACGAATGTCTGCAATTATAGGCTTTAATGCAGGCACACCTATCATAAAAACAATCCAATAGGCGGCTATCGCTAACAAAAAGTTAGCAATAGGTCCTGCAGCAACAACCGCAGCACGTTGACCAACTGTTTTATTATTAAATGCAAGATGACGACGCTCAGGTGCAACCTCAGCGACTCTTTCATCTAACATTTTTACATAGCCACCCAAGGGTATCCATGCGATAACAAATTCAGTGCCATGTTTATCTACTTTTCGCCAAATTGCTTTTCCAAAACCAATAGAAAAACGCTCGACATAGATACCACAGCGCCTAGCTACCCAAAAATGCCCAAACTCATGTACCGTAATTAAAATACCTAAAACGATAATAAACGCGGCAAGATTCCACAGGATACCCATTACTTACCTTTATAGTTTAAAGCCAGAAGAAATCAGAAAGACCAATCCTGCAAAGACTGGGATAGCCGCAGTCAAACTATCAATTCTATCAAGTACACCGCCATGCCCCGGTATCAATTGGCTACTGTCTTTAATACCAGAAACACGTTTAAACATGCTTTCTGCTAGATCGCCAAATACCGATACGATAACAACAATGCCAGATATTAATAACAAGTTGTCGGGTACTTCAGTCACTGGTGAAAAATAAGTAAACAACCACGATGCCACACCAGCTGTAATCAAACCACCAACTAACCCTTCGAGGGTTTTACCTGGTGATACTTTAGGCGCCATTTTATGTTTACCCATTAAACGACCGAAAGCATAAGCACCAGAATCAGCCGCCCAAACTAATAACATGACATACAATAACCACCATGCACCAGTATAAGTGTCGGTGTTATAACCCAACATACGTAGCGCCATCATGCCACAATAAAAAGGAACAATCGTCAATATACCGAACAATAGCTTAATAAAAACTGAATTTTTCCACATATTGGCTGAATTCGGATAACTTACAACTAATAAAATTGCAGCTACCCACCAAATTAAGCCCGCCCACAAACCATTTTTTATCATTGGAGTGTCTAGTAGATGGTCAAAATTAGGTAAAGAAAACTGCATAACGAGTAACAATGCAGCAAAACCGATCCCTGTCGCAATACGTTTACCTTGAGAATGCCAGCCAATAAATTGTGCCCATTCCCACCCCGCTAAGCCTGATATTGCGATAATGACCAATCCAAAACCTACCGGAGGAAGTAGAAATAGTGCAGCAATAACAATAGGGATTAAAATTAATGCGGTGATGACACGATACTTAAGCAAGTTATCCTCCCAGATTTATAGTATCTGTTTCTGATGTAGTACCACCGAAACGTCTTTCCCGTTTAGCAAAAGCATCTAGTGCATTCTGAAAAACTTGTTCATCAAAATCAGGCCATAAAACCTGTGTAAAATAAAGCTCAGCATAAGCAATCTGCCAAATAAGAAAATTACTTATACGATGCTCACCACCTGTACGAATAACAAGATCGACATCAGGCTGATTATGCAAGCAAAGATGTGAGGATATTGCATTTTCATTAATATCTTCGAGGCTAATTTCCCCTTTTGCGAGGGATGTCGCTAATTGTTTTACACTTTGAGTAATATCCCATCGACCACCATAATTAGCCGCAATATTTAAATTAAGTCCTGTATTATTCGCAGTGAGTGCCACAGAACTTTTAATTCGGTCTTGTAAACGACGACTAAAACGGCTGATATCACCAATGACAGTCAATTTAACATTATGTTTATGAAGGCTCTTCACTTCGTTATCTAAAGCAAAAACAAATAACTCCATGAGAGAACTCACTTCCTGCTCTGGTCTATTCCAGTTTTCGCTACTAAATGCATATAACGTTAGTGATTCAATTTTGTGTTTTACGGAAAAGCTAACCGCATCCCGAACTGCTTTAATTCCCGCGCGATGCCCCGTTACTCGGAGTTTCCCTTGCTTTTTAGCCCAACGTCCATTGCCATCCATAATAATAGCAACATGCTTTGGTTTTGATGCGGATGAATCGTCACTGGATAAGTTCACTCAATTTAACCCTTTGCTAATCTGATACTGATACAGACAGTCCTCTTCGGATAACCTATGCACAAAAAAAAACCGTGACACCCACGGCCTTTGGCAAAGCCTCAAAGTTGCTAAAGCAATAGCTTTAGTAATGAACTGTTAATTTTCATTATTGTCTTTAGTGATTCGGCAACTATACCATTAGCCAGAAAGACGAACAAACACCCTATATTAAATATAATCACCATTATACAAATTGAGTGATTATCTGATGAGTTTCTAATCTTGCTAATTTATCAATTTCTAGAACATCATTAATACTTTGAGGCTCTGATAGGTCGAAATGTTCAACAACTTTGCGATTAATTTTAGCAATATCAGTAAACTTCACTTTTTCGTGTAAAAATGCATCAACAACCACTTCATTAGCTGCATTTAACACTGTTGTTGCCGCTTGCCCACGTTTTGATGCTTCAATAGCAAGCGCTAAACAAGGGTAACGTTGATAATCTGGACGAATAAATTCTAGAGATTGAATCTCAAAGAAATCTAATGCTTTTGCACCAGATTGAGTTCGATGAGGGTAAGCCATTGAGTACGCAATTGGTGTTCTCATATCAGGTTCACCAATTTGAGCAATAATACTGCCATCGCGATAGCGAACCATTGAATGAATGACAGATTGTGGATGAATAATGACTTCCATTTCTTCTTCGGAAGCATTAAAAAAATAACGAGCCTCAATATACTCAAGCCCTTTATTCATCATCGTTGCAGAATCAACCGAAATTTTACGTCCCATAGACCAATTTGGATGCGCACACGCTTGATCTGGTGTCATCATTTCCAATTCTTCTAATGGTGTATAGCGAAATGGCCCGCCAGAGCCTGTTAACAAAATGCTCGTCACACCTTCATTAGCTAAAGAGGCATGGCCTAGATTTTCTTGAATAGTTTTAGGTAAGCTTTGATAAATTGCATTATGTTCGCTATCAATGGGTAAAATTGTCGCGCCATATTTAGCAACCGCATCAAAGAAAAGTCCCCCACTAGTTATTAGTGATTCTTTATTTGCTAATAGAATTCTTTTACCTTTTTCAATGGCAGCAAGTGTCGGTTTTAATCCTGCAACACCGGTTATAGCAGACATCACTTGATCAGCTTCATCAAGAGCAGCAATTTCATTAATTGCATGAGAACCAGATAAGATTTCGGTTTTGCACGATGTATTGGCGAGTAACTGTTTAAGTTGTTTTGCGCTTTTCTCATCAGACATCACAGCGTATTTAGGCTGGAAAGTAAGACACTGTTGCGCCATCTTGTCTGCATTTTTTCCTGCTACTAAAGCAAGAACCTGATACTCACCAGGATTATTTTCAATGACGGAAAGAGTACTAGTTCCGATAGATCCTGTTGAGCCTAATATAGTTATTTGTTTCATTTATTAATCAATCAGTATGTCTACAACGTTTTAATTAAAGAGAATTATATCAGTATGACAAGGTAAATGAGGATTAAAGATAAAAACTTTAATAAATAATGTGACAAAAGAAGGTATTAAGCACGAATTTTCAAATAAATAATTAAAAATAATGCCGCTAAAAAGCGGCATTATCGAAAAAAGATATAAAATTTAGAATTCCATTAACTCTGCTTCTTTCAGCGCTAATGCATCATCAATTTTTTTAATGAACATATCAGTTAATTTCTGAATGTCATCTTGTGAACGGCGTTCATCATCTTCGCTAATTTCTTTATCTTTTAGTAATGCTTTTACTTTATCGTTAGCATCACGACGGATATTACGAATAGAAACGCGACCTTGTTCTGCATCACCACGAACAACTTTGATTAAGTCTTTACGACGTTCTTCAGTTAATGGAGGCAGTGGAACGCGGATAATGGCGCCAGCAGATGAAGGATTTAAACCTAAATCTGATGCCATAATCGCTTTTTCAACAGCCGGTGCTAAAGTACGATCGAATACAGTGATCGCCAGTGTACGGCCATCTTCTGCAACAACGTTAGCAACTTGGTTTAATGGAGTTGGCGCTCCGTAGTATTCAACTACAATGCCATCTAAAAGGCTAGGAGACGCACGACCAGTACGAACTTTATTAATCTGGCTTTTTAGTGCTTCAACGCTTTTATCCATGCGTTCTTGAGCATCTTTTTTGATTTCATTAATCACGTTATAAACCCTTGGGAACTGGTTATCTTCCAGTCGATATAAAATCATACCGACATAAATAAATTGGCGTATTCTAGATGTTAACGCCAAATTATACCGTTGTCTCTGTGTATTAAGCGTGAGAAATCAAAGTTCCTTCACTTTCACCCATTACAACCCGACGTAATGCACCCGGTTTATTCATATTGAATACGCGGATAGGTAAATTATGATCTCGGGCTAATGTGAATGCAGCAAGATCCATGACTTTCAATTCACGTTCTAATACATCCTGATAAGTCAGTGTTTCATAAAGTATTGCATCAGGATCTTTGGTTGGATCGGCAGAATAAACGCCGTCCACTTTCGTTGCTTTTAATACAACGTCAGCTTCAATTTCAATACCACGTAAACACGCAGCTGAATCGGTAGTAAAGAATGGGTTACCTGTACCAGCCGAGAAAATAACAACTCGACCGTGGCGTAATAAGCTAATTGCTTCTGCCCAACTGTAGTTATCGCAGACACCATTGAGTGGAAATGCAGACATAAGACGTGCGTTTACATAAGCACGGTGCAATGAATCACGCATTGCTAAACCATTCATTACTGTCGCGAGCATTCCCATGTGGTCACCCACAACACGGTTCATACCTGCCGCAGCTAAACCCGCGCCACGGAACAAGTTACCACCGCCAATTACGACACCGACTTGTATACCTAATTCAACGAGTTCTTTGATTTCCTGAGCCATGCGATCAAGTACGCTCGCATCGATACCGAAACCTTCTGCGCCTTGCAGGGCTTCGCCACTCAGCTTTAATAAAATTCGCTGATATACAGGTTTTGCATTGGTAGCCATGGTGTTCTGTCCTAAGCAGATTAGTTAATTGGAGGTTTTAGATAGCTTCTCTTTTTATCAAAAAAGCAAACAGCCAATGGAGATTACAACAAAACAGAACCGCCATTAGGCGGTTCTGTTAACGCTAAGCGTTATTATTTGCTCATTGCAGCAACTTCTGCTGCGAAATCAGCTTCAACTTTCTCAATACCTTCACCAACTTCGAAACGAACGAAGTTGATAACATCAGCATTGTTTTCTTTCAGCAGTTCACCAACAGTTTTGCTTGGATCCATTACGAAATGCTGACCAGTCAGAGAAATCTCACCGGTGAATTTGTTCATGCGACCGATAACCATTTTTTCTGCGATTTCACGTGGTTTACCTGATTGCATTGCGATATCCATCTGAATTTGGTGCTCATGTTCAACAACATCAGCAGGAACATCTTCAGGACGAACATATTCTGGTTTGCTTGCAGCAATGTGCATAGCAATGTGTTTGATCAGTTCTTCGTTAGCGCCTTTAGCTGAAACTAAAACACCAATACGAGCACCGTGTAGGTAAGTACCTAATTCTTCAGCTTCTAATACAGCAACACGACGAATGTTGATGTTTTCACCGATTTTAGCAACTAATGCAGTACGTGCTTCTTCGAATTTAGCTTTCAGAGCATCGATATCATCAGTTTTGTCTGCTAATACAGCAGCCATAACTTCTTTACCGAAAGCGATGAAACCAGCATCTTTAGCAACGAAGTCTGTTTCACAGTTCAGTTCAACCAGCGCGCCGAATTTACCATCAGCAGCAACTTCTGCAAGGATGATACCTTCAGCAGCAACACGGCCTGCTTTTTTAGCCGCTTTAGCTTGACCTGATTTACGCATGTTGTCGATTGCTAATTCGATATCACCATTAGCTTCAACCAGCGCTTTTTTACATTCCATCATGCCTGCGCCAGTACGTTCACGCAGTTCTTTTACCAATGCAGCGGTAATTCCAGACATTTGTTTCTTCCTCGACTTTTCTATGGGCTAACCATAGATGTTCTCATAGCAGATGTGTAAAGGGGGCCTATTGAGGCCCCCTAACCAATATATAGCAATACCTGGTTAAATAAGGGCTCTTACGAGCATGCCTTATTATTCAGCTTCGACTAAGCCTTCTTCAGCCTGAACAGCCAGATCTTGAGAACGACCTTCACGAACAGCTGTAGCTGCAGCGGTCAGATATAATTTAACCGCACGGATTGCATCGTCATTACCAGGGATAATGAAGTCGATACCATCTGGATCAGAGTTAGTATCAACGATAGCAAATACTGGAATACCCAGGTTGTTTGCTTCTTTGATAGCAATGTGTTCGTGTTCAGCATCGATAACAAACAGAGCGTCAGGTAAACCGCCCATGTCTTTGATACCACCCAGGCTGTTTTCTAACTTACCAAGTTCACGAGAACGCATTAACGCTTCTTTCTTGGTCAGTTTGTCAAAAGTACCGTCCTGAGATTGTGATTCTAAATCTTTCAGGCGTTTAATTGACTGACGAACAGTTTTCCAGTTAGTCAGCATACCGCCTAACCAGCGGTGGTTTACATAAAACTGGTCACAGCTTTCTGCTGCTTCTTTAACAGCTTCAACGGCAGAGCGCTTAGTACCAACAAACAGGATTTTGCCTTTACGAGAAGCAATTTTGTTCAGTTCAACCAACGCTTCATTGAACATTGGAACAGTTTTTTCCAAGTTAATGATATGAACTTTGTTACGCGCACCAAAGATGAATGGTTTCATTTTTGGATTCCAGTAACGAGTTTGGTGACCGAAGTGAACACCAGCTTGCAGCATATCGCGCATTGAAACAGTTGCCATTTTAGACCTCTATAAATTTAAATTTGGGGTTATTTCGTCCACAAATCCCATACGACCGACTCATCAGCTGTAAAGGTTAGAACCTTTACATAAGAGCACCCCGGCGTTATGTGCCGATTTGTGTGTGTAATTAACACAATTGAATGTTTCAGATTTACTGCTATTACTCACCGTGTGATGCAATACCAGAACTCCGGCGCGCTTTATACCATAAATAACCTCAGGAAACCACTATTACTTACGTTTGCTACAGGCTTATTTGACATAAAAACGCATCATATCGACAAAGAAAAAAGCGAGATTAACACAATGATGAAAAATATTGCTCTAATATCAATTTGCTAGAAAATCACCAAATAGAAAAGCGCAATATGTAAAGACAATAAGATTAAGAAGGCGTAATGTTCGTCATTATTCTCGATATCAGACAGATTGCACATATCCTCTTTATTGGCACACTTACTTTCTGCTGATATCATAAATGGTAATCAGAATTATTTCTTATCATCATTCATTTAACCTGCAATAGAACATAAGAATACAACAAAATGTGTTATCTAGTTCGTATTGTGGCTTTTAATCTAGACGAAGAACTCAAATGGCTATTGTAATCAAGACAGAAGAAGATATTCAAAAAATGCGCGTCGCAGGCCGTCTTGCGGCAGAAGTTCTTGAAATTATCGCACCGTTCGTAAAACCTGGCGTAAACACCGCTGAATTAGACCGTATTTGTCATGAACATATTGTTAACACACAACAGGCTATTCCTGCTTGCCTTAACTATCATGGTTTTCCTAAATCAGTCTGTATTTCGGTTAACGATGTGATTTGTCATGGTATTCCTAGCGAAGAAAAAATCCTGAAAGATGGCGATATCGTTAATATTGATGTTACGGTCATTAAAGAGGGTTTTCATGGCGATACCTCAAAAATGTTTATCGTAGGTAAACCAACAATACAAGGTGAACGTTTATGTCGTATCACCCAAGAAAGCCTCTACCTTGCCATTAAAATGGTTAAACCGGGTATTCGCTTACGTGAACTTGGCAAAGCAATTCAAAAATTTGTTGAAGGTCATGACTATTCTGTTGTTCGCGAATATTGCGGTCATGGTATTGGTGAAGGATTCCATGAAGAGCCTCAAGTTCTACACTACGATGCAGACGATAGCGGTGTAGTGTTGCAAAAAGGTATGGCATTCACCATCGAACCAATGGTAAACACAGGTGATTACCGTATTCGCACCATGAAAGATGGCTGGACTGTTAAAACTAAAGACAGAGGTTGGTCAGCGCAATACGAACATACGTTAGTTGTTACCGATAATGGTTGTGAAATCATGACATTACGCAAAGAAGAAGAACCATTTATTTCTGCGGTATTAATCAACGAGTAAGCTTCTTTTGAGTTAGAAATGTAAAAGCGACATATTTTTCCGAGATCTGTCGCTTTTTTTATTTTATTTGCTATGAAATAGCAGAATTACTAGTCAGGTCATCGTTTTAACATTAGTCTTAATGTCATAAGCAAACATTGAGAAAGAAGACGAAAAATGACTAATAAAAACGCATTTCAAACACCGCCCCCTTCCCCTTTTTTGCTAACAGAAAATACCCTAAATTGTGCTGAACTTAAGCAATCAATCGAACAATTTCAGTCTTGGTTAACAGATGCTTTTCATCATGATGTTGATGTCGCTTTATTACTTCAAGCCCGTAGCCATTTCATTGACCAACTCTTAACGCAATTGTGGCACTACACACAGCTATCCGATTACCCAGACCTTAGTATCATTGCTGTCGGTGGTTATGGCAGGCAAGAGTTACATCCGCTTTCTGATATTGATCTTCTCTTTTTAAGTGAATCACCTTTATCAGCAGAGGCTGAAGATAAAGTCAGCACGCTCATTACATTACTGTGGGATGTACGCCTTGAAATTGGTGCCAGTGTTAGAACAATGGAAGAATGTCTTTTAGAAGGTCTTTCAGACTTAACGGTTGCAACAAACTTACTAGAAGCCCGTCTTATTTGTGGGAATAACTCACTTTATCAGCAATTAATTAACCATATTTTTAGCCAAGGATTTTGGCCATCACCTGATTTTTTTGCTGCAAAAGTTGAAGAACAAAAACAGAGACATCAGCGATACCATAGCACGAGTTATAATCTAGAGCCTGATATAAAAAGTAGCCCTGGTGGACTGCGCGATATCCACACTCTAATTTGGGTCGCACATCGCCATTTTGGTGCTGTATCAGTATCTGAAATGGTCAACTTTGGCTTTTTAACACCGGCTGAAGGACAAGAACTATTAGAGTGCCAATACACATTATGGAAAATTCGTTTTGCTCTCCATCTTGTGCTTTCTCGCTATGACAATCGCCTATTGTTTGATAGACAACTTAACGTTGCTCAACTTTTAAACTATCAAGGCGAAGGCAATCAGCCCGTTGAAAAAATGATGAAGGATTATTATCGCGTAACGCGTCGCGTTAGCGAGTTAAATGATATGTTACTTCAGCTCTTTGACGAAGCGATTCTTGCTCTGCAACCTAATGTAAAACCGCGGCCTTTAGATAATGAATTTCAACTAAGAGGTTCTTTAATTGATGTAGTTGATGACAGTTGCTTCCTTGATGATCCCATCGCTATTATACGCCTCTTTTTACGTATGGCTGAGCATAAAGAGATCACAGGAATTTATTCAACAACACTCCGCCATTTACGTTACGCTCGCCGACACTTAGTACAGCCTTTATGTGAGTACCCACTAGCACGTCAAGTTTTTATGCAGATATTACGCCATCCTCGTGCAGTTTCTGGAGCATTTGTTCCAATGCATAAACACAGTGTACTGGCGGCTTATTTCCCCCAATGGAATAATATTGTAGGTCAAATGCAGTTTGATTTATTCCATGCCTATACCGTTGATGAACATACCATTCGTGTTTTACAAAAACTTGAAAGTTTTGGTTCTTATGAAAATCACGAACAACATCCACTTTGTGTTGATATTTATCCCAAACTTCCTCAACTTGAATTACTACGTTTAGCTGCACTTTTTCATGATATTGCCAAAGGACGCCATGGAGATCACTCCGTATTAGGCGCTCAAGACGTTGCTCACTTTGCTCAGCAACATGGTTTAAATCAGAGAGAGTCGGCCTTGGTCGAATGGCTTGTTAGTCATCACTTACTTATGTCTGTTACAGCGCAACGACGTGATATACAAGATCCAGACATTATTTTTCAGTTTGCATCAGAAGTAAAAAATGAAAGCCGATTACGTTATCTTTTATGCTTAACCGTTGCAGATATCTGTGCAACCAATAGCAGTCTATGGAACAGCTGGAAACAGAGCCTATTACGTGAACTTTTTCTATCAACAAAAAATCAGTTGCGCCAAGGTATGCACTCTATCCCCGATTTACGTGAGCGTATTCGCCATCATCGTTTGCAAGCACTAACTATTTTACGAATGGAACAGGTTGATGAAGATAAATTACAAGCAATTTGGGGTCGCTGCCATGCCGACTATTTTTTACGGCACACACCAGAACAAATTGCCTGGCATGCTCTTGCATTAATCGAACATAATAGTGCTGAACCAATGGTGCTAATCAGCCAACAAACTGAACATGGTGGTACTGAAATCTTTATTTGGTGTGCTGATAGGCCTTCTCTTTTTGCATCTGTTGCAGGCGAATTAGATAGACGTAATTTAAATATCCATAATGCTCAAATTTTTACTAACCGCGATAATATGGCTATGGATACCTTTATTGTGTTAGAGCCTAATGGTAAACCTCTGGCGATTGATCGGTATAATGCAATCCGCAACGCTCTGATCCAAGTTGTATCCGCTCCTTATAACGCCAATGCAAAAACACGCTCATTACCTGCCAAATTACGCCATTTTGACGTTCCGACAAAAATTAACTTTATCGCTTCTAACCATAATAAGCGCACCTATATGGAACTATTTGCACGAGATCGTCCAGGATTATTAGCGATTATTGGTAAAGTTTTTGCTGATCTTTCACTTTCATTACATGGTGCCAGAATAACCACAATAGGCGAACGTGTTGAGGATTTCTTCGTATTAACCGATAGCGAAAATAAGGCATTAAACCAAAAAATGAAGGATGAAGTCGTAGAAAGGTTGACAAAAGCCCTAGTTTCAAAGGATAAAATATAGAAACCCACGACAATACATATAGGAAATACTATTAATGCAAGCATTACAATCTATTATTGATAACGCCTTCGAACATCGTGCTGATATCACTCCATACAACGTTGAGCCTCATATTCGTGATGCCATTAATAGCGTTATTGCACAGCTAGACAGCGGGAAGCTACGTGTTGCGGAAAAAATTAACGGTCAGTGGGTGACTCATCAATGGTTAAAAAAAGCCGTTCTGCTCTCTTTTCGCATCAACCATAATCAAGTCATTGATGGCAGTGAAAGCCGTTATTTTGACAAAGTGCCGATGAAATTCGCTGATTATGACCAAGCACGTTTTGAAAAAGAAGGTTTTCGTGTTGTTCCACCCGCAGCGGTTAGACAAGGGGCTTATATCGCTCGCAACACTGTTTTAATGCCATCTTATGTCAATATTGGTGCTTACGTTGATGAAGGTAGCATGGTTGATACATGGGCAACCGTAGGTTCATGTGCTCAGATCGGAAAAAATGTTCATCTCTCTGGCGGTGTTGGTATTGGTGGTGTTTTAGAACCACTACAAGCAAACCCAACCATTATTGAAGATAACTGCTTTATTGGTGCCCGCTCTGAAATTGTCGAAGGTGTTATTGTCGAAGAAGGTGCCGTTATTTCAATGGGCGTTTATATTGGTCAAAGTACCAAGATTTACGACAGAGAAACAGGCGAAGTACATTATGGCCGAGTCCCAGCAGGCTCTGTTGTTGTGTCAGGCAATTTACCCTCTAAAGATGGAAGCTACAGTCTTTACTGTGCCGTGATCGTAAAAAAAGTTGACGCAAAAACGCGGGGAAAAGTTGGTATTAATGAATTGTTAAGAACTATCGACTAATATAAGAACAGCGGATAGAATTAATTCTGTTCGCTATTCTTTCACTCATCTTTCTATCAGGTGCCAATATATGTACGATAATTTAAAAAATTTAGGGATCCCGCATCCTGAAGATATTGACCGCTATACCCTACGCCAAGAAGCTAACAACGATATTTTAAAAATCTATTTTCGCAAAGATAAAGGTGAATTCTTTGCAAAAAGCGTAAAATTTAAATATCCACGCCAACGTAAAACAATTTCTGATGGTCAATCAGGACAAGGCTTTAAAGAAGTCAATGAAATCAACACTAACTTACGTTATGTTATTGAAGAATTAGATCAAATTTGCCAACAAGACCAAGTAGAAGTCGATTTAAAACACAAGATCCTAGACGACTTGCGCCACCTTGAGCATGTTGTAGCGAATAAAATTGCTGAAATTGAAGCTGACTTAGAAAAACTGACTCGCCGTTAATAACAAGCCGTTTTAGCTGATATGTATGTCAGTTTTATAGAAAAACACCGCTTACTTACTGTATAAAACAGAAACAAGCGGTGTTTTAAAATACAGAATATGATTCATTATTTATTAAAAAATTAAATATTGGATTATTTTCTACTTAATTTAATAGGCTAACCCAGTTTTCAAGCCAATCTATTGCAAATACTTCTGGCTCTGCGACTTCCATACCATCTATTTTTAATATTTCACCTATACGTTTTGCTTGGTGCTCTTGTAGCAACTCATCAAATTGCACACCTGCACCACAAAAAGAGTCATAACTACTATCGCCTAAGGCAATCAAGCCATAACTTAGATTTGGCTGATATCCTACATTATCACGCAGTTCATGAAATAGCGGAGCAATGGTATCAGGTAAATCACCTTGTCCAGTACTTGACGTTATCACAAGCACTGTTGAATATTTTTGCCAATCTGCGAGTGTGCCGTCTTCATAAACATTAGCTTGATGATTATGCTCAAGTAAAATACGCTGTGCCTCTTCAGCTACCGCTAATGCATTACCATAAACTGTACCTACAAAAATGCCGATTTTAGCCATCATATTCCACCTATTGTTGTAGTTTAATTCTTGATAACGCTAATCAACAATATATAGAATTATAGTATTTCTCTCAACTGTTACTTAGATGAAAAAATTGAATTTAGAATATTTTTTATATTAACATTACTATCATTAAAATAATCAAAAAAATCTTTTTTAAATGATAATTCTGATATTAAATTAACCGATTTCTTTATAAAAAATCCATCACCAATAACACTTAAAATATCTTTTGAGTTTATTTTAAAATATTTAGATAACGGTTCAGATAAATATTCATCTGATTTTTTTGAATGATTATCTAACGTATATAAATACTTTAATGCCTCATCAATTATCATTTTATTTTTTTCTAAATCATTGATGATTTTTGAATATCTACTTGAAAAAAAGAATTTATATATTGATGAGAAAAAACTTTGTTTCCTATAGTTAATTTTAGAATGAATTTCATCTAATAGTTTATTAAAACTTTCCTTAAGAAGTTCTTTATCTTCAATCAATAAGGTTATATTATTATTCAGTTTAGTATCATTTATATAACGATTTAAATTCCCATAAACACTCATGATCCTCGTTTTTTTTGTTTCTATTTTACCAAGATCACCTTGAATCAATGAAATATTCTGATCCAAATCACTATCCAAAGCTATTAATTCATCACTAATGAGGTTATCAAGACCGCTTGTATATTTATTTATTTTCTCAGTCACATTCTTATATTTTTTTTGTGCTAAATCCCACATAGGAATATTATCTATTTGGAATTCTCCAATTTTTCTTCTCTCTTGAATTCCATTAACACTCGCATCCTCTTTAGCTAAATTATTTATCAAAAACTCAAGATCCTTTTTAATATCATCTATATTTTCAATACATTTACCGAAACAATTAACCTTATAATTTAAATACAAACATCCTTGAACTTTATTAATAATTTTATATATCTGATCATAAGTATCAATATGTTTTTTTAGTATATCTTTTTTTTCTTCAATACGTTTTAAAATAGCAGAATCAACCTTATCGTCTATTTTATGGGAATTAACTAACCTATTTTGGTTAAATGTTTCTTTCTGTTTATTTTTTTGATATTCAACATTAAAATCAATACTATTTTCTAAAGTCAACAATGAGAGTTTTTTATTTAATAAAAGCATACCATTAGGAAAAATATTTTTTTTATTATCTACAGACTTAATAGTTTTATCTATTTCTTTTATCGAAAAAATCTTATCATTAATTTTAATTTTAATTTTAATTTTAATTTTATTCAAATTATAAAAAAAAGATTTTTTTTTAGATAAGATTAATTTAACCTCCTCAATACTAGATAATTTTTCTAATAATTGAGATGAAGACGTATAAAAACAAAGTTTATTTAATATAGTAATAATATCTTCCACCTGATGTACTGACTTTATTTCGACATTATCAGAATTTAACGATATTATTTTTTTAACATCCTCATCCAAACTAAATTCTTTTATTTTATTTAAATTACTATCATTCTCTTTGATGTATTTATTAATAGCAGATTCTATTGATTTTATTAATCTATTAATTAAAATACTATCAATATAAAGTATTTTATCATTATTTTCCAAAACAAAAAAATCATCATTCTTTTTTATTTCATTTTCAATACTATCTTCATTATTAACACAAAGTGTTATTTTATTAGTTAATAAAAAAGAAATATCTTTTTTGCTTTTATTTTCAGCATCATTTAAATATTGACTCAATTGATTATAAGACACCATTTTTATATCATTCATAATATTAATAACCTATCATTGCAAATGTATATAAAATAACAAATATTAATGAATGTTCATTTCAATTAATAACCTATAATTTAGAAAAAACAATTAAAAAAAACACCACAATGTGTCCATCATGGTGTTTTATTATCTCCACAACAAATTAATCACTCAGTAGCATCCAAAGACCGAATGTATTCATCCATTTCAGTTTTTAGATTATCTGATTTAGGACCAAAAATCGCTTGAATACCAGAACCAACGACCACAACACCTGCGGCACCAAGTCTTTTCAGTTCATCTCGATCGACTTTTTCAATTTCTTTAACGCCAATACGCAAACGAGTAATACAAGCATCTAAGCTACTAATATTATCTTTACCACCAAACGCAGCGACTAAAGATTGTCCCATTGCACTTTTATCAGCTTGTTTCGCGTTTTTATCTTCTACTTCTCGGCCTGGCGTTTTTAGGTTTAGTTTCACAATTAAGAAACGGAAAATAGAATAATAAGTTATCGCATAAAGTATGCCAATAATTGGGAATAGATACAGTTTACTGCTATTACCACTCAATACGATAAAGTCAATTAAACCATGAGAGAAACTTGTTCCGTCACGCATACCTAACAAAATACAAATAACAAATGCTAAACCCGCTAAAATAGCGTGAATAACATAAAGAATAGGTGCAACAAACATAAATGAGAATTCGATAGGTTCAGTGATCCCTGTTAAGAAGGCAGTTAATGCCGCAGAAATCATGATACCACCCACTTTTACACGATTCTCAGGACGAGCAGAATGCCATATCGCAATTGCCGCTGCAGGCAAACCAAACATCTTAAATAAAAAACCACCTGACAACATACCCGCAGTTGGGTCACCTGCCATATAGCGAGGAATATCACCGTGGAATACTTGTCCTGCACTATTTACATATTCACCCACTTGCATTTGGAACGGTACATTCCAGATATGGTGCAAACCAAACGGCACCAATGCACGCTCAACAACACCATAAATACCGAAAGCAACTGCTGGGTTTTGATACGCAGCCCACTCAGAAAAACGTTGGATAGCTGTACCGATAGGTGGCCAAATAAAGGATAGAAGAATACCCACAAAAATCGCAATCAGACCAGAAATAATAGGGACAAAGCGTTTACCTGCAAAGAAACCTAAATACTCAGGAAGTTTAATACGATAAAAGCGGTTAAACATTGATGCGGCAATAATACCCGCAATGATACCACCAAGTACCCCCGTATCAGTTAAACGTTGTATTTCAACACTATCAGGTGATAAACCTAATACCCAAGGGGCCACTACCAGCATAGTTTTTGACATAATGCCATAAGCCACAACAGAGGCCAGTGCTGATACCCCATCATTATTGGTAAAACCTAACGCAACACCAATAGCAAAAATAAGTGGCATATTAGAGAAAACCGAACCACCAGCCTCTGCCATAACTTGAGAAACAGAAGAAGGGATCCATGAAAGATCAGCGGAACCAACCCCTAATAAAATACCGGCAATAGGCAGTACAGATACCGGTAACATCAAGGACTTTCCGATTTTTTGTAAAACAACAAATAGGTTTTTAAACATCAAGCAGACTCCCGGAATGTGGGTTTTTATATGTTGTAAGTTTTTATTTGTTTAAAGTAGTGTGGGTTTTATTTCATAAACTTATCTAATGATAAGCCTTATTTATTTTACATCATAAAATAAATCGCTTAATGAATACATGATAGCTGTCACGTTTCAAACATGTGCTCAGATCAATTAATAAAATAATCTATTTTACAAATAGTTAAAATAGATTATAAATTTGCGCAAACCATCAAGACTTAAGTAAAAAAGCCTTGATAGTCACATATTGAAAGTAATATTTAAAATAAGAAAGGAATTAAAAATGATGAGCTAAATCTTCACCATACTGCTCTAATTCAGGTCTTAATCCACGCCAACCAAATTGATTAATAAGGTGTTGCCAAGGCAGATCCCATTTAGCTGTTAAGTTAAGTGGTTGCAATGTGATTGGATGAATTAAGTTTAGATGGCTTGCATGTAACATCAAGCGATGAGATTGAAAATAATTTACAACTCCACGGTTTTGACGTAAATCACCATGAGCAGTATCACCAATGATTGGGTGTCGAATATGAGACATATGGCGACGTAATTGATGCTTGCGCCCCGTTTCAGGACGTAGCTCTAATAAACTAAATCGAGATGTAGGATAGCGCCCAATCGCAACCTCTTTTTCAACAATACCTAACGGCTGGCAGTGCGTCACACAATCTTGAACTTTCGGAGGTTGAGTTGCAAATTTATCTGCGATTTTATCGTGTTCCTCAACCAAAGGGCTATCAATCACAGATGCCTCTTCAACGTATCCACGAACAACAGCATGATAAATTTTTTCTGTTTTATGTTGTTCAAAAGATTGAGATAGCACCCTAGCAACATCAGAAGAAAGCGCCATTAATAAAACACCTGATGTAGGTCTATCTAGACGATGCACCGGAAAAACATGTTGCCCTATTTGATCTCTTAATGTCTGCATTACAAACACTGTTTCATGCCTATCTAACCAACTGCGGTGAACAAGCCAGCCCGCAGGTTTATTCACCGCAACAAGATGTTCATCTTGATAAATAATATCTAGCATTATTAACCTTATGATTTAAACATTGCGTCAAGTTCACGCAAATGATTAAGTAAATCAGTAACATCTCGACTCTTATCGTCTTTAAATGCTTCTTCGTAATAAGGTGCGATTGCAAATGCATTCGGTAATGGCATCTCGTTTTCAATCATTGATGACAATCGTGGAATTAATACCCACTGTAACCATTCATGAGCGCTCATTGTATCAATACAGAATGGTTCAACACTTTCAAATGCTTGTTCAGCAGGAGATTCTAATTGCCATAGCTCAATGTTCTTCATCTCTTCTTCAATCAAGAGCAACTTAGCTAAAATGCGTTGTTCTGGTGTCATCATTTATCCCTTATATAAAACTTACGAATAAGGATAACATTGGGATGGAATAGCAGAAAACAAATAAAAAATAAAAGGAGCCGAAACTCCTTTTAGACAAGAAAAATAGTTGTCTGTACAACACATGCGTCCAAGCAAGACCGTTTTTATCTATCCCTGAGATTAAGTCCGTATCAACATTAATGGAAATATCCTATTTCCTGTGTCCTTGATTACTCTGCATTTTATCGGTCACCAAACAGTCCCTTAGTTGGTGGACGTAGAATGCCAATAATTGATTACTTAAACAACCCACAAAACAAAAACAATTAAAGAGCTATAACTATAAATAAAGACAATGAGTTAATAACTTATTGCTCTACTTAAATAAATCAATTCTATTTTTATCAGCGACGTTTTTTTAATAAAAACACTCGTTTTTTTTGTAAGATATATCTCACAAAAATAAAAGCCTATGGATTACATCACTCATTATATACAGCGACTAATTCCGATAAAAAGAGAGATAAATTCTCAGCTAAAACTTCTCTTTTCTTTTTACCGAAAGTTTCAAGAATGACTTCCCCAGAAACATTACACACAGAAATTATTTCATTTTCTGAATCTGTCGTACCAATAAACAATGTAGGTGTAAGTTTTAAACGTTTTTGAGTCACCAAATGGCCAATAATGTTTTCTTGTAAGCGAATAAAATCCTCTTCACTCCACACTTGGATCAAGCTGAAATCTATTTCTCTAAAACGAACCTGCATATCACCTGCATACTGAGTAGTAAAGTAATCATGCAATTCAGGACGAATAATAATCCCCATCGCTTTTTCAATTTTTTCTAGTTTATCTGTTCCTACAAAAGGTTGCGGTAACCAGTAAACAACCTCATCACCTGTTCTTGATATACAAATAGAAGGAACACCATAAAGATCTTCGCTTGCAGGAGGTAAGCCTGATTTTTCTTGCCACAAATCAACATACTTTTGCGTAAAGGCTTTTAGTTTAGAGGAAATATTTTCAGTCATGATTATCTATTTTATCTATTTAAATAAGAATTTCCTTTATGTTACCTGATTATGTCACTAATTCAGAGCATCAAAAATAAAGCATTCATATACTATTGATGTTTCAATAGTATAATTAACCTTCTTTTATTTTCAGCTAAAGTTAGGATGTAAATTATGTCTTTATATCAAGGTGATAAATCTCTTGAAGCATTATCTCTCGGCAAAGAGACTCAATATCATGATCAATATGATGCCGGATTATTGCAAGGTGTACCACGTAGCCTAAATCGAGATTCACTCTCTTTAACTGCTGAAAATTTACCTTTTCATGGCGGTGATATTTGGACTATGTATGAGCTCTCATGGCTTAATAGTAAAGGCTTACCACAAGTTGCTATTGGTCATGTTGAATTAGACGCAACCACTGAAAATCTTATTGAATCTAAAAGTTTTAAATTATATCTCAATAGTTTTAATCAAACTCGTTTTGAAAGTTGGGATATCGTCGAAAAAACCTTACTTAACGATTTAACAGCTTGTGCTAAAGGCAAAGTTAATTTGACTATCTATCCACTTTCGCATTTTACATCACAACCTATTGTCGATTTTGCTGGAGAGTGTATTGATGAACAAGATATCGAAATTGATAATTATCAGTTTGATGTCCAATGGTTAAACGAATCGACAACCGATACACTGGTTGAAGAAACCCTTGTCAGCCATCTGTTAAAATCCAATTGCCTTATTACCAATCAACCAGATTGGGGATCAGTCGCTATTCAATATAAGGGTAAAAAGATTGATCGTGAAAAACTGCTACGCTATTTAGTTTCATTTAGACAACACAATGAATTTCATGAACAGTGTGTTGAGCGAATTTTTCACGATATCATGCAATTATGTACGCCAGAAACATTAACTGTTTATGCAAGATATACGCGACGCGGTGGATTAGACATCAATCCTTGGCGTAGTAATTGTGAGTTTGTTCCAGAAATTAGTCGATTAGCCAGACAATAACGGGAATAATGCCTGTATGTTAATATGATCTGTGTTATACCAAGATCAGTTGCACTTCAGTTTGTTATTTCAGGAGAAAAAGGAGTCCTACGTGATAACTCATGTCAGCCCATTAGGTTCCATGGATCTGCTTTCACAGCTAGAAGTTGATATGCTAAAGAGAACCGCAAGCAGTGATCTTTATCAGCTGTTTCGCAATTGTTCTCTCGCTGTTCTCAACTCTGGTAGCCTTACTGATAGTAGTAAAGAACTGTTATCTAAATACCAAGATTTTGATATTAACGTACTGCGCCGTGAACGAGGCGTAAAGCTTGAGTTAGTCAATCCTCCTGAAGACGCCTTTGTTGACGGAAAAATTATTCGCTCATTACAAGCTAACTTATTTGCAGTGCTTCGTGACATATTGTTTGTTCACGGGCAAATCACAACAGCAAAACGTGATCTTCACCTGAACTTAGAAAATAGTACTCACATCACTAATACCATTTTCTCGATTTTGCGTAATGCACGAGCTCTTCATATTGATGAAGATCCTAATATGATCGTTTGCTGGGGTGGTCACTCAATCAATGAAACTGAATACCTTTACGGCAGAAAAGTAGGTAACGAATTAGGGTTACGTGAACTCAATATCTGCACAGGCTGTGGACCTGGTGCGATGGAAGCACCAATGAAAGGTGCTGCTGTGGGTCATGCTCAACAACGTTATAGAAATAGCCGTTTTATCGGTATGACAGAACCGTCAATCATCGCGGCAGAGCCACCAAATCCATTAGTTAACGAACTGATTATTATGCCAGATATTGAAAAACGTCTGGAATCTTTCGTACGAATTGGACATGGAATTATTATTTTCCCAGGCGGTGTAGGGACAGCAGAAGAATTACTGTATCTGCTTGGTATCCTTATGTCTCCAGAAAACCAAGACCAAGTATTACCACTGATTTTAACAGGCCCTAAAGAGAGTGCAGACTACTTTAATGTATTAGATGACTTTATCGCAAATACATTAGGTGACGACGCTCGACGCCATTACCAAATTATTATTGATGATGCACCTGAAGTTGCTCGTATCATGAAAAAATATATGCCTTTGGTAAAGGATAATCGTCGTAGTACTGGTGATGCTTATAGCTTTAACTGGTCAATGAAGATCAATGCTGATTTGCAACTTCCTTTTGAACCAACACATGAAAACATGGCATCGCTTAACTTAAGCACCGATCAATCACCTGAAAAATTAGCGGCTGACTTACGTCGTGCATTCTCTGGTATTGTTGCAGGTAACGTAAAAGAAGTGGGTATGAAAGCGATTGAAGCTTACGGCCCTTATAAAATTCATGGTGATCGTGAAATTATGCGTCGTATGGATATTTTATTAACGGGCTTTGTTGAGCAACATCGTATGAAACTTCCGGGCGGTACAGCTTATCAACCATGTTACGAGATTATCAGCTAATTTATTATGATACATTTGCTGATTATTGATGCTTTAAACCTGATCCGCCGCATTCATGCGGCATCAGGTTCTTCTTGCCAAACAGTGTGTGAACAGAGTGTCAACCAATTGCTTGGTCACACACAACCTACTCATGCCGTAGCGGTCTTTGATGAAGATGATAGAGACGGTAGTTGGCGACATCAACTGTTACCTGACTATAAAGCAGGTCGCACACCAATGCCTGATGATTTGCGACAACAATTACCTGAAATTAAAGCAATGTTACTTAATTTAGGAATACAGAGCTGGCACTCAGGTGGTGATGAAGCAGATGACGTTGCAGCAACATTGGCAACTAAAGTAGCAAATGCGGGTTTTCGAGTCACAATTATTTCAACGGATAAAGGTTATTGCCAATTACTTTCTCCCTCTATTCGTATACGCGATTATTTTCAACGGCGCTGGTTAGATTTAGAATTTATTAAATCTGAATTTGGTGTCGAACCATCTCAACTTACCGATTATTGGGGATTAACCGGTGTAAGTAGCAGTAAGGTTGCAGGAGTTCCTGGTATTGGGCCCAAAAGTGCTACCGAACTTTTACAAATTCACCCAGATCTAGAATCGCTCTATCAGCATATTGATGATGTTCCTACTAAATGGCAAAACAAACTTATTACCCATAAAGAATCCGCATTTATCAGTCGGAAAATCACGACATTACGCACTGATATTCAATTAAACGGTAATCTACAACAGCTACGTTTAAAATAGCTAAGTTCCCAATTATTAAAACTCAACAAGCTAATATTTTTTAAATAACTCCTCTCATTAAAAAAGGCTAAGTTTCTATTTATAAACTTAGCCTTTTATTGTCATCAATAAATCGATGTACTTTGAACGTTTTTAGAATTCACGATCTGGTCGATAAGCGGCCCAAATATTTTGAATATGAACGGTTATCTCTTCTCTATCATGATAAAGATGCTTAGCTTGGATCTTAACGTTAATCCCTTTTTCCGCTAACTCTGACTTTATTTTTTCAAGGATATGAGAGACTTCTTCATAACGCTTTTTCATTGGCAATTTTAGGTTAAAAATAGCTTCCCGACACCATTCATTAGCAATCCAAGTTGTCATTAATGCAGCAACTTTGGCTGGCTTTTCAACCATATCACAAACAAGCCATGTGATATTTTTAGATGTAGGTTCAAATTTAAAACCATCAACTTGGTGATGACGAACTTGCCCTGTATCCATTAAAGATTGTGCCATTGGGCCATTATCAACAGCATGCACCATCATACTGCGTTTTACTAATTGATATGTCCAGCCACCGGGGCATGCGCCTAAATCGACCGCTTTCATCCCACTTGCTAAACGCTCTTCCCACTCATCATAAGGAATGAAAATATGAAATGCTTCTTCAAGTTTTAATGTCGAACGACTTGGCGCATCTGATGGGAATTTTAATCGAGGAATACCCATATAAAATGGGGAATTATTAAAACTATAGGAATAGCCAACATAACAACATCCCGGTGCAATAAAAAACACATGGACAACAGGACGGCTAAAATTCTCAACTTTCAGCAAAATTTTCTCATTACGCAAATGATTACGTAATGGCACCGTAAATTTACGGCAGAATTTTAATAGTTCTTTGCTTTCATTAGTGTCTGCAACTTCAACTCGAAGTTCACCTGCTTTTTCGACAGCACCTTTTAGCATTCCAACAATCGGTGTAATTCTATCTTCTGGCGGTAAATCTTTAAGTAATTCACCTGTCACAAACATTTGACGAGCAAAAATTAATTCACGGAAACTCACATCACGCGCAATCTTGTCTGCGTCACCTTCTTGGTAACATTCAAAGATCACATAACCACTTCCTTCTTTAACACGAGGAAAGCCATAAATGCCGATTTGACCTGCTTTATCCGTAATCTCAGCCGCGCACTCTTTTTCAAAACCTTGGCGACAATATAATGCAACTTTATTCATGGCGAGACGCCGGTGCCCTTAGACGCAAAGCGCCAATAAAAATTAAAGCCCAACCAATAAGAAAACTAAATCCACCAATTGGCGTAAAATAAGATAACAATCTAACTTGTGTTAGCGCCATACAATAAAGGCTACCACTGAAAAGTAGAATACCAACACCAAAGAAAATACCCGCCCAATAAAACCATAAAATGGTTTTACGCATTAACATTGCCGCAATCCCGACAAGTAATAAGGTATGGACGATTTGGTAGCGCATCGCTAACTGAATGTATTCCCAATGTTGTGGCGATAAATGAGGTGCAAGCTTATGAGTTGCAAATGCACCAAAAGCAACATAAAAGAAGCCACTGATCGCGGAAAACATAAGCAATGTACGACTATTCACTGTTTATTCCTTCCTATCTAGAAGATATTTGCCAATCGCAATATTAAGATGATGTTAGTAAACCCAGCTTTTCTTGCTCATTCGCTGCTTGAGATAAAATCCATTGGCGGAAAGCCGCAATCTTACCTAATTCAGCCTGACTATCTTGGCAAACTAAATAAAATGCATTTTTACTAACAAGGACATCTGGAAAAGGTCTTACTAATCGACCTGATTCTATTTCACTACGTGCCATTACATTATTAACCAATGCAACGCCTTGTCCATGTACAGCAGCCTGTATCACCATTGAACTATGGCTAAAAATAGGGCCTTGTTGCACATTTATCTGATTTTGTATCTCTAATTGACGTACATAAGCTTGCCAATCTCGACGAGATGTATCATGTAGCAGTGTATGATAAATCAGATCGGATGGGGTTTTTAGTGGTTTTTCACCTGTAAGTAAAGATGGTGCACAAACAGGGATCAAATATTCTGCATAAAGGCGGTCTGTACGCAACCCAGTCCAATTACCTCGACCATAAAAAATAGCAACATCAACATCATCAGCCAGTTTATCTTCTTCTCTATCAACAGCCTGAATTCGCACATCAATTCCCGGATAAGCTTGGTTAAACCCAGATAACCGAGGTACTAACCATTGAATAGCAAAACTTGGAGAAAGACTAACGGTAAGTGCACCTTTCGCGCTTCTAGCTAATAATTTGCGAGTTGCCTCGTTAATTGATGAAAAAATTTCCTTAATATCGAGGTAATAACTCTGCCCTTCTTCCGTTAATAAAAGAGAACGGTTGCGTCTTCTAAATAATTTTAGCCCAAGGAATTCTTCTAATGTTTTAATTTGGTGGCTCACTGCTGCTTGTGTCACAAATAATTCTTCAGCGGCTTTAGTAAAACTTAAATGACGTGCCGCTGAATCAAAAACCCTAAGCGCATTTAATGGCGGTAAACGTTTAGACATATTCGGTTCTTAAACCCCTATTTTGGCTATTAGTAGACCCTAACTTTCATCATTAGTTTTTTTTATGCGAAGCATTATAAATTGTCCCTTGATGATTAGCCAGTAAATACCTATAGTAAGCGCACTTCCTAAGCCGGAACGAAAAGTTGTGTAGTAGTAATACTGCAAAACTTTTGGCTTTGTGGTTGTGATGTTGTGTTTGCAAGTTGTCTGGAAATTCCAGACTTAGTAGCTGATGCTACTGTTTTTTTTCACTTCCTGTACATTTACCCTGTCTGTCCATAGTGATTTTATAGTGCACCGCCAAGGCGGTGCTTTTTTTATTCCCTATTTTTCTCTATTTTTTAATTACTCACGTACACCATTTCGATGTTTTCATCCATTTTTTATAATGAACTTATCATCATTATTCTAAAAAAGCTTACCGCAAATTATTCCTTATAAATTAAAACAAGAGAAAAATAGGATATTAATCTGATCTCAGTGATTTTTTATTGTGTGAACTTTCATCACCTTAATCATGTTATTATAGGCGAGATAACTCATAACACACTGATGCTCTCTGGTTTCCGTTATAAATAAATATAATTAACTGTATAATCTATACGCCTTATTTTAATGACAAATCGCGAAAATTTATTCGTCTACCAATACAGCCTAACTATGAACCTATTTTCACCTGATTTATTTCGACAACAATTTCCTGCTCTTAAAGAAAAGACGATTTACCTCGATAGTGCAGCAACTGCATTAAAGCCTCTCGCCATGATAGAGGCCTCAGATGCATTTTATCGCCATAACTTTGCAACGGTTCACCGTAGCCAATATCAGCATGCTAGAGAAACAACGCAACAATATGAAGCAACGCGTCAACAAGTTGCCGAATTAATCAAGAGTGCTGATAGTGATACGATTATTTGGACAAAAGGCACCACAGAATCACTCAACTTTATTGCTCAAGGTTATTTTCGTCCACGCTTACAAGCAGGTGATGAAATAATTGTTAGTGAGCAAGAACATCATGCAAATCTTATTCCTTGGTTGATACTGGCCGAACAAACCGGCGCACGAGTGATCCGCTGGGCAATTGAGGATCATTTTTTACCTTCAATTAATAGTTTAAATACATTGATCAATAAGCGGACACGAATTGTTGCAGTTAGCCAAATGTCGAATGTAACAGGTGCTCAAATTGCATTAGATAAGGTATCTCAATGCGTTCATCAACATGATAATTGCTTACTTGTTGTCGATGGCGCGCAAGGTATTGCACATCACCCAACGGATGTCACAGCACTTGATCTTGATTTCTATGTTTTTTCCGCTCATAAACTTTATGGTCCTAATGGATTAGGTGTTTGTTATGGCAAACGAAAACATTTAGAAGACATGGCTCCTTGGCATGGAGGCGGAAAAATGCTAACTAACGCAACATTTAACGGATTTACTCCAGCCCCTATTCCTCAACGTTTTGAAGCGGGAACACCTAATGTTGCAGGTGTTATTGCATTTTCAGCCACATTAGCATGGTTAGAAAAACAAGATATGCATCATGCTAACCAATATGCTCTTGAGCTTGCAGAAGAAACAGAAAAACGTCTCAGTGAGTTAAATGGTTTTATCAGTTATCGAGCGCCCAATTCATCGGTTGTTTCCTTCAATTTCGAAGGTGTTCATCACAGTGATTTAGCAACATTAATCACAGAGAAAGGTATTGCATTACGCACTGGGCAACACTGCGCACAGCCTCTTATTGATTCATTAAACATTTCAGGCTGTTTACGCATTTCTTTTATGCCTTATAATCAACATGCTGATATTGATGCTTTTATTAATGCCGTTAAATTTGCGCTAACACTCTTAAAAGATGAATAATTAAAATGAATAACAACACACCTCTGCTTGCAACTCAGCACCCATTTGGTCATGAAATCACTTTAGAAGCATTACTCAATGATTTCCAAAAACTAAAAGCGTGGGAAGACAAATATCGCCAATTAGTTCAACTCTCACGTAAATTACCCGCATTACCTGATGAATTAAAAACAACAGAAAAAGAGATCAAGGGATGTGAGAACAGAGTGTGGTTAGGTGCCAAATTAAATAATGATGGTAAATACCATATTTATGGTGATAGTGATGGCCGTATTGTAAAAGGCTTATTGACTATTATTTTAGCCGCTGTTGAGAATAAAACAGCGCAGGAAATAGCTGATATCGATATGTTAGCTATTTTTGATCAATTAGGATTGGCTAATCAAATTAGCCAATCTCGCACAGACGGAGTGAATGCGATTATCGCACGATTAAAATCACTCACCTCACAGTATTAAGTTTTATACTGTGACTGCTCCCCGCCCTGTCGGGCGAGGGTTTACGGCGTTTTTCGCTAAATAATTCAAGGTGTAGCTAGGCGACAAGTAAATGAGTCACTAGGAGCATCAGTATGCGACTAGTGCGATTGAGCACCGTCAATAACACGACAACTTCAAATACGACGAGTACGTTGAGCCTTCGCTAACATCTTCTTCAATGCATGAGACACCGCAATAAAACCAAATGACGCCGTTACCATCGTTACAGCACCAAAACCGGCTGAACAATCCATTCGTTTCACACCATCAGCTGTACTTTTTGCCGCACAAACCGTACCATCGCCTTGTGGATAAACTAATTGTTCTGTTGAGAAAACACAGTCGATCCCTAATTTTCCCTTACTATTTTTTACAACATTAAAATCAGATTTCAAACGCTCTCTTAATTTAGCCGCTAAAGGATCTTGAATTGTTTTTGCTAAATCAACCACTTGGATCTGAGTTGGATCAATTTGCCCACCAGCACCACCCGTGGTGATCACTGGAATTTTATAACGGCGACAATACGCTAATAATGCAGCCTTTGGCCTTACACTATCAATGGCATCAATGACATAATCAAAGTTGTTATTCATCATTTCAGCAACATTATCAACCGTGACAAAATCATCAATACTGGTCACTTTGCATTCTGGATTGATTTCTAAAATACGTTGTTTCATCACATCGCATTTTGGTTGCCCTACGCTTTCTTTTAACGCATGTATTTGCCGATTAGTGTTCGTCACACACACATCATCCATATCAATTAAAGTGATAGCACCAATACCACTACGAGCTAGTGCTTCAGCCGCCCAACTACCGACCCCTCCTATACCCACGACACAGATATGAGCCTGAGCAAAATAAGACAACGCTTTTTGCCCATAAAGTCGCCCTATTCCAGAAAAGCGTTGTAAATATGAATCTGATAATGAATTTTGCATGATGCGATAACAACCTAAATAACAGAAATAATCATGGCTATTAATATCAATAGCCATGTCGTGAATATAATTTTACCGTTTATAACGAGCAGATAAATAGTAAATCGTTTTTATGATGAAGGGTTTAATGAGTTAAGTTGTGATTTTTTTAATACCCAAACTCGCCCATAATGATTATAGAAACCTGCCATATGACCAGCATCTTTACCAATTCCATGATAAATATCGAAATGATGGCCTTTAATTGCTCCCCCTACATCTAATGCCACCATTAAACGCATTTGATATTCACCTGTAAATTTACCCGTATCATCAAGTAGAGGAATTTCAGCAAGTAACACCGTTCCGGCTGGAATAATACTTCTGTCAGAAGCCACAGAGGCAAGTGCAACAAGCGGGATAGCACTGGCGCCTCTAACAGGTGTAAAAGGTTCTGGTTTGAAAAAAACAAACGATGGGTTTTCTTCTAATAATTTTCTCACTTCAGCATCATTGTGCTTATCTGCCCAATCTCTAATAGCGAGCATCGACATATCTTTTCTTTCTACTTCACCATTATCAATAAGCACCTTACCAATACTGCGATAAGGATGTCCGTTTTTCCCTGCATAACCAAAGAACGTTAAAGGTTTGCCATCACCAAAATCAACATAACCACTTCCCTGAACTTCCATCATAAAATTATCCATAATGGAGTTACTGTACGCTGCAATTAAAGATGGACTTAATGCACCATTATAAATAGCTGCACGAGAAGGTAATTTTGAACGACTATTAGTAGGCATTTTATAAAGAGGATATTGGAATTCACCTTGTTGCGTTAAACGAGCTTCAAGAACAGGTGTATAATATCCAGTAAACTGAACATTACCGTACTTATCAACCCCTTCCATTTGAAATGCAGAAAGATTGAACTGACGTAATTGTCTGGTATCTGCACCAGAACGTAACCAGTTTTCAACTGCCTGATAAGTCTCTTTATTACTATTATACAAACGAGATGATGTCTGGTTTATCTGACTTACTTGTTGTAAGTAATCAGGGCCATTAATGGGGGTACCTTGCGTGTTTGGCGAACTTACTTCAATGAGATCTTGCTTAAGCTTTCCATCTTTATACTGTTGCCCTTGCTCTGTTGGACGATGACATCCTGACAAGGCAAGCGCTAACATACCTAAAATTAACGATTTTCGCCAAGTAACCATTTTTGACCCGCTTAATAACTAAATTTGAGTGTCGATTTTGAGTTAGAAAGATACCAAAGCAAAATCAATAAAGATATGAATATACTAATTGTAAAGACTTTCTATTATCACCCAATCAATATGACTTTTAAACATCAAGTATATACTCTAAATAATTTGAAGCATGACGAGTATAACTGCCTAAATTTGCATCTTGATGTGTTATTTCTGACCGTTTTTAAAAGAAAACTGTAAAAATTTCATAAAAAACTTGCAACTCGGCAGATCCTGAGTATAGTGCCCCTCTGTGGAGACGCGGGGTGGAGCAGCTTGGTAGCTCGTCGGGCTCATAACCCGAAGGTCGTCAGTTCAAATCTGGCCCCCGCAACCAATTCACAAAGCAGTAAGTTATAGTATCAGTCGCGGGATGGAGCAGCATGGTAGCTCGTCGGGCTCATAACCCGAAGGTCGTTGGTTCAAATCCAGCTCCCGCAACCAATTCTATAAACAACAATTCAGTCGCGGGATGGAGCAGCATGGTAGCTCGTCGGGCTCATAACCCGAAGGTCGTTGGTTCAAATCCAGCTCCCGCAACCAATTTCTCTTCAAAATAGCCTCTTAATCTACTTTCTCTCTTAATTTACAAACCTAATTATATCACTCATAGATTTGCGTCATTCACTGTTATTTATTTCAATAACACATTGTATTAGATGGATTTATTGTATTAAAAATACAATAAAAAATCCCAATAGAAAGCGTATAAGATTGACTTTCTACTGGAATAGAAAAAAATATGAAAAAAATTAGCTACGATCAGCTAATGTTAATTCGCCACCATTAGCGAAATAAGCTTTGATCCCTTTGAAAATAGATTCTGCAATCTGTTGCTGGAATTTAGCTGTTTTTAGTTTTTTCTCTTCTTCAATATTACTGATAAAAGCAGTTTCTACTAAGATGGATGGGATCTCTGGCGCTTTTAATACCGCAAAACCGGCCTGATCGACTTTATTTTTATGCAGTTTATTAATACCGCCTAATAACTTAAGCACTTCACTACCAAATTTTAGGCTATCATTAATAGTCGCCGTTTGCACAAGATCAAGCATTGCATGGTCTACATACCGATCGCCACTTTTACTCACGCCACCAATTAAGTCAGACTCATTTTGTGTTTGAGCAAGATAGCGTGCTGTATTACTTGTTGCGCCCGTTTTTGATAATGCAAAAACAGATGAACCTCTTGCTGCACGATTTGTAAACGCATCAGCATGGATAGAGACAAATAAATCCGCTTGCATTTTTCTCGCTTTAGCAACACGTACTGTCAATGGGATAAAGACGTCTTCATTACGTGTCATATACGCCTTCATTTTGGCATCTTTATCAATAAGCGTTCTTAAACGACGAGCAATTTGTAAAACCACATCCTTTTCACGTGTTTTATATTTACCAATTGCCCCCGGATCCTCTCCACCATGGCCAGGGTCGATCATGATAATAATAGGTCTATCGCGCCCTGCTCTACCCGGTTTACGGGTATCCGTTTGTGCCGGCACAGCTTGCTGTAAATCACCATCGTTATATTCACGCAAGAGTGCTAAGAGAGGATCATCTTCAGTGTCAGCACCATGGCTTGGATAGAAATCTAATACCAAACGGTTTTTAAATTCAGCCACAGGTTTAAGCGTAAACATTTGTGGTTGTACAGGCGTTTTTACTTCAAATACCAGTCGTACTGTTTTAGGTGTATTTTGACCAACGCGAATAAGCTTTAAATACGGATCGCTAGTCTGAACCTGATTAGCGACACCTTTCAGTACGCTATTAAGTTGAATACCTTCTAAATCCACCACAATACGTTCAGGATTTGATAATGCAAACTGACGATATTTCAGTGGCGTACTGGATTCTATAGTCACGCGAGTATAAGTCGAGGCAGGCCAAACCCTCACAGCAACAATAGATGCTGTGGCAGCAAAACCAGCAGGACTAACACTTAACAATAATAACGCGCCAATTCCTTTAACAAGACGACGACGAGTTTGATTGTGCTCAGAATGACTCATGAAAATATTCCAAAAAAACGATTAACGTCAATAAACTCTAAAAAGAGATAAAAAAAGTTAAGAACAAAAAACTTTACCCAATCCACACTTCACTGTCACTTAAAAACAGCACAATTACTCACTTTTACACGAATATTCTGCCTTCAGGTAAAACAATAAGATAGGATTTTACTTGCCATTCCTCCTCAAAAAGAATAAAAATACATTAAATGCGAATAAAAATTCACTTGAGAGGGTTTTATGAAAGAGCGTAGCACCGAATTGGTCGATGGATTCCGCCACTCGGTTCCGTATATTAATGCACATAGAGGCAAAACATTTGTCATTATGTTGGGTGGCGAAGCCATTGCTCACGAAAATTTCCCATCCATCATTAATGATATTGGGTTGTTACATAGCCTAGGTATTCGTTTAGTGGTTGTTTATGGTGCTCGCCCACAAATTGATGCTGCTCTTGAAGTACAAAAAGTATCTCCGATTTATCATAAACATACGCGTATCACAGATAGTAAAACCTTAGAAATCGTGAAACAAGCTGCAGGTACATTGCAACTCGATATTACAGCTCGCCTATCAATGAGTTTAAGTAATACTCCATTACAAGGTGCCCATATTAATGTTGTCAGTGGTAACTTTGTTATCGCGCAACCATTAGGGGTTGATGATGGCGTTGATTACTGTCATAGCGGAAAAATTCGTCGTATTGATGAAGAAGCAATTCATCGCCAGTTAGACAGTAATGCTATTGTATTAATTGGCCCTGTTGCAGTCTCTGTTACGGGGGAAAGCTTTAATCTTACCTCAGAGGAAGTGGCAACACAGCTTGCGATAAAACTTAAAGCACAAAAACTAATTGGTTTTTGCTCATTTCAAGGTGTTGCCGATGAAGAAGGCCACATTGTTTCTGAACTGCTACCTAATCAAGCCGAAGATAAAATTCTAGAACTACAAACAGAAGGTGATTACCATTCAGGCACAGTAAGATTCTTACGGGGAGCGGTTAAAGCCTGTCGTCGAGGTGTAGAACGCAGCCACTTACTAAGTTATCAATCTGATGGTGCTCTTATTCAAGAATTATTCTCTCGTGATGGTATTGGTACTCAAATCGTCATGGAGAGTGCAGAGAAAGTTCGTAGAGCAAATATTAATGATATTGGTGGCATACTCGAACTTATTCGCCCATTAGAACAGCAAGGTATTTTAGTCAGACGCTCAAGAGAACAATTGGAAATTGAAATTGATCAATTTACTATTATTGAACGCGATAATATGACTATTGCATGTGCAGCGCTCTACCCTTATCCATCAGAAAAAATTGGCGAAATGGCGTGTGTGGCAGTACATCCAGATTATCGTAGCTCTTGCCGTGGTGAAGTTTTGCTACAACGGATTTCAGCACATGCTAAGCAATTAGGGTTAGAAAAGCTGTTTGTTCTAACAACTCGCAGCATACACTGGTTTCAAGAAAAAGGATTTGAACCTGCTGAAATTGATAAGTTGCCCATTGAAAAACAAGCACTTTATAATTACCAACGTCGCTCTAAAATTTTGATTTTAGACTTACATAAAGAGTAATTAATCATCATAAAAAAAGACAGGCCCCCTCTCAATGCCTGTCTTTTTTATTTTCTATTATTCACTAACAGCTAATAACGTAATTTATCAATTAATCCGCTTCGACGTTGAATACGTGTGTGTATTGCCATTCTCACCATAGACTCTGAAGCATAAAGAGAAAGCTTCTGTTTAGCACGTGTTAATGCGGTATACAGCAATTCACGACTAACAACAGGTGAAAACTTATCGGGTAGTACTAACGCTGTATGGGTAAATTCAGAACCTTGTGATTTATGCACTGTCATTACATATGCCGTTTCATGTTGTGGTAATCGACTCGGTTGGATCGCTTTCAACTTTCCATCAGGTAGTTGAAAAAAAGCCTTCATGTCACCTTCATCGTTATTGAGCATAATGCCAATATCACCATTAAACAGACCTAATGTACTATCATTTCGTTGGATCATAATGGGGCGTCCAATATAATCACTTTGATAACTATTTGTAGGACGGCGGATCAATCGCTGGCGATGCAATAACATTTCAATTCTGTCATTTAACCCACTCACACCAAAAGGGCCTTCTCTTCGCGCACACAATAAACGGTATTGGTTAAATGCATTAAGAATAATATCAGGTGAGGCTTTTTGAGAAACTAAAGTGAGGTATTCTCGATAGGCATTAACGGCATCTTGAATCATCAGTAAATAACTTTCTTTTGACTCCAAAGCAATAAAGCTCACATCTTGGGGCTCTAATGCTATTTCAAGCTGTTGTGGACTAATCTCTGCTTTTTTTAGTAACGTAATCGCTGTTTTGGTCTGCCCTTTATTAACCGCAAAAGCCAGTTGCCCTATCCCTGAATCTTCACCAAAACGATAACTTTTACGTAATAGACACAGAGAGTCACTGACGACAGATACTGGCGTTTGAGAAACTGGAATAATATCCGTAGATTTAACCAATTCACCTTGAGTTAAGTGATTAATCTGCTCAAATCTTTTTTGACTGAAACCATCTTCAGCAAAACGGCAGATATCACCTAATACAGCACCTGCCTCAACAGAAGCAAGTTGGTCTTTATCACCTAAGAAAATAACATGACATTTTAATGGAAGCGCATCAATCAAACGCGCCATCATAGGTAAATCAACCATTGAGGCTTCATCAACAACTAAAATATCAAGCTGTAATGGATTATCTTTATGGTAGCGCACTTGCTGGCTTTCAGGTTGAGCACCTAATAAGCGATGAATAGTTTGTGCCTGCTTTGGCATCCATTTATTTTCTTCTTCACTTAAATTAAGTTGCGCTAAGGCGTTACCTAAAGATTCCGTTAATCTTGCTGCCGCTTTACCTGTAGGAGCGGCTAATTGAATAATTGGTTTTTCATTCGATGTGAGCATCACAAAAGCAGCTAAAATTTTAGCAACGGTTGTCGTTTTACCTGTTCCTGGACCGCCAGAAATAATGGAAATAGGGCTGGTGATAGCAACGCTGGCAGCTATTTTTTGCCAATTTGTTTCTTGGTTTTCTTTCGTTGCTGGAAAAAGTTGGTTGAGTACCTTAATTAATTCATTTTCATCAATATCAACAATAGCCTGATCACGCCTAAAAAACTGAGCAACTTTCTCTTCATAACTCCACATTCTTTGTAGATAAAGATATTCATTATCTAAAATAATGGGAAAGGGGGAATCATCGCGACTTTGACTAACGCAATGACAATGAGTCAACTCTTCTACTATTTGTTTAGCAGAAGGTTTACCCATTTTTTGCCAAATCTCTTGTGCAAACTCTTTTTGTCTACCATCGAATAATTGATCTTTTTGAATAATATTCAATGGTAAACAAACGTGACCCGCTCCAGTTTGAGCACTCAAATAAGCAAATACAAACAGCAAAATAGGGTTTTCATCTTCAACCAGCATTTGTGCAAATCGAAGATCTAAAGGTCGTAATAAGTTTTGTGTAATCGCTTGTTCTAAGAGTTTGATCATTTTTATTTCTCACCGACTACATCTGGTTTGCTACTTTGTCCTGTAAATAGTGAATCTAATGCCAAAACAAAAGCTTCATCAGGCAAATAGGCATAAACACCATTTCCAGGGTGTGCTTTGTCTATACCACGTAAAAAGAGGTAATAAATTCCGCCAAAGTGACTTTTGTAATCATAATCAGGGATGCGCTGTTGTAAAAAGCGATGTAACGCTAAGGTATAGAGTTGATATTGTAAATCGTAGCGATGATCCATCATTGCATTCATCATCGCTTCTTGTGTGTAATCCTCACTCGATTCACCTAACCAATTCGATTTATAATCCACAACATAGTATTTACCTTCCCAAGAAAAGACCAAGTCAATAAAGCCTTTAAGCATCCCTTCTACTTGTTGAAATTGCAGAGCTGGACAACGTCTTGACAGAGGGTCAAACTGACTAATTAACTGAGTTAATTGGGCTGATGATAGCTCTTTCTCAATAGGTAAATAGAACTGTAACTCATCAAGTTGTTGTGATTTTGGGATATCAGCCAAGCACAACCCTTGAGAATTAAGCGGTGTATGAAACAGTGTTTCCATCCATGTAACTAAAAGGGGAGCCCACTTTTCATCAAAACCTTGAACGCTCAATTGTTCTTGCATCCACTGTTCATCAATAGGTTGCGAAAAATCTAATACTTCCAGCAAACTATGTAAGAACGTTCCTGCGACTGCACCACGAGGGAAATGATGAATAGAGTTTTCATCAATCTCTTCTTGTCGTTTCTCACCTTTAGCATCTGTATCAAGCCCTGGTGCGATAGATTGCACCAAAGCCTCAATATCACCTAAATCAAAATGATAATGACGATTTGAATGCTGATAGGTTAATCCTGAATAACTTGTTATACGCCAATTATCATGGATCTGACGTTTAAATATAGCAGCTTCAAGGTTGGTTTCAGGGGATAATTGAGGTTGATAGCGATGCGCTGATATATTATCAAGCGTTGTAACACTGATATTATCATCTAATAAGGCATGAATTGCTTGATGCAATAATTCACTATTACCTTCTTCGCCTTGCTGTAATAAATACCCTAAAGCATTTTTATGCAAATCAGTAAGCCCAGACTTACGTTTATTCCCTTTGACAAGAGGAGCTACACCAACATAACAGCAAAATTTAGATCGCGTTAATGCCACATAAAGTAAGCGTAAATCTTCAGCTAAGCGCTCTTCATCCGCTAAGCGTAAACTTTCAGGTCGGCTAAAAATATCTAATTTTGCGTAAAATTTATCTCTATCATGATAAAGAGCCCCTTTTTGCTCTTGGTAATTACAAGCAAAAGGTAAGCAAACAATAGGATATTCAAGACCTTTAGATTTATGGATAGTACAAATTCGCACAAGATTTCGGTCACTTTCCAAACGCATTTGTTGGCTTTCAGATTGCGCATCAGGATGAGAAATCTGTTGTGCTAACCAACGAATAAGAGCATGTTCACTATCGAGTTGTAATGATGTTTCTTGTAATAACTCACCAATATGCATGATATCGGTAAGCCGGCGTTCGCCATCAATACTTGCGAGTAAATTTTCTGCAATTTGATTATCCATCATGATTTTGCGCAACATTGGTAAAACACCACGCTTTTGCCATAATACATAATAATCAGCAAACTTCTCCACGTAACTATTCCAGTGAGCCTCACTGCGGTTCAAATCATCAATTTGCTTTGCGCTAAAACCAAATAATCGGCTGGCTAACGAAGCCCTTAAAACTCGCTCTTTTTCAGGTGTTACAACCGCTTGTAATAACCAAAGTAGATCTTTAGCTTCGTTGGTTTCAAAAACACTTTCACGATTGGATAAAAATACTGACTGTATTGAAAGTAAATTCAATGCATCACGGATCAGTATCGCTTCTCTACGGCTACGCACCAATACCATAATATCAGCAGACGTAACTGTTTTTTTTGCATTTTGCTCAATCAACCAAGCCTGTTGCTGATCCCCTGCTGATAACCAATCACGAATTTGTGCGGCACATTGTGCTGCCATAATTTGCTCATAATTTCCCGTAGAAACACTTTCGCCTTCAGCAAGCCAAAAATTAAAAGGTGAAACCGGTTTATCATGGTAAACAAAGGCCATGTCTTGATTTTTTTCAGCCGAGCTTACTTCAATAAAAGGGATATGCTCAAATAAAAAAGGGGTATTAGAACGCATAAAAAGCTTGTTAACGGCATTCACCATACCCGGCGCAGAGCGCCAGTTAGTATTTAATGTATAGTGATGAGATGTCTGCTTTCGAGCTTGAATATAAGTAAAAATATCCGCCCCCCGGAAAGCATAAATTGCCTGTTTGGGATCACCAATAAACAACAACCCACTGTTTTCATACTCACCATAAATCGCATCAAAAATACGATATTGTTGGGGATCCGTATCTTGGAATTCATCGATCATTGCAACAGGATAGCGTTCACGAATAGCTTGCGCTAAAGCTTCACCACCTTCACGTTTCAATGCTCTATCTAAACGTGTTAATAAATCATCAAATCCCATTTCACCGCGACGCATCTTTTCATTTTCAATGCCTTGGCGTATTTCAGGGATCGCATTGACCAGAATAACATCACGCAGAGTTAAGCTCTGCTTTGTTAATCGTTCAATTTCAACAAAAAGAATATGTTCTGGTGCTGGGCCTTTAGTGCTCTTCTCATTCAGCGTTTCTTGCGAAAAACGAACCAAACAATCTGGTAATTGATAGCTTTTCGTTTCTGATGTTGACGCCCACAAGGTTATTTCTTCAATCCATTTAGGTAAGAAACGACTGCTATAACTACGTTTATCAACACCCGAAGCTGTTATCCATGCTTCAACTTCATGTTGATGTGCATGCCAACGCGCTTTTACCTTGTTAATTGCTTCAATAACCGCTTGATGACGCTCTTTGACTGATTCATTTTCACTGTCTAATGCCACACCTTCAATTTCGGGCATTTCACCTTGTAAATAAGGCTGTATTTCATAAAGCAGTTGTTCAGGGCCAGACCAAATCTGGCTTACTGCATTAGCAACATCATAAGAAAGTGGATAACAATGACGGCGCCAGAAATCAGCACATACCCGTTTTTTGAGCTCATATTCATCTTGGATCAAGACTTGTTCAAACAAGACGCCTGATTCAAATGCATTGTTTGCCAACATACGCTGACAAAAACCATGAATAGTATAAATAGCCGCTTCATCCATTTGGCGCTCTGCTTCTAGCAACCATTGTGCCGCCAGCTCTTTATTAGGGATCTGTTTAAGTAACTCGTGGTAAGTATCATTGCAACTTTCAACATCGTGACGAATACAGGCAAGTCTTAGTTCATGGATATTTTTGCGAATACGTGCTCGTAATTCATCTGTCGCCGCATCCGTAAATGTCACAACTAAAATCTCTTCAACATTGAGAGGGCGGTAAAATGCAGACTCTCCGCCTAACCCAAGAAGCAACCGTAAATACAACAACCCGATTGTATAAGTTTTCCCTGTTCCTGCTGACGCCTCAATGAGGCGTCTTTGGTACAGCGGAAGTGTATACGGGTTTAGTGGCTGTGCCTGTATCACTTCACTCACTCTTTAATTTCCTCAATAGGTAAAGTTTTTTGTAATTCACTTACCGTAGCGTAACGTTTCCATTGTTTATTTTCAGCGTAATCAGCATCTTTGCCATCTTTACCAATAACTTGAGAGACAAAAATAAATCCGTTCGGTTTTATAATTGCTTTTTCGTAAAATTCAATAGCTTGTTTTAACGTTACTTTATTAAGCTCAGCCAAGAATTTTTCACGTCCATCATATTTTAAGTTATTACGATGGAAGTCATTTCGATAAAGAGAAACTTCTTCATAGAATGTTTGAGGTGGTTGTTTAACTTCAGTAATAATCGCCTGTTTATACTGATTAAAATCAGCTTCACTCATTTTTTTCAAACGTTCGTAAGCTTGTTGATAAAATGCGTTATAGCGCTTATTTAAGTAGACAGGTGGTTTGGCATTACTTTGCAGTAAAAAGCCGATCCCTGATTGTTCACCCATAGAGCTTGGGTAAGCAAATACCGCATAACCTAGCTGCTCTTCTGTTCTTAATTGATCATAAAACCAAGGTTTGATAACAGACGCTAGCACTGAAGAAATAGCTTGACCTTCAAGACGGCTATAACCTATTGGGATATAAAGCTCACCTAATGCATTATCTGTACTCTTCGATTTACTTTGGAATTCAACCGCATTTAATTTATTGAATACTAATGTTTCACCGATCCAATATTCTGTACCTTGATTACCTAATAATTCGTGTGCAGATTTAGCAATATCGCGACTTTGCTCTGGCGTTAAGTTACCAATAATCAGCGCTTGAAGTGCCGAGTTTTTAATTACTTCACGGCGATTATCAATAATATCTTGCAGTGTAATTGACTCTAATGCTTTGAGTTTGTCAGCTTCTTCATAATACGGGATCGTATTTAATCGGCGAGCCGGTAACATCGCTTCTTCAAATGCTTTTAAGTTATGAGTCACATCAAGTTGTTCACGATACCAAGATTTAGCTTGATCGAGCTCTTCTTGAGTTGATTCGAAACTCATATAGCTTTTCAGTGTAGCATTAACGAGTTCTGGTAAATGTTGTGTATAACCATTCATTGAAAAATCAATACCTTGTCCTGATGAGGATGAGATATTCATTCCAGCAACAGAAGCTTGGTAAGATAATTCACTTAATGCTAAACCAGCAAGATAATCCGTTAAAGTTTGTGTTACTTGTTGCTTAACAGTAATGTCTGATCCCTTATTCACTAAACTTAATGTCACACTGGCCTTTGGCTCATCAGAGAAATAATGTGATGGCATATAAAACAAGCGAGCGCTTTTATCTTGCCACAACAATTCTGGTTTGATGATTTTGTTATCCGCATCGATCAGAGAAAGATTATCAGGAATATAAGGATTAAGTGCTGGCAATGATAATGAAATATCATCCGATAATGTTTGCCATGTTTTTAATTGCTTATCTGTGATTCTATCAACCTGATAAGGGGCATTAACAAAGTAGGCTTGTTTATTAGAGGGCTCATTAGGGCTTATTACCCAAATACGCGCTTTCTCTGGTGTAAGAGAGTCAAGACGAGAAAGGATAGCTGAAGGCTCATACTTATCAGCAATATAACCCGCATTTAGGATATTTTTGATTGGATAACGCAACATCATATCCGAAATACCTTCTATGTAATTCATATCTCTTACAATAGAGCCATAACGGAATGAGAGATCTAATACATTCGCAATTTCATCAAAGTAACGTTGACTGATACCTTCCGTCTTAATTAAACGAATGTATGAAAAGATAGCGGAAATCACTTTGTCTTTTTGCGCTAAGCCTTTATCTGTCAGCGCAACATAAATCGTAAATGAGCCTTGATTCCGATCGATATAAGGCTCTGAAGATACACTAATACTTTCAGCTAAACCTTGATCTTGTAGCCATGTTGCCAATGTACCTGCACTAAGATTACCGATTAAATAACCAATATATTCATCAGATTTACTACGAAAATCAGCAACATTGTTATCTATACCAAACTCAATTTGTAAAGTCTTTTGCGGTTGAGCGGGTACTAAATGGATCATTAACCCTTTTTCTTTATCCGTCATAGCAGGTACTGTGGTGACGGGCACATCTGCCTTTTTATTCGGGATACGAGCGAAAGTATTTGCGGCTAATTTAGATAACTCATCGAGTGATTTATTACTATAAATAACACCATTCATTAAATTACCAGAATAGTGTTTTTGATAGAATTTAATCAATTCATCTTGAAGCTTACTATTTGGTTTATCACTTAATGTCTCTAAGTTCCCCCCCATAAAGCGAGAACTTGGATGTAATGGATTTAACGTTTCAGCTCTGACTTGCCAAAAACGCATACCATCACGCGCACGCGCCATGGTTAATTCAGCATTAACCGCATTACGCTCACGATCTGCATTTTTAGGATCAAGTAAGGGTTCAGCTAAAGCATCAGCAAGGCGATCAACCGCTTCATCAATAGCACTATTTTCCACTTCTAAATAGAATGCAGTACGATAGGTCGTTGTACTGGCATTATGAGAGCCACCATTCTTTTGTAAGAATTCAGACATACTGCCTGATTGAGGATATTTCGCCGACCCCATTAGCACCATATGTTCTAAATAGTGAGCAAGACCTTGCTGGCTATCTGGATCTTCTAATGCGCCAACAGGTAATGCAACTGCCGTTAATGATTTAACTGCCTTTTCATCAGAAACCAGTAATACGGTCATTTCATTAGGTAGTTTAATCGCTTGATATTGCCGTGGATCACTCTCACTTTTTTCAATGCTATCAGGCAATACTTGCCAGAGTGGATCAACAGCAAAACTGTTGATGCTCAGTAGCATCAATAGCAACATAATCCATAGTTGCGAGCAGTATTTTCTCATCTGATATGAGCTCCCTTATTTTTTCAGAAATGGAATTATTGGTTTAAATATTGTTAACGCCGTCTGTTTGACTGTTTGTAAAAAAGGCTCGTCTAATTGAGAGAAGGCGCGCTGAACATACATGTCATTCATTTCACCATCTCGATTATAGCTATCCGTTAAATGTTGCATCAGTACTAATTCTGCTTTTTCTAGAGTCTCTTCATCATCAAGTAAAAACGCTTGTGATTTTTTATCATAGCAAGCTTGTAACCAAGCCCAGCCACTTTTCGCAAATAGCGCTAATGGGCTGTTTAACCCTTGTTTATAATCGCTGATTAAATTGTCTAATGTTGAATAGGCAAATTCAGGATCAACAGGTAATAAACACCATTGAGTCTCTTTTCTGCCGTAAAACCGACTCTCGCCAGCGCCCTCTTTTAAACAATAAACTAAGTGCTCAATCCAAAGCTGCAATAAATCATTAGCGGTTAAGCTGGCGGGTCGCCAACGTAATAAACCATCAGCTTGTACCTCATTTAAACGGCCAATCAGTGGCATTGCACTAAAGCTTTGCTCTAATGTGACAGAATGTGTGGCTGATCGTTCACTTCTTATCTTTTCAGCTAAAGGAAGTAACTCTTCTATTTGTTGCTCCCAATAAATTTGACCAAATGCGCTCGCCGGAAGTTGTCCAGCTGCTTTGATACGCTCAAACAAAGCGTCTGTTGAGCTTTGATCAATCAATGCCTTTAATAACCATTGATTCAATAGATACCGTTGAAGCGCATTTATCACAAATGGCTCTTCTTCCGGTAATTCTGTTTCTTCAATTACAAAGTTTGTTTTTAATCTTTGTTGGAAGAAAGCACGAATAGGATGACGATAAAAACGAGCTAGCTCATCAACAGAAACTTTATCTATTGTGTCATCATCATTAAGTGCTTCCGTAAAACATTGATGAATCTCCCCCTGCCCACTGGCAGCAGGTAGCCATTCAGAAGCATAAGAGCGAAAAGAAGCATCGATTCGGAAATTTTCTTGAGCAAAAGGAACACGGCTATGTTGTGTTAATAAATGCTGATTTATGCGAATTGCACTCTCATCGACATTGAGTTCACCATCTTCCGGCAAACGGAAGTTTTGCCCAATATAATCTTGTAACTCTTTGATTAAGACGGATGGGTTACATTCTCGATCGTCCCGTATCGATTTTCCGATATAACTAATATAAAGGTATTTTTCAGCTGAACTAAGCGCTTCAAGGAACAAATAGCGGTCATCATCACGACGTTTTCTATCACCACGACGGCGTTTTTCCGCCATTAAATCAAACCCTAACGGCTGAATATTACGAGGATAAATACCGTCGTTCATTCCTAATAGACACACTGCATTAAAGGGAATGGAGCGCATAGGCATTAATGTACAGAAATTAATGCTACCGGCTAAAAAACGCTGACTAATTTTTTCATCATCAAACCGAACTGTTAATTCATCACGAATAAGAACTAGCGGAATTTCATTTTGATATTGCGCTTTCAATCCATTTTCAATCACTTTTTGCCATTGTTGAATAATAAGCGCTAAGACTAATTCCGTTTCCTCATCAGATTCAAAAAAGGCATCAACTAATTGTTGTCCAACTTCTAGCCATGCTTCTAATGAACGAGTTTCACTTAAACGTGTACGCCACTCACTTAATGTATAAAGAAAATCAGCGAGATATCCTGCAAGTTCAGCAACTAAGCCACTGGACTCATCATAAGGAAGCACGCCTTTCCAAGGACCATTTTCACTTTCCATCGCATAACCAAGCAACATACGCAGTAAACCAAACTCCCACGTATTTTTACCCGTGATGGGTAATAAGAATGAAGCCACATTCTCATCATCTAATCCCCAACGTATGCCTGACTCATCGACCCAACGACGTAATAGTTTTAGTTCATTTTCAAAAATAGAGAAATGCCCAGCTAAAGCAGGAACTTCAAGCAATGCCAACACTTGTTCAGCGGTAAAACGACTTTGAGGAAGCTCTAACAACGTAATAAAAGCTTGCAATACTGGGTGTGCTTGACGAGCTTTTCTATCTGAAATTGCAAAAGGAAGATAACGTTCTGAAGGTGCATTACCAAACACAGCTTGAATATAAGGTGTATAGCTATCGATATCCGCAACCATCACAATAATATCACGTGGTAATAATTCAGGATCTTGCTCTAACAAATGCAGTAATTGATCTTGTAACACTTCCACTTCACGCTGTGGGCTATGGCTGGCATGAAAAGTCAGTGAGTTATCATCTGGTGAAATTACACGTTTATTTTCACTACACTCATACGTTTCAAGTGTTGTACCTAATTGCGAAAAATCTTCTAAATCAAGAATGTCAGCTTGCAATTGATGAAGTAAATTATCTCTTGGGATCTCAACAAATGCATCTAATACATCGGTATATTCAAGTTCAGAAAGAAAATAAAGGTTATCTTTACCCAGTTTCCCCCATGACGCTAATAGTGGATTGCCAATATTTTGTTCACCCTCATCATTAAATAACGAAGAAGCATTTTTTTCGTCTTTAAACCAAGGTGATTCATGTAATTGCTTATAATGACGTGGTTTTCTACTATTAAGACGAGAGAGAAATTTAGGATCTTGAATATCTCCCCAATAGTAACGGCAAGGGTTGGTAAAGAGTAAATAGATCTCGGTATGACGACCTATCGCTTGTAATGCCTGCAAGTAAACTTGAGGTAGAGCTGAAATCCCACAAATAAAAATACGGGGTGGAAAACAGTGTTGAAGCTCACCTTCTTCTGTATTATTTAATGTCGAAATAAATTGTTGATAAAGATTAGAACGGTGCCATTGAGGCTGATTAAGATCTTTTGTGTATTGCTGTAATGCTACCCACAATATTTTTTGCCAACGTTGATTTTCACTCAACCCTTCTATTAACTCATCTTTTTCCCACGAAGCTAACCAATCAGAACGATAAACTAAATATTGGTCAAATAAGTCAGCTACACGCCCTGCGAGCTGGTGAAGTTTACGTTTGTCTTCATCATCATCAAGGTAATGCAGTAAGGGGATAAATTCTTCATGAGGCAAAAATTCAGGAAGCAATGCCATTAATTTCCATGTCATTGCATCTTTAGAAAAAGCGCTTTCTTTAGGTATACCTGATAATACCCGAGTAAACATTTCCCAAATAAAAGTTGCTGGTAGTGGGTAACGGATATTAGCAGCAATACCCAAGCTTTCGGCAAGCTGAATTTGCAACCACTGAGACATTCCGGGGCTTTGTACAAGGATCACTTCTTGTTCAAAAGGAGAAGCAAGTGGCTTGGTCTGCATAAAGTGCACCATAAGCGACTTTAGTAATGACAACTGGTTTGAGTGATATATATGAAACATCAGATCCTCATCTTATTAATAGCATGACCAGTAATACAGCCTTATTTCGGGTAATAAATTATTAGCAACATAACCCTCTATTTGCTGGCAACCTTCAGACTGAAAAAGTGTGCGTATCATTATTTTGGGGTTAGCTACGAAATAGTCAGGTGATTTAGCAGACATTTGTTCAAATAAAACAAAAAGTTCCTGCCCTGCCTGCTGCATTTGAATTAATTGCTGAAAGTCAGCTTTTAATGATTGACTATACCCTATAATAGCGACAAAACTAATATTAAAAAACAGCAATATAAACATTGTATTAAGTAAAATAGAGCCACTTTCTGATTTATTTTGAATGTTATCTATAACACACACTCCTTATGCACTAATGGGCAATAATCTAGCCATCCATTTGGATGTGCAACAATGGATTTATTTTTGTTCTGCAAAAAATCAACCCATTGATAATGATATATTTTATAACCATTTAAGCTTTCTGCTTGTCCTTGCAATAAACCTTTTTCTAAAGAAATCAACAATAAACAGCTTATTATTTTAGGGTTTGCATGAAAATGACGACATTGCCATTTATTTAACTGTGACGATAAAATTTCCCAATTCTGTTTTATTCCCCACGCTAATGCAGATTCAGCAAATAAAAAAGCCTGTCGTGCTTGTAATTCTTGCATCACTATTTGTTGAGACTGCCTGTAATGATAAGCAAAATTCCCAAGCACCGATAAGCTCATAACAATAAACCCCATAACGACAAGTAAACTTGCAAATCCTTGCTCACTTTTATTGTAGATTGAATCAATACTCATAACGTAGTCACATTCCTTAACCGAATGTCATTTTCATAATGCAATTTCACCGTAGGATTTTGTTTTAAATAAGCTTTTAAAGAAACTGAGAGATAGAAAAATGGTTTCTTTTTGGTAAGATGTTGCCTTGAGTAAGGACGTAAAATAAACTCCGTCACTTCAATTTCATGACTTTCAAAAAATCGTTGCCATCCTGAAGAAGTGCAATCTTGTACGCCTCTTAATTGTTCTAGTTGCCCATTTTTAAGCCGATAACCAAAATAATCACTCTCTTTTGAAGAGGGCGCATCCCATCGACCATTGCCATTTACGTCATAAGCGAAAATAACACAGGTGTTTTTTTCTTGATAAGAATACTGCCCCATTTTTAATGGTGATATGTGCAATTCCTTTGACTGCGATACATGAGCACAATCACCCTGACAATATCCAGTGCGCCTTAATTGTGTTTCTAGTACTAATAACCTTTCCTTTAAAAAAATATCTAACTGATATTTCTGGTAAGAATGGAGCAGTGTATTCATGACTTGAGGATATGCCCGACTAATACAAAGAAATAGAACACCACTCATTGCCATGGCAAAAAGACATTCCATCAACATCATGCCAGATGAAAATGAAAATATTGATCGCTTTAGCATGGTGAAAACACCTTAATTTGCTGGCTACATGCTCTTATTCTGCCTAAAGATGAAATAACAATTTTCACTTCACTTTCTGAATGTTGAAGCACAAAACTCATTGGTCTTAAGGTTTGACGGATCCCCCCAAACGTAAAATTTGAAACTGTTGATTGTTTAAGTTGAATGCCAGAAGCTAATCGAAAAATTGTTTGTTTTTCAGTTGAGTACCGTAGAGGAAAAGGCATAGCGACGACTTTATTACTGGGTGATAAATGAAGTGATATTTTAATTTTTATATTGAACAGTAGCGCTTGTTGTCGTTGATATGAAAGAAATGCAATGGTTTCTCGCACACTATGTATCAATTGACGTTGGTGAGTGTATTGCTGATAGGTCGTGATTGATAAATAACTTAAAATCGAGGTGATCATCATGACAATCAGCATTTCAAGTAGGCTTATCCCCAATTCACTCTCTTGTTCAAGTTTACTTTTTAGGCTTATTTCCATATTACTGTTCCTTTTGCTCTCCTTTATAGCCAATAAAAGGATGCAGCTAACCCTTTATAAGGTAAATAAAAGAGAGTGTTTTTTTCGAACAATAACGCAGTAACAATATTTTCAGAGCAAACACAAAAAATAGTCATCGACAAGACTAGGATTAGCCTTTAGAACCAGTCAATAAAAACAAAAAAGCCTCTGTTTATCACTAAACAGAGGCTTTAAAACATAAAGGAAAGATCAAACCGTAAATGGATATTTTATTGCTTCATGGCATTGATAACCTTCAACAGTAAAATCATCCGTTGTTACCCATGTTTCGATATCTTCCAATGTTTTGATTTTTGGATTGATATGTAATGTTGGTAACGGTAATGGCTCTCTTTTTAGCTGTACATCTCGCATTAATGGTAATTGATTTTCATAGATATGTGCATTGATTATCTTATGAAATGCTTTACCCGGCTTATGCCCTGTAATTTGAGCCACCAGCGCTAATAAAACAAAGCACTGTATTTGGTTGAAATTCAAACCTAATGGCACATCACAGCTACGTTGATAAGAAGTTAAGTAAAGCGTATCACCCACTAATGAAAATGTGTGTGTATGCATACAAGGACGCAAACAACCTAACTCGGTTTCACCTGGGTTATAGAATGTTACGATCTCACCACGATCATCTATACCCTTAGTCAGGTTATCTATCACTTTGCGTAGTTGATCAAAATGGGAGCCATCAGGGCGTTGCCATTGACGTCCTTGAACACCATAAACACGCCCCATATCATCTTCACCTTTACGATGAGGGTTGTTTAACCATGCTCCATTTTCATTAGCATTTGCATTCCATGTATTACAACCAATTTCACGAAATTGACCTGCGTTGTCGTAGCCACGTAAATACCCCAACAGCTCTGCAATTGCTGCTTTATAGAAACTTTTACGTGTCGTTATCAGCGGAAATTGGTTATTCGCAACATCATATTCCAGATCAGCATTAATCACCGTTAAACAGCGAGTTCCTGTTCGTTTATTATCAATCCATTGCCCTTCATCGATAATGCGTTGACACAATGCCAGATACTGCTTCATGTTGTCTCTCTTGTAATTAACTAATAATAAAAAGTTTATCTCACACTATTTGTGAGCTGGTGTTGGATTTTGTGGAGTCTTTTTATCTTGGCGATAGGCCCATACCATAAAAATAATACCCAATAAAATCATTGGAATTGATAGTATTTGTCCCATGCTTACACCACCAAATAATCCTAGTTGTGCATCTGGTTGACGGAAGAATTCAACAATAATACGGAATGCACCATAACCAATCAGGAACAAGCCTGACACACTACCTACAGGGCGACTTTTGCGCACAAAGATATTTAGGATAATAAATAGCACTACACCTTCTAACAGCATTTCATAAAGCTGTGACGGATGGCGAGGTAAAACCCCATATTCTTGAATAATCGGTAGTAGTGTTGTTGGATCTTGAGCAACAAGTTGGAGATCTTCAGAACGAGAGCTTGGGAATAAGAAAGCCCAAGGCGTATCTAATGTGACGCGTCCCCATAATTCACCATTAATAAAATTACCAATACGACCTAAACCTAAACCAAATGGAATTAAAGGTGCTACAAAATCAGCCACTTGGAAAAATTTACGCTTAGTGCGTTTAGCGAACCAAATCATGGCACAAATCACCCCAATTAAACCACCATGGAATGACATACCGCCATCCCACACTTTAAAGAGGTAAAGAGGATCATTTAAAAAGACAGGTAAGTTATAGAATAAAACATAACCTAAACGACCACCGATAAACACACCGACAAAACCAACATAAAGTAATGTTTCAACTTCATTTTTATTCCAACCACTATTCGGTTTTGCAGCTCGGCGATTTGCAAGCCATAAGGCAAAGACAAATCCAACTAAATACATCATACCGTACCAGTGTAATGACACAGGCCCGATAGAGAACATAACAGGATCAATCTCTGGAAATTTAAGGTAGCTTATACTCATTATTCCCTACTTCACTTAATCAATAATTTCTGTGCTGGTTATTTATTACCAACATAGAAAAGGCTTATACGAAGGCCGACTAAATACCCCCGCGAATTAATCCACCTAATCCTTGTCGTTCCATAAATTCAGAAGACAATTTTTTAATTTCTGTTGCCGTTTCAGCTTGCAGTATCTGTTGCATAAAAGGCTGTAACATCACAGGATCAAGATGGCGCAATAAGTATTTTACCCTAGGTAAACTACGACCACTCATGCTTAACTGCCTAAAACCGAGCCCTATTAACAGCAATGCCCCTATTGGCGTACCCGCCATTTCGCCACAAACACTTACGGGTAACTGATAATATTGGCATTGTGTTGCAATCAAATTCAGTGAACGCAATAAGGCAGGATGCAAATTATCATAGAGTGATGCTACATGGGTATTATTACGATCGACCGCAAGCAAGTATTGCGTCAGATCGTTTGTTCCCACTGAGATAAAATCGACCCGATTAGCTAATTGTGACAGCATAAATACCAATGAAGGTACTTCAAGCATAATACCCAGCGGAGGTGGGACACATTCACAGTTTAGCTCTCGACTCACTTCATCACATGCTCGTAATAGCAATGTTCTTGCTTCGTCAATTTCATCAATACTTGTCACCATCGGCAACAAAATTTTCAAATTTTTAAATTCGAGGTTTGCTTTTAGCATTGCTCGTAGCTGAATAAGAAAGATTTCAGGCTGATCAAGCAATATTCTTATGCCTCTCCAACCTAAGCAGGGATTTTCCTCATTAATTGGCATATAAGGAAGTTGCTTATCAGCACCAATATCTAAAGCACGCAATACAACAGGTTTATCAGGAAAAAAAGAGAGTATTTCGCGGTAACGATTTTTCTGTTCATCTTCAGATGGAAAACCGCTTTGTAGCATAAAAGGAATTTCAGTACGATATAAACCAACGCCATCTATTCCCACACTAATGCGTTGCTCATACTTGATATTTAATCCCGCATTCAATTGAACGCTAACTGTCTCACTATTTTTTAAAACCGCTTGCTGTTCAAGCTGCTCTTCTGCAATTTGGCTTAATACGCTCTCTTCATCAATAATTTGTTTATATTCTTGAGTAATAAAAGGTTCTGGCTCAATAAATATTTCACCACGATAACCATCAAGAATAAGCATGCGATTGTGTAAAAGCTCTGGTTGAATATCAGCCCCCATAATCGCGGGGATCCCCATCGCTCTAACAAGAATGGCAGAATGCGAATGCGTTGCGCCATCTCGAACAATGACACCAGCAAGTTGTTGTTCTGGTAACTCCGCCAATAAACTTGCACTTAATTCATCAGCAACCAGAATAAAACGCTCTGGCCAAATATTAGTTGAACTTAGATCATCATCTAGATGAAATAATAAACGGCGCCCCAATGCTTTAAGATCAGAGGCTCGCTCACGCATATAACCATCTTTTAAGCTAGAAAATTGGGATGCCACTTTTTCAATTACGACTTTAACCGCCCACTCTGCTACATACCCCTGTGTAATGATTGCGGTCATTTTATGTTTAAGCTGTGGATCATTAAGTAAATGCGAGTAGAGATCAAAGATGGCGGCACTCTCTTTTTGCGCATTCGCCATAAATCGCTTACTAAAGCGACGACATTCTGCAGTAGCATCTTCTAAAGCTACCGTAAGTCGATTTAACTCTGCTTTTATATCAAGCGCACTGGCTTTAAAAACATTTTCAAGAATAGGTTGAGAGACTTCTTGCCAACCATAAGCCATAACCACGCCAGTCGAAACTGAAAGTGCTTTAATCCGACTTTGGCGATATTGCCCAAAAAGCCCTTTAGTTTGTACTTGCGATAATGTAGCACCAAGCTGTGTCGCCAGTGTCACCATAAAAGATTCTTCGCTTTCATTGAATAAGCGACGCTCTTTTTGCTGAACAACTAATACACCAAGGAGTTGGCGACGGTAGACAATAGGAACGCCAAGGAAAGCACGGAGATCATCTTCTTTAACTTGAGGAAGGTATTTAAAGCTAGGATGTTCACGAATATCAGCGAGGTTGATAAGCTCTGAAAGACGTCCCACTTCACCAACCACGCCTTCATTAAATGAAAGGCTAACGGCTCTCCCTCTAGGTTTTTTTAACCCTTTGGTTGCCATAAGATAAAAACAGCTACGTTGTTTATCGGCAAGATAAATAGAACACACATCCGTGTGCATTGCCTGACACGTTTCCTTGACTAAGAGTTCAAGCGCTTCTGGAAGCCCTGCTGCCATAGCCACTTTTTCTACAATTTCTCGCAAACGTGTCAGCATAGTGTTATCTAATACCTTTTACGCCGATATCCATACGATGGACGTGATAAAGACATTTGTTCTTGCAATGGCATGACTACTGGTGCGAACTCTTTCATTACACGCCGATAAACATCGCGTTTAAAAGAGACGACTTGTCGAACAGGATACCAATAACTCACCCAACGCCAGCCATCAAATTCTGGCGTTTTGCTTTGTTGAACATTAATGTCTTTATCATTACTTGTTAACTGCAAAAGGAACCAACGCTGTTTTTGTCCAATACAAACAGGTTTTGTGTCCCAACGCACCAAACGCTTAGGTAACTTGTAACGTAACCAGTTACGTGTGGAGGCAAGAATTTTGACATCCTTGCGACTTAACCCAACTTCTTCGAACAACTCTCGGTACATTGCCTGCTCTGGCGATTCTCCAGGATTAATTCCCCCTTGAGGAAACTGCCATGAATGTTGCCCATAGCGACGAGCCCAAAGCACTTGCCCTTGCCGATTACAAATTACAATCCCTACATTCGGGCGGTAGCCATCATCATCAATCACTAGACTACCTCAATAACCAAATTTGAAAGATAACTCATTGTTTCATACTACCCACAAACGGTAAACCTCTATCAACAGACTTTGCATGGCGCGTGTATTTATCTACAATGGGAAAGTCTCAACGGGGTGCCTTTTTAGGCTGAGAAAAACTCGTGGAACCTGATCCAGCTAATACTGGCGTAGGGATTTGAGTCAGGATGTTGCAATATTCATTGGTTTGCTATCCTTACTCCTCAGATCCTACCTGACTTTTACTGAGGAACTAAACGTGTTAAATAAATCACTTCGCTTTACTTTCCTTCTAGGCGCACTGGGCATGATGGGCACTTATTCAACTCAAGCCTTAGCACAAAAACCCGCACTCACCGTTTACACCTATGATTCATTTACTGCAGATTGGGGGCCTGGGCCTGCAATAAAAAAAGCATTTGAACAACAATGTGATTGCGAGCTAAAACTGGTTGCTCTGTCTGATGGTGTATCTCTACTTAATCGCTTACGCATGGAAGGTGATAAAAGCAAAGCTGATATTATTTTAGGGTTGGATAACAATCTGATCCATGCAGCAAAAGAAACCGGGCTTTTCGCACCAAGCAATATCGATACATCCAAACTCGCCTTACCTGAAAAATGGACTGACGATACCTTTGTGCCCTATGACTATGGCTACTTTGCTTTTATTTATGATAAAAACCGTGTCCAGAACCCACCTAAAAGCATGGCTGAACTGCTAAACAGTCAAGAGAAATGGAAAATTCTCTATCAAGATCCTCGTACCAGTACGCCGGGTTTAGGTTTAATGTTATGGATGCAATCACTGTATCCTGAAAACACGGCGACTGAATGGAAAAAATTGTCAGAAAAAACGCTGACAGTCACTAAAGGTTGGAGTGAGTCTTATGGCTTATTCTTAAAAGGCGAAGGTGATTTTGTGCTTAGCTACACCTCATCTCCCGGTTATCACATTTTAGCAGATAAAAAAGATAACTATGCGGCTGCGATTTTTGATGAAGGGCACTACTTGCAAGTCGAAGTTGCTGCAAAACTTAAATCAAGTAAACAACCGGAATTAGCACAACAATTTATGCAGTTCATGTTAACCCCTGCATTCCAAGAAACTATACCCACTACTAATTGGATGTATCCTGTTATCGATATGCCATTACCAGACGTCTACTCTTTGATGCCTAAACCCGAAAAATCATTGCAATTCGATGCAGATATTGTCGCCAAAGAGCGCCAAACATGGACTCGTAATTGGCAATCTGCGGTTAGTCGCTAATGGGAAGATGGCTTATCCCGGGGCTATGTGCCTCGGGCTTACTGCTAATTGTGGCGTTATTGTCATTTGGCGCACTATGGGTTAACGCACCAAGTGGTGAGCTATCCTCAATTTTTGCTGATGAATATTTATGGCATGTCGTCCGTTTTACTTTCTGGCAAGCTTTTTTATCTGCACTATTTTCAATATTACCGGCTATTTGGCTCGCCAAAGCACTCTATCGACGCCAATTTAAAGGGCGAACACTGTTTTTACGCCTATGTGCCATGAGTCTTGTGTTACCTGTTCTAGTTGCACTGTTTGGTATTTTAACCGTTTATGGCAGAGTAGGATGGATTGCTCAAATTTGTGAATGGATAGGTATCGATTACCAATTTACTCCTTATGGTTTGCAAGGCATTTTGTTAGCTCACATCTTTTTCAATATGCCATTAGCAACCCGAATGTTATTGCAAGCTCTCGAAAGTATCTCGCCAGAGCAACGTCAATTAGCCTCACAATTAGGTATGAATGGCTGGCAACGTTTTCGCTTTCTTGAGTTTCCCTATTTATGGCGCCAAATACTCCCGACTGCATCACTGATTTTTATGCTCTGCTTTGCCAGCTTTGCTACTGTGTTAGCCTTAGGTGGAGGCCCTGCCGCAACAACGGTTGAACTCGCTATTTATCAAGCCTTAAGTTATGACTACGATTTGCATCGCGCTGCACTTTTAGCCTTGATCCAACTCTTTTGTTGTTTAGGCTTGGTGCTTATCAGCCAAAAGCTAAAAGGCACCCTTTTTGTGGGAAACAGTCAAAAGCGACATTGGCGTGATCCCTATGATCCTATCTTTAGCAAAATAGCAGATAGTCTCATTATCACCCTTGCACTCCTCTTTTTAGTGCCCCCCATTTTGGCCGTAATAACTGATGGTCTTAATAGCCAATTTCTACGTGTCATCCAACAGCCTGTACTTTGGCAAGCCTTTACAACCTCGCTGATTATTGCTGTGGGTGCGGGTATTGTTTGTGTTGTATTAACGATGATGTTGCTATGGAGTAGCCGGGAACTTCGCTTACGCCATTTTAAAAAAGCAGGTCAGGCCATGGAAATGAGTGGTTTGATCATTCTCGCGATGCCGGGCATTGTGTTAGCAACAGGCTTTTTTCTGTTATTAAATAATACGATTGGATTACCTGAATCACCTTATATTTTAGTGATTTTGACCAATGCTTTAATTGCCATTCCCTATGCCTTAAAAGTACTTGAAAACCCAATGAATGATATCGCTTCACGTTATAGTCTTTTGTGTCAGTCGTTAAATTTACAAGGTATAAACCGACTCCGTTGGATAGAACTACGCGCATTAAAAAAGCCCATCTCACAAGCACTTGCCTTTGCTTGCGTCATTTCTATTGGTGACTTTGGTATTGTTGCTCTATTTGGTAATGAAACATTTAGAACGTTGCCTTTCTATCTTTATCAGCAAATTGGGGCTTATCACACACAAGATGGGGCTGTAACAGCCATGATGTTATTACTACTTTGCTTCTCTCTTTTTAGCCTAATAGAACGATTAGCTGGAAAATCTCATGATTAAATTAGAGCACCTAACTTACACTTATGAACACCAACATCTCTTATTTAATCTAACGGTTAATGCAGGAGAACGCATTGCCGTGTTAGGGCCAAGTGGTGCAGGTAAAAGTACATTACTCAGTTTAATCGCTGGTTTTTTACCATCGGAAAAGGGAAGCCTGTTTCTTAATGGTCAAGACCATACCAAAACAGTACCAGCAAAACGCCCTATTTCCATGTTATTTCAAGATAATAATCTATTCCCACATTTAACTGTAAGGCAAAATATCGGCTTAGGATTAAATCCGGGATTAAAACTGACTAGAGATCAAAAAGCGCTATTAGAGAATCGAGCTGAGCAAGTGGCACTCAGTGAATACCTTGAACGTTTACCTTCTCAATTATCAGGCGGCCAGCGCCAACGTGTTGCTATTGCACGTTGTCTAGTTCGTGAACAACCTATTTTGTTACTTGATGAGCCATTTTCTGCACTCGACCCCGCTTTACGCATTGAGATGTTGGCACTACTCGAGCAACTTTGCCGAGAAAAAGCGTTAACCTTATTGATGGTTTCTCATAGCTTAGAAGATGCTGCAAAAATTGCCTCAAGAGCAATTGTGATAGATAGTGGCATGATTGTGTATGATGGAAATACACAATCACTTATAAATGGTGAAGTGGATCAATCACTTATTTTAGGTATTCCGTTTAATTAATCTCAACCAAAATTAACTGTATAAATAACCACTATGTTGACTATAATAAATACATCTTTAGTGAATTTTTTTGTGTTTATTGGGTGCTCATGATTGGTCATACGGAACAAGGCTTTATTCTTACTCGCCACTGGAGCGACACACCAAAAGGTATTGTCGTCTCTTATTGGTTGGCGACGGATAATGGTCCACGCAAAATTACGGTTCCTATGCAACGTGCTATCGGTTTTGTAGCCCGCCAACATGAAACTGTTTTACGCTCACTCATTAATAAAAATCCTGATATTGAAATTCGCTCTCTCGATTTAAAAGATTTCGAAAGACAGCCCGTTTTTGGTGTTTATTGCAAACAATATCGCCAACTTGTCCAACTTGAGCAACAGCTTAAAGAACATCACATCCGCCTTTATGAAGCGGATATCCGCCCGCATGAACGTTATATGATGGAGCGCTTTATCACCGCACCGGTCTGGTTTCGTTATCAACAAAATAATATTGCAACATTAAAACCCGCCCCCGATTATCGCCCTACGCTTCGAGCTGTCTCTTTGGATATTGAAACCAGTGAATTTGGTGAGCTTTACTCTATCGGGCTTGCTGGTTGTGGTGATAATGTGGTGTTTATGCTTACTGATGAATTACCCGCAGAGAGTGAAAGCCAGCAAATTCAAGGCTATCGCTTATGTTATGTCAGTAGTCGATTGCGTTTAATTGAAAAACTGAATGAGTGGATACAACATTACGATCCTGATGCGATTATCGGTTGGAACTTAATTCAATTTGATCTGCGTATTTTATACACACATGCTCAACGGTATGGTGTCAGTTTATTATTAGGCCGTCAAAATAGCCCGTTAGAGTGGCGAGAGCATGGATTTAAAAAAGGGCATTTTTTTGCTTCAGCTCAAGGTCGTTTAATTATCGACGGAATTGATGCCTTGAAAATGGCAACATGGAATTTTCCCTCTTTTAGCCTTGAGTCCGTTGCTCAAACTCTGCTAGGTGAAGGAAAAGTCATCGATACACCTTATGCCAGAATGGATGAAATTAATCGACGCTTTAAAGAAGATAAGCCAGCACTAGCTTATTATAATTGGCAAGATTGTGTCTTAGTGAACCGTATCTTTGATGCAACATCACTTATGGCATTCTTATTAGAGAGAGCTTGTGTTACAGGGCTTTCCGTTGATAGAAGCGGCGGATCTGTGGCTGCGTTTACACATCTCTATCTCCCTTCAATGCATCGTATTGGATATGTTGCACCTAACCAAGGTGAAAAACCTGAAGAGCATAGCCCCGGAGGCTTTGTCATGGATTCAGCCCCCGGCTTATATGATTCTGTTGTTGTGCTTGATTACAAAAGCCTTTACCCCTCTATTATTCGTACTTTTTTAATCGATCCCGTAGGAATGATTGAAGGCATGCATCAACCTGACGAAAAATTTTCTATTTCTGGATTTCGCCAAGCACGATTTTCACGAGAACGACACTGTTTGCCGGCTATTGTGTCGCAAATTTGGCATGAAAGAGATAATGCGAAATTACATAAAAATGCGCCACTCTCTCAAGCCCTCAAAATTATTATGAATGCTTTTTATGGTGTTTTAGGCTCTGTGGGCTGTCGTTTTTTTGATCCTCGTTTAGCGTCATCTATCACACTACGAGGTCATGAAATTATGAAAAAAACGCGAGAATTAATAGAAGCTAAAGGTTATCAAGTTATTTATGGCGATACGGATTCAACCTTTGTTTGGCTGAAATCACCTCATACAGAAAAACAAGCCCAACAGATTGGATATCAATTAGTACAAGACGTAAACCAATGGTGGAAAACACATCTCTTTGAAAAATACCAACTGGATTGCAAATTAGAACTAGAATACGAAACCCATTATCGTCGTTTTTTAATGCCTACTATTCGAGGTATGGAAACCGGTAGTAAAAAACGTTACGCCGGACTGAGCAATGATAAAATGGTATTCAAAGGATTAGAAACCGTCAGAACAGATTGGACTCCTCTCGCTCAAAAATTTCAACAGGAGCTTTATACACGCATTTTTCATCAGCAACCTTATCAGCAGTTTATTCGTGATTATGTCGCAGATACACTTGCGGGAAAATATGATGAAAGACTGGTGTATCGTAAACGGTTACGTCGAAAATTATCTGAATATCAGCACCATGTCCCCCCTCATGTCAAAGCAGCACGTAAAGCGGATGAATATAATTTATCCAAAAATAGACCTCAACAATATCAGCAAGGCGGTTGGATTAGTTATATAATTACCCTCTTGGGGCCTGAGCCATTAGAACACATTACCACTGCACCTGATTATGAACACTATATCAATAAGCAGTTAATGCCGATTGCAGATGCAATCCTGCCTTTTATACAAGATGATTTTTCAACCTTGTTAAATGGACAAATGACACTCTCATTTTAAGTTGTGTCATTTTGCAGGTGACGGTTTGCTTTGCATCTATTAACATAACGCCCCTTTGGTGATAATTAGCTTTTCTTTGTTCAATGAATAAGCACTTTTTATCCCGCAGATTTTAATGACAACACCGCAATACTGCATTCATTAATAATTCCTAATTATATATTTGAGAGCTGAGTTTATATATATGCCTTTTACTCTTGGTCAACGTTGGATTAGCGATACTGAAAGCGAGCTTGGACTAGGTACTGTTGTGGCAGTTGATGCCCGCATGGTCACCTTACTTTTTCCTGCCTGTGGCGAAAACCGCCTTTACTCCCGTCATGATGCACCAATAACGCGGGTGATGTTCAATGCAGGCGATACCGTCACCAGTCACGAAGGCTGGAAGCTCGCCATCGATAACGTTGTAGAAGATAACGGCCTACTTATCTACCATGGTGTGCGTTTAGACACTGAAGAGCCTGCACAATTACGCGAAGTGTTCTTAGATAACAAACTCACATTTAATAAGCCTCAAGATCGCCTTTTTGCCGGTCAAATCGACCGTATGGATCGCTTTGCATTACGCTACCGTGCTCGTAAATTTATGAGTGAACAGTTTAAGCAAGCACAAAGTGGTTTACGTGGTATTCGCGCCAGCCTCATTCCTCATCAGCTTTATATCGCCAATGAAGTGGGTAAACGTCATAACCCTCGCGTATTATTAGCTGATGAAGTTGGTTTAGGTAAAACGATTGAAGCCGGTATGATTATCCACCAGCAATTAATGGATGGTCGTGCTGAGCGAGTGCTGATTATTGTGCCTGAAAGCTTACAACATCAGTGGTTAGTTGAAATGTTACGCCGATTCAACTTACGTTTCTCACTGTTTGATGATAGCCGTTATAGCGAATCTTTATTAGATAGCGATAATCCATTTGAAACAGAACAGATGATCATCTGCTCTTTAGATTTTGTGCGTAAAAACAAGCAACGCTTTGAACACTTGGTTGAAGCAACATGGGATATGTTAGTTGTTGATGAAGCTCATCACCTTGTTTGGAGTGAAGATGCTCCAAGCCGTGAATATCAAGTGATTGAAGAGTTAGCTGAATCTATTCCTTCTGTATTGCTATTAACGGCAACCCCAGAGCAGTTAGGTCAAGAAAGCCACTTCGCTCGTTTACGTCTACTTGATCCAAACCGTTTCCATGACTACAACGAATTCATTAATGAGCAACAAAAGTATCGCCCTGTTGCCGATGCTGTCTCAATTTTGCTATCAGAAGATGATTTAAATACTGAACAACAAAACATCATTAGTGAAATGATCAGCGAGCAAGATGTTGAGCCTTTACTGAAAGCTGCGAATACTCAAGGTGAAGAACGTACTAAATCTCGCCAAGAACTTATCCATATGTTAATGGACAGACATGGAACAGGTCGCTTGTTATTCCGTAACACACGTTCGGGTGTTAAAGGTTTCCCAAATCGCGTACTTCACGCGATAAAAATGCCACTGCCAACACAATATCAAACTGCGATTAAAGTAGCTGAGATTATGGCAGCGAAAAAAAGCCTCGAAGTTCGTGCAAAAGAGATGCTCTACCCTGAGCGTATTTACCAAGAATTTGAAGGTGAAAACGCAACATGGTGGAACTTTGACCCTCGTGTTGAATGGCTACTGGGTTTCTTAACGGCAAATCGTAATGAAAAAGTCCTAGTGATTTGTGCTCAAGCAGCAACAGCACTGCAACTAGAACAAGTTTTACGTGAGCGTGAAGGTATTCGTGCAGCCGTCTTCCACGAAGGCATGTCATTACTTGAACGCGATCGCGCAGCGGCTTATTTCGCTTCTGAAGAAGAAGGCGCACAAGTTCTACTATGTTCAGAAATTGGCTCTGAAGGACGTAACTTCCAGTTTGCTAATCAACTGGTTATGTTTGATCTTCCCTTTAACCCTGATTTACTCGAACAGCGTATTGGTCGTCTCGATCGTATTGGTCAAAATCGCGACATTGATATTAGCATTCCTTATCTTGAAGGTACGGCTCAATCTGTATTATTACGTTGGTATCACGAAGGCTTAGATGCCTTTGAACATACTTGTCCAACAGGTCGTACTATTTATGATAGCAAATATGATGCTCTCATCTCTTACCTTGCCCAACCTAATGAATTAACTGATTTTGATGAGTTTATTGTTGCTTGTCGTAAACAACATGATGAAATGAAACTCAAACTTGAACAAGGCCGCGACCGTTTATTAGAAATGCATTCTAACGGGGGTGAAGTTGGCGTTGAATTAGCCGGTGAAATAGCAGCTCAAGATAACGATCCTGAGTTAGTGAACTTTGCACTGAATTTGTTTGATATCGTCGGTATTAATCAAGAAGATCGCAGTGATAGCTTAATTATTTTAACACCATCCGATCATATGTTAGTACCTGATTTCCCAGGGTTACCGCAAGATGGTTGCACTATCACATTTGATAGAGAACAAGCGCTATCTCGTGAAGATACTCAATTTATCAGTTGGGAACACCCAATTATCCGTAACGGCTTAGATTTAATTTTATCTGGCGATACAGGAAGTTGTGCCGTTTCTTTATTAAAAAATAAAGCCTTGCCAGTGGGAACACTGTTAGTTGAACTCATCTATGTCGTAGAAGCTCAAGCGCCGAAACATCTTCATTTAAGCCGTTTTTTACCGGCCACACCGGTTCGCTTATTACTTGATCTGAAAGGTAATAACCTTGCATCTCAAGTCGAGTTTGAAAGCTTTAACCGTCAATTAAATGCGGTTAATCGTCATACTTCAAGCAAACTGGTCAATGCAGTACAAAGTGAAGTTCACCATGTACTTAAAACTTCTGAACCTTTAATGGAAGTCGAAGCAAAAGAACTTATCCAAAAAGCGAAAGAAGAAGCCGATCGCGTGCTGACTCATGAATTATCACGCTTAGAAGCTTTACGTGCGGTAAACCCAAATATTCGTGATGATGAAGTCGAAGCTATTGAAAATGAACGTGCTCATATTCTTAACCATTTAGATGAAGCAACGTGGCGTTTAGATTCAATTCGCCTCATTGTTGTTACCCACCAATAGTCACCGTTAAAGCGGGGAGTATTTTACTCCCCGTTGTTTTGATGAGATACCCACTATGATGGAAGTGTATAACCCGCCGACGGATCCTTGGTTACATGTTTTATATCAAGATGAGCATATTATTGCCGTCAATAAACCCAGTGGATTACTATCAGTGCCGGGCAAAGCGCCAGAGCATAACGACAGTATTATGTCGCGCATTAAAGCAGAATTTCCTAATGCTGAATGTGTGCATCGCCTTGATATGGCAACCAGTGGCGTTATCGTTGTGGCACTAAATAAAGAAGCAGAGCGTGAGCTAAAGCGTCAATTTCGTGAACGTGAACCCAAAAAAACCTATATTGCACGTGTTTGGGGACATATCGAAAAAGAAGAAGGATTGATTGATTTACCTTTAATTTGTGATTGGCCTAATCGACCAAAACAAAAAGTCTGTCATGAAACAGGGAAAGCGGCACAAACTTTTTATGAAGTGTTGGAATATGAAGAGAATGCAACAAGAGTGAAACTCTCACCAATTACTGGGCGTTCACATCAATTGCGGGTACATATGTTAGCGTTGGGGCATCCTATTTTAGGGGATCGCTTTTATGCACACCCGCAGGCAAGAGCGATGGCACCTCGCCTGCAGTTACATGCTCAGGAATTATTTATTACGCATCCTGCTTTTCGATCCCCGATACATTTTGAATGCCTTGCCGATTTTTAGTGCCTTATGACACTAAAACAGTCACTGAACTCAATGAAGCAAGGAGCAGACAAAGTGCTAATCCCATAACCCCAACAAGAACACGGACGTTTGACATGAATAGAGTTCCTTTTTTAAGAGAAGAGAGAATGAAATAATTAAATTTCACTTATATTTTACCGTGATAAATAATAAACTCAACTCAGTCTAAGTTATCTCTATCACGGAATAATTCTCTCTTTTCTCATCTTCTTTTACAATATGTTAACGAAATCCTTTTTCTTTTTTTATCAAATCATAAGCAACTTGGATAGACTGTGCTTTTTGTTTTGCTATTTCCATCATTTCTGGTGGCAAACCTTTCGCTACAAGTTTATCTGGATGATGTTCTCCCATTAATTTTCTATAAGCTCTTTTTATGGTTTTAACATCATCATTCTCATCGACACCAAGTACCTTACATGCGTCAGAGAGCGTTGGGCCTTGAGGGTGAGGCTGATAGCCCTGTCCATTTTGATAATGAAAATTCTGACCAGCCTGCATCATTGCTAATATATGTTCAAAATGCGCACGAGAAAAACCTAGCTCATCAATAATGATAAACAGCATTTTTCTTTCATTTGGATGCAGTTGGCCATCCGCAAAAGCGGCTTGTAATTGGATTTCCAGAAACATCTGAAGTAAGTCACGGCGCCCAACACAAATTTGTCTAACTCGTTGCAATGTGGCTCTTAATGGAAAGTCGGCTGATTTACCTTCTCTAAAAGCTTGTTGTGCAGCTTGGCGACCAACACCATGCAGATTCATGCGATCCATCAATTCACTGGCAAGAGAGATATCGGTTTGAGTCACTCGCCCTTTTGATTTTGTTAAGTGCCCTAAAACTTGAAAGGTTGCAGCAAAGAAAAAAGCTTGTCTATCACGCGTATAGCGACCACCACTTCCTAATTTACTTCGTTGCATGTCATAGAGATGCCCAAGAAAAACACCAATAACAATGCCCCAAAAGCCTATTCCAGCAAAACTACCAATGGTAAGGCCTAATAATTTTCCCCAATAGCGCATAGACTCCTCAAATCTTCGATGCTCTGCCTGCAATTTTGCATTATCATACTATTCATTTGCTTGCACACCTAACACCAAGCAACCTCTAAATAAACTTTTTCTTAAAATAAAGAGATTTGCTGTGTCTCTTTGGACAGAGGTAATGCTGTTTTCGTTTAAATTGTGTTAAAGTAAAATGAGTGACCAAACAAATAACTTTAGCGTTGTTATACAGCACGAAATACCGCATCAGCGCGGTGTTTTTTTGTTTCTAATAAGGCTATAACGCTATTTCAACACAGAAACATCGAAAAAATGGGAATTAGACCTATTTTTCGGTTACCGTTAGAACAATGTTCAGAACGTTGGGCTGGTGTCGCATAACTCCCTGCGTTAGTTTCTAGCTGTTTATCAGCACGAAGCCACTGATGACGGAAGCACATAAATACTTATGAAAAAAAGTTATCCCACACTGCTGGCCACCCTAGTTTGGGCCACAATATATGGTCAGCCTGCTTACGCTGATCTTGCCTCCCAATGTTTACTGGGAGTTCCTGTTTATAATAAACCGTTAGTACAAGGCGATCCTAACAGCTTGCCAGTCACTATCACTGCAAATGATATGCAAGGTGAATATCCTCGCATGATCAAATATAAAGGTGATGTTGATATTAAACAGGGCAACCAAACCTTAAGTGCAGACAGTGTTGAACTAACACAAACTGAGGGAGAAACCCCATTAAGAATGGTCACAGCAACGGGAAATGTCTCTTATGATGATCCTCAGATCATCTTAAAAGGGCCTCGCGCTTGGTCTAATCTTAACAATAAAGATACGGATATCGAACAAGGTAATTACCAAATGGTTGGCCGCCAAGGTCGTGGTTACGCAAATAAAATGCAAATGCGTGGCGAAAACCGCTATACCATTATGGATAAAGGTATGTTCACGTCTTGTCTACCGGGAGATGATAGCTGGAGCGTTGTCGGCTCAGAGGTTATTTTAGACCGTGAAGAGCAAGTTGCTGAAATCTGGAATGCACGTTTTCGTGTAGCCAACGTGCCTATCTTTTATAGTCCTTACCTTCAATTACCGATTGGCGACAAACGTCGCTCTGGCTTCTTAATTCCTAACGGAAGCTATTCCCGTAGCTCAGGTTTTGATTTCCAGCTACCTTATTACTGGAATATAGCTCCTAATTATGATGCAACCATTACGACTAACTATATCAGTCGTCGTGGTTTAAAATTAGACAATGAGTTCCGTTATTTAACCAAGCCAGGAAGCGGTACGATTGCTGTTGATTGGATTAACCACGATAGCCAATACAATAAAGATAAAGCAGAAAATAAATCAGGCTATCTTCCTCGTGATTCTGCAACACGTTGGTTATTCTACTGGGGACATAGTGGCGTCATGAACAATGTGTGGCGATTTAATGTCGATTACACAAAAGTCAGTGATAATAAATACTTCACTGATTTTACCTCACAATACGGTAATACCACTGATGGCTATGCGACTCAGAAATTTAGTACCGGTTATGCACAACAGAACTGGAATGCCACATTAACGACTAAACAGTTCCAAGTTTTCTCTGATAATAAAGATGCTAGGGCTTATCGTGCAGAGCCACAGCTTGATCTCAATTATTATAAGAATGATATAGGGCCATTTGATTTCCGTACTTACGCTCAATTTGTTCGCTTTACCAGTGTAGGAGATAACACTCCTGAAGCAAATCGTTTCCATATTGAGCCAACGCTTTCACTTCCTGCGTCTACGGGTTGGGCAAGCTTTAATAATGAATTGAAAATAATGGCAACTCATTACGATCAAGATATTCCTGATGCGTATAAGCAAAAGAATCCTAATCAATTAGACGATAATGTAAACCGTGTATTGCCACAGTTTAAGTCTGATATGAAAATGGTTTTTGAACGCCAATATCAAACCAATAATATTACACAGACCCTCGAACCTCGCGTGCAATATCTTTATGTCCCTTATAAAGACCAATCTAACATCAACAACTTTGACTCTGCATTATTACAGTCAAACTATAGCGGATTATTCCGCGATAGAATGTATGGTGGTTTAGACCGTATTGCTTCTGCAAACCAATTAACAACGGGCGTTACTTCGCGTTTTTATGATAGCGAATTAGTTGAACGTTTTAACGTTTCTGTAGGTCAAATCTACTTCTTTGAGCGCCCAAGAACCGGTCCATCTTCTATTGGTGAAATAATTAACAGTAAAGATGAAAGTGGCTCTATGGTCTGGGCGGGTGATGCTTATTGGCGTATTACTGATACCGTAGGTATGCGCGGAGGTTTACAGTATGACCGTCGCTTAGGTAGCGTTTCAATGGGTGATGCTATAATGGAATATCGTGCAGATAGTGATCATCTTTTACAGTTGAGCTATCGCTATGTGGATCGCGATTATATTCAAGCAACACGCGTTCGCCCTTATGATGGAAAAATGCAACCACTACCTGAATACCAAAAAGGTATTTCTCAAGTCGGCGTGGTCGGTAGTTGGCCATTAGCTGAACGCTGGGGTCTTGTGGGAGCTTATTACTTTGATACCAAAGAATCAGAGCCTGTTAGCCAAATGGTTGGTCTACAATACAACACGTGTTGCTGGGCTGTGAATGTGGGTTATGAACGAAAAATTGTTGGCTGGAAAGTTGACCACAGCGATATTGATAATAAATGGTCTGTCAATGTGGAACTCAGAGGCCTAAGTAACAATCATAGTTTGGGTAGCCAGAAAATGCTTGAACGCGGTATCTTACCTTATCAAAGAGCATTCTGATTTAATCAGACTACGGAATTGGCTGAATAAATATGTCATCCCGCAACAAGATGCGGAAAACACATAACGGGAAACTTATGAAAAATTGGAAAACGCTGTTTATCGGCTTAATGATCACGGTCGGTGCAGCTACCAGCTCAACAACATTTGCTGCACAAGAATTAAACCGTGTATCGGCTATCGTCAATAACGGTGTCGTTCTAGAAAGTGACGTCAATAGAATGCTACAGACTGTCAAAATGAACGCAAAAAATGCGGGTCAAGAAATGCCAGATGAGCAAGTTCTTCGCCAACAAATTCTAGAGCGTTTGGTAATGGATAACATCATTTTGCAAATGGCACAACAAATGCAAATTGATATCCCTGATGCCGCAGTAGAATCTACAATTCAGGGTATTGCTGCTGAAAATAAAATTTCACTTGATCAACTGAAAAAGCGTCTCGCAGCGGATGGTATTTCTTACAATGATTATCGCCAAGATATTCGTAAAGAGATGATGCTAGCCGAAGTTCGTAACAATGAAGTGCGTCGCCGTATTACTATTTTACCTCAAGAAGTTGATTCTCTTGCTAAGCAAATTGAAGGCCAAGCAAGCCAAAGTGTTGATTTAAACCTGAGCCACATCTTAGTTCCATTATCAGAAAATCCAGCACCAGCTGAAATAGAAAAAGCCCAGCAAGTCATTAAACGTATTATGAATCAGCTAAAAAATGGTGCAGATTTTGGTAAATTAGCTGCCACTTATTCTGCTGATCCGCAAGCTTTAAATGGCGGTAATATGGGTTGGGCATCTATTGATGAATTACCAACGCTATTTGCGAAAGAGTTAACAAATGCGCAAAAAGGCCAAATCGTAGGACCTATTCACTCTGGTGTTGGCTTACACATTATCAAAGTTAACGATATTCGTGGTGGTTCTAATACCCTTTCTGTTACGGAAGTTAAAAGCCGTCATATTCTGCTAAAAAGCTCACCAATCATGAGTGACGAGCAAGCCTATGCTAAGTTACAGCAGATCTCTGCCGATATTCGCAGTGGTAAAACGACGTTTGCTGATGCTGCAAAAGAGTACTCTGAAGATCCAGGTTCAGCATTACGTGGTGGTGAGTTAGGATGGTCAATGCCTGATGTTTACGATCCGGCATTCCGTGATGCGTTAATGCGCTTAAATAAAAATGAATTAAGCCAACCTGTTCGCTCTAATTTTGGCTGGCATTTAATTGAATTAGAAGACACTCGTAGTGTTGATAAAACAGATGCCGCCAATAAAGAACAAGCATACCGTTTACTCTTCAACCGTAAATTTAATGAAGAAGTACAAAACTGGATGCAAGAGCTACGAGTAGGGGCTTATGTGAAAATAATGAACGAGAATAATGCAAACTAAGCAAATAAAACCACTTGTTATCACCCCCGGCGAACCAGCCGGGGTTGGTCCTGACCTAATTATCTCATTAGCACAAATGAGTTGGGATTTACCTTGGGTTGTTTGTGCTGATCCTCAGTTACTTAAAACAAGAGCAGAATTGTTAAACCTGCCTCTTACATTAGTTGAATACGATCCTGCCACGCCACCTCAAATACACACACCAAGCCAAATTTGTGTACTCCCAATCACACTTCACACTAATGTCATTCCAAGTACATTAGATGCGCGCAATGGATTATACGTTGTAGAAACATTAGCGCGTGCTTGTGACGGTTGCCTAAGTGGTGAGTTTGCAGCACTCGTGACAGGGCCGGTTCATAAAGGCATTATCAATGACGCAGGTGTGCATTTTACAGGACACACCGAGTTTTTTGCTGATCGTAGCCACTGTGAACGCGTTGTTATGATGCTCGCAACAGATACATTAAGAGTTGCATTAGCAACCACACATTTACCATTACGAAATGTGGCGGATGCAATTACAGGCGAACTTCTGCATGAAATTATCACTATTTTAAACCATGATTTAAAAACCAAATTTGGTATAGCAGAACCTCAAATTTACGTTTGTGGCCTTAATCCTCACGCAGGAGAAAGCGGTCATATGGGACGTGAAGAAATTGATATTATTGAGCCTGCATTAGCACAATTACGTCAGCAAGGCGTTCATCTTCATGGCCCTTATCCTGCTGATACGTTATTTCAACCAAAATATTTAACACATGCTGATGCGGTACTAGCGATGTATCACGATCAGGGATTACCTGTGCTAAAATATGAAGGTTTCGGTCGTGCCGTGAATATCACTCTCGGTCTTCCTTTTATCCGTACTTCTGTTGATCATGGCACCGCCCTTGAGCTTGCAGGTACGAAAAGCGCAGATGCTGGCAGTTTTTGCACCGCATTAAATTTAGCCATTAATATGATACAAAATTGTAATGAATAATAGAGTCCATCAGGGGCACTTTGCCCGCAAACGCTTCGGGCAGAACTTTTTAACAGACAGCTATATTATTGAAAGTATTGTTGAATCCATTTATCCTCAACCAGGTGAAGCCATCGTTGAAATTGGTCCTGGTTTAGGTGCAATTACAGAACCAGTAGGCGCAAGAATGGATAAAATGACGGTTGTAGAAATTGACCGTGATTTAGCCGCTCGTTTAGAAGTTCATCCTACATTAAAAGACAAGCTGACCATTATTCAGCAAGATGCAATGACGATTGATTTTGCACAATTAGCAAAAGAGCGTCAGCAACCTCTGCGTGTTTTTGGTAACTTGCCTTATAACATTTCTACACCACTTATGTTCCACTTATTCAGTTTTGCTGATGCAATTTCTGATATGACATTTATGCTCCAAAAAGAAGTGGTTAATCGTCTTGTTGCAGGTCACGGTAGCAAAACTTATGGTCGCTTAAGTGTGATGGCGCAATATTATTGCCAAATCATCCCAGTACTTGAAGTACCACCGACTTCATTTAAACCGGCACCTAAAGTTGATTCAGCGGTTGTTCGTTTGATCCCTTACAAAGAAAAGCCATACCCAGTAACGGATATTGCCATGCTTAGTCGTATTACCGCCCAAGCATTCAATCAACGCCGTAAAACACTACGCAATAGCTTAGGTGGATTACTTACAGCAGAAGATATGATAGCACTTGATATCGATCCAACGGCAAGAGCAGAAAATATCTCTGTTGAGCAATACTGCAAAGTGGCAAACTGGTTATCTCAAAAGCAAGACTCACAAGCATAAGATAAAGCCAGAGACAGGAGGCACTATGTTCACCTCATCAAAAGTGGCGATACAGGTACAAAGCGTTTACATTGAAAGCCAATCTTCCCCTGAAGATGAGCGATATGTTTTTGCTTATACCATATCAATTCATAATTTGAATAAATGTGCAATTCGCCTCCTGCGTCGCTATTGGTTGATCACCAATGCACAAGGTAATACCACTGAAGTTCGAGGTGAAGGTGTTGTCGGCGAACAGCCGCTTATCGAGCCTGGCACACAATACCGCTATACCAGTGGTGCCGTTCTTGAAACACCAATGGGAACAATGGAAGGTCATTATGAAATGATAGACACTGATGGTCGATTATTTCAAATAGAGATCCCTGTTTTCCGCCTTGCACTTCCAACATTGATAAACTAACTATGGCAACTTATTTAATTGGTGATATTCATGGCTGTTACCATGAACTGCGCCACCTTCTTGATAAAGTCAGCTTTGATCCTGCGCAAGACACATTATGGCTAACGGGGGATCTTGTTGCACGAGGCCCTGACTCGCTTGAAGTACTTCGTTTTGTAAAAAGCTTAGGCTCTTCACTTAAACTCGTCTTGGGCAATCATGATCTTCATCTTTTAGGTGTCTTTGCAAAAATTAGTCGCAATAAACCAAGAGATAAGCTGAATAATTTACTTAATGCGCCTGATGCAGATGAATTAATTAATTGGCTAAGACGCCAACCTGTATTGCAAGTTGATGAAGACAAGAAAATCATCATGGCTCACGCAGGGATCACGCCACAATGGGATTTAGAAACAGCCAAAATGTGTGCTCGTGAAGTTGAAGCTATTTTAAGTAGTGATAGCTACCCTTTATTTATTAACTCAATGTATGGCGATTTACCAAACAATTGGTCACCAGAACTTTCGGGGCTAGCACGATTACGCTTCAGTACTAATGCACTCACACGTATGCGTTACTGCTTTCCCAATGGCCAGCTTGATATGATTTGTAAAGATAAACCACAAGACGCTCCTGCACCATTAAAGCCTTGGTTCGATTTACCAAGCCAGTTACCTGAAGGTTATAGCATTGTATTTGGGCATTGGGCCTCTCTTGAAGGAAAAGGCACTCCTGATAATGTTTATGCATTAGATACGGGATGTTGCTGGGGTGGAAATCTCACTTGTTTACGTTGGGAAGACAAACAATACTTCACTCAATCTAGCCTATCAGCCCCCAAATAACGCACTTATTATCCCTTTACTTCTTCTTGCGCAAAATGGCGACATTGCCTTTTGCGCGATATGGGTTTTACCCTCATATATTACCTAAATGACTCTTTTTTATTCTAAAGAGAACATTTTATATACAAAAACGAACACCCTTAAACAACTATAAATTTAATCGTTAATAATCAATATGTTATTTTTTTTCATAATAAAATAAGTATAAAAAATACGATATTAAGAATAAAAAATCTCTATATCGATTAATATCTCATATATTATTCTTATAAAATGAATTTATTAAAATATAAATAATGATTAGCTTAAAATAAATCTCTTTTTATAAAAATATTTAAGTAGAATAATAAATTTTACTTCTTATTATTTTTATAGGAATAAAATAGGAATAATAAAAAGGGAGATATTAAATCTCCCTTTTTATTTAATTCTTGTTATTTTCTTCTTTTTAATATTTCAAAGCAGTAGTTATGTGAGTTATTTTCATCTGCTTCATGGTATTCCATAAAAGTAGAATCCCACTCATCAGGTTCATAATCTGGGAATGTTGTATCACCGATAACTTCAGCATCGATGTGTGTTAGATAAAGTGTATTTGCCATAGGCAGAAATTGCTCGTACACTTTACCGCCGCCTATAACCATGATTTCTTCATGATTTTCAGCGGCTTGTAAAGCTTCCTCTACAGATTTAACCCAAATAACATCGCTATCTGTTCCAGGCTGACTACTCAAAACAATATTAAGACGATTTGGTAAAGGACGTCCAATAGACTCATAAGTCACCCGCCCCATAATAACGGGTTTATTTAGCGTATTTTTTTTAAACCATGCGAGGTCACCCGGTAATGTCCAAGGCATTGCCTTTTCCATACCAATAATGCGATCCATCGCTAATGCTGCGATTAAACTAATATTCATTTACACACCTACGGGTAAAGATGGGAAAAAACTGTTCACACTATACGTAAAGCTAAAACCTGAGTCGATACAAATTATGCTTCCTTGATAATAAATAATTGCTTTATACTCGAAGTGTTAACTTAATCATATAAGATTCAATCATTATAATATTGTTATATACAAGGCGCTATTATGCTTGAAACTTCTTTAGTTGTTTTTACAATTGCTTTACTCGGTATGATCTCACCAGGTCCTGACTTTTTTCTCGTTGTAAAAAATGCAGCACGTTATCAACGATCTGCAGCAATGATGACTGCAATGGGAATTGTGGCAGCATTACTTGTACATATGTCATATTGTGTTGCCGGTATTGCTGTTCTTATCACTACAACACCTTGGCTCTTTTCCATTTTAAAATATGCAGGTGCTGCTTATTTGCTATGGATTGGCTTTCAGAGTTTGCTCTCGAAATCTAATCATTCGATTGATGATAAAACAACGCAACATTCACAAATCAGCTTTAAGAAAGCTTTTATGCAAGGTTTTCTCTGTAATTTACTCAACCCTAAAGCCACTTTGTTCTTTCTTGCCGTTTTCACTCAAGTATTAAGTGTTGATTCAAGCATCGGTGAAAAATTATGGTATGCCTTTATTATTTGGGGCTTAGCCGTAGTTTACTGGCCTTTATTGGTTTTATTAATTCAAAGTGCGCCTGTCAGAAAAGTGCTTAATAAAGTCCAAAAAGGGATTGATAAAGTATTAGGTGTAGTACTGATTGGTTTAGGTATTAAAGTCGCGTTAAGTTAAAAAATAAAATATCATATAGTCGCAAGCTATATGATATATTTTATTTCAAATAAAGTAATAAATCATTTAATAATTTTTTATTAAACTGTAGATAGTTATTAATATTAACATCATTAAGCTCTAACTCATTGATAATATTTTTAATGTATGCTGTTTTTTGTCTATTATTCACTTTGTACTCATCAAAAATTAATTTTATTTTATCTTTATATATATCATTACTGTTATCAAATTTTTCATACACCTCAAAATCAAAATTAATTAATTTATTATTATTCATCATTGCTTCTTGCATATAGGATGGCAATAATGCTTTCAAATTATCACCGACAATCTGTATATTTTTATTATTTCCAAAAGAATCAAGAGCCATTTTTATATTTTTCAATGTGTTCTCTAATTTTAATAGAAATATTTCATTCCTCATCTCTTTTTCTTTTAAATGATGAATGAATTTAATTAGATTGTTAATATGAACTTCTTTATTTGTTGTATTAATTCTTTTTAAATTACTTATATTTTTTATTTTTATAATTTCATTCGCTTCACTCTCTCCATCTCCATAAATAGAGTCTAGCAGATTAAAAATACTCTCTTTATAAAAAAGATCATTTCTTGATATAAATTTAAAACATCCCTCATCGTCAGTTTGTTTTAATCTGCTTTCATTCTTTTTATTTTCTATTGAACTCATCAATTTATTTAGAGTTGAATATAGCAACAAGAAGTCACCCTTCGTTTTTACATTATTTTTCAGATAGATATTAATATATTCTCTTTCATCCACACCATTTTTCATCTTCCGTTGTAAAAACGAGGAAATTTTATTATTAAGATTATAATAGTCTATTGTAATTCTATCAGAATTAATAACCTCATTATTTTTCAATGATTTTAAAAAATAAAATTTATTTATTTTCTCATAATTATCACAATTCAAAATAAAATCACAATTTATTTTAACATTCATTATTTCTTTTATAAAATCAAAGACTTTTTGAAAAAAACCTCTCTTGTTATATGAGAAAATAAAACTCCTATTTATATTATCGATTTTATCAATTAAATCCTTTATACCATAATTACCATTACTCATTCCTCCTTTATAATGAATAATATATTTTATATCTTTTAAAGTAGCATCATTAATAATAGTCATAGTCCCTTCCTCTCTTGTCATTTAAAAATAAAATATTAATATTAACTTTAATACAAAAAAAAGCCCTTATTACTAAGGGCTTTCAATATCAAAAAAATAACAAATAAGATTTAGAAATTAACTTTCAGTGTTGCATTAATACCACTTGAGCTTATATCACTATTATATTGACCTTGGTAAGAAATACCGAAAGTTGTTGATTTGCTTAATTGCGCATCAACACCAAAGCCAACACCAAATAGATTATCCAGTTTGCCACCACGTAATGTTGCATCACCAGAATTTGACAAGAAGAGGTGTGATTCAGGGCGATTATCACCAAATAAATGGCTAGCAGAAATATCGCCTTTTAAAGCCATATTAACGTTGCCAGCCATAAACGGATATCCACCACGTAAACCAATAGTACCGACTTGAATATCTTGTGAATCAGTCTTAGTGGTAAATTTCATATTACCGACATTTTCATTGATATCATCAGTTGATACACGCAACCAGCTAAATCCTGCATATGGCTCAATAGCGTATTGATTAGTATTAAATTGAGTATAAGCACCTTCTAAGAAGATTTGAGTAATTTTTGCATCATAACTTGTAGAGTTATAACCTGCATTTTGTCCTACCCAAAGTGTTCTTTTTGCATCTCTATCTTGGTTAGTATGTGTGAAACCATAATTTAATGAAGCCACATCATACAAATTAGACACCCCATAAGCACCAATATGGATATCATTGCTGTCTATTTTACCGTGTTCATTACCTTTATATTTGGTTGAACCTGCACCAAAGAAGAGACCCGCTTTCGTATTTTCAGTCACATCAATTTCTGCGCCTAATAACCCTGCATAGAAATCAACATCCATATTGCTATGACCATAATCAGTATTACCCCATTGGCCAATACCTGTCATCCAAATACGTGCGTTACTGCTATCCAATGTAGCATAGCGACCTTGACCAATACCCATAGCTTGATCTTTCACTGTACGAGTTAACCCTAAAACATTTACGACACTCGCACTGTTTGCATTAAGGTACATATCGCTCCCCAATGAATTATAAGTCTTGCTCAGATCTCTTTCATTCATTGGTAATACTGCATTGAATAAATCGCCACGACCTGTGCTATCCAATGTATTCGCAATAGAGCGACCATTTTCATTGTTAGCAAAAGTGGCTAAAGAGGTATTTTCTTTTTTACTTAATGTACCTGTAATTGTGTTGTCTTTTACAGAAACATTTTTATCAAATAACGCATAGTCACTATTTGCAACCACGCTATTATTCGCTAACATTTTTGTTTTAGTACGATTATCAACTAAATTGTCTGCATTAACGGAACCTGTCGCAACAGTATTGTTCAGATAAATATCTTTTAACTGACCTTCATTATCTGCACCAACATCTAAATTTGCCCCTTTATTTAAGGACATATCACCGACATTAACATCATGCCCAACGGTCACCAAATATGTACCTTTATCATTAATATTAATATTAGCTTTATGACTCTCATTTGATGCCAATTGGCCTTGTTGTGTAAAGGTATCGTTATAGCGATCAATAACACTTAATTTACCGCCATTAACATTAACAGCTTCAGTGCCAAACGATTCGGTAAAGCCATATAACGTTCCTTGCTCGACTGTTGTACCGCCACGATAAGTATTATCGCCAGTCATCACCAATGTGCCTTCACCTTTCTTAACTAACGCACCATCATATAAACCGGCGTCAATTTTAGCTTGAATAGCATCAGCACGTTTTTGGTAATACTCTTTACGCCATTTTTCAGCATCTTCTTTACTTACAATATGCGAGGTTGGATCTGGATTACCATCATTGATAACAAAATCCGTTCCTAGATTATAATCACCACCAGCAGCAATGCCTTTATCTGTATATTCCTTCAGCCATGCGAGATCTTCTTGTTCACGTAAATCTAATGCGGTTTGTGAAATATCATTTGTCCAGACATCAAGCGGTGTCATGCTTAAGTTATATTCAAATTTACCTAAGAATTGCCCCGGGCCATACATCCCTTTATCTAAATCTGGTGTACCCCAACCATAACGCACATCCGGCGTACCTTCAGCCGCAGTCCAACTATCATATAAAGATCCATCTGGGTTACGGTGATTGGCCGTTGTAAACATCACATCACGCACTTGCATCGCATTCATAGAGCCGTAACGAGACATTAATACGCCCATTGCACCAGTCACATGAGGTGCTGCCATGGATGTACCACTAAAGGTATCCCAACCTGCATTTCCCTCTTCATCAACAACTGACGAATAAATGTAACGACCCGGAGCAACCACCGTCCACCATTTCGCATTCCCCGCTTCATTAAAGATTTTTTCTAATTCATAACCTGACTTGTCGGCATTCTGTTTAAGACCGGCAACAGCGATCCAATGTTTTTCTGCTTCAGGATTAAAATAAGGATAAAGAGGACGATAATAAGGCTGGGCAAAATCGCGATTACCGGTTGTAAAGACTTGAACAACATTTGTGCCTTTTACTGCATCATAAGCGGCATCAACAAAGGATGGTTTATCACCATAGACTTTTTTAAAGTAGAAATATTCGTATTCTGTTTGTGCAGTAGTATCTACAGGCATATGTTCGGTGGTATTACCACCATCTGGGCCTTTAGTCGGAACTGTATTAATAATTCGAGGGTTAGTACCCCAGCTATTATTAATCACCTGAGCGCCTGCATCAACCATCGCTTTCCAACCAGTATAGAAATAGGTGTAATCTTGATAAGGGCCGTAGTTATTGCTATCTGTTGCCCCCGTATTTCCTAAATAAACATCAGCACCCCATGCAACCCCATGCATGCCATTACCGTCACGGCTTGCGCCTACCGTGCCTGTCACGTGTGTTCCGTGTGTATCATTCACACCTTTGATCCAGCCTCCATCAACATCAAAGGCTTGACCTTTTTCATAATGCCCGCCCAATTTTTGAGGATAGCGCATACCTGTTGAACCATATTGGCCTTTGGCTTTAACAGCATGGAAACGCGCATCATTTAATTCAGGATGTGATAATAATGCACCTGAGTCCATCACACCGATTTTGGCACCTTGCCCATGAAAACCAAGCGCATAAGCACTAGAGGCATTCATCGCAGCAAGTCCCCAGTCTTTTTGATACTCTTGGCTTTCCCAACTTTTTGTATCACCTATTTGCCCAGCTTCTGAATATGCCACAGAATATCCAGAAAAAAGCAACGCTGATGCAACAAGAGAAAGTTGGAATACATTTTTATTTATTTTATTTTTTTTATTCATTTTGTGATGATGACTTAAAGCTATTTCTTTGTTCATTCTGTACCTTCAGTTATATTAAAATTTAATAACATTAATTAAGGATCAAAAATAAAAGACGTGAAGATTCTCTAGTTTCTAGAAAAATAATTACTTGAAGGGCATCTCAAAAATATGATTTAACACCATAAAAATAGATAGATTGACTACATAATCACAAATTAATAGATAGATTAAACAAGAATAGAACACTTTTTATTATATTACAAACAAGCAAAATTAACCTATTTCAATATTAGCCTCATTAATGACAATATTTAAGTCAACTAAACAAAGAGAACTTAAATAAATAAACAAAATATCAAATTGATTAACAATTTGTTTTTAAGAATACTTACCTCTATTTAACTTTAGTCTAAAAAAACAATCTAGATTATTTTTAATATAAAAAAACAGTATCTTTATTTTAAAAATACTGTTTTTCTTTTAATTGAATGTTACTACTGTTCTTTATTCTAAAGGCGTGACTTCCATTTGACCTACCATACCTTTATCTGCATTTTCTAATAACTGGCTATAATACAGGAAAGGGAAATGCGAATAAGAAGGCTGTTTTAGTTCCACTAGCAATTCACTTTGATTCTCAATCCAAACAGTATCTTTCCAACCAAAATCGGCGGGTGCAGGTTTCTGACCATTATGATTAATCACTTTAAAACGGGCACCTTCAATATGGAATGGTTGCGGTGTCGGTACTGTTACAAGCCAACGCTCCCAGCCATTTTGCTTACCCACTAAATCAATTCTTGAAAGTTCCCAACGAGCATTATTTATTCCCGGTGGACTGTTATGCAGTTGAATAGTTCTAGGCTGAATAGAGGTAGTAATTTGTGTATCATCTACCGCTAATTGCGTAGGAACTTTGTCTGTCATTAATGACATTAATCCGGTTGGTTTAATAGTTAGTATATTGGTATTACGTAATAAATCAGAAGGCTCAAAAATACCACGGAGCCTATCCATAAAGCCGGCACTTTGCCCTGCGGTAATGGTGACGTCACCACCTTCAGACATATCAACCAATATTTCACGTCGCTCCCCAGGAGCCATTGGAATTGATTTCAATTCTACAGGGGATGTTAATAACCCCTGATCAGAAGCGATAAGGTAAAGTGAACGACCATCATTTGCAGTGAGTTCATAACGACGAGCATTAGATGCATTAACTAAACGTAAGCGGATCCAACCTCTAGAGACTTCAATATAAGGATCTTCACGTCCATTAACTAGCAATGTATCACCATAGAAGCCATCACTAGCAGCTTCTTTGTCGTATTGTGGCGTGCCAAAATTATCAATCCGTTTATCTTGAATAATGATCGGAAAATCATTCACTCCATAATGTTTTGGTAGCGGTAGGGATTTGCTCTCTTCATCTTCCACAATCCACATTCCGACCAATCCATTATAAACATGAGGAGCCATTTTAAACGGCGTATTGGCGTGATACCAACATGTTGTTGCTTTCTGACGAATAGGCAATACCGGCGACCAATAAGCTCCAGGTGACATTAGTCTTGCAGCCCCGCCGACTTGAGTGCCCGGAACTAATAAGCCACTTACCGTCATTGATACCGCTTCATTAAGGCGGTTACTATAAATCAGTTTTATATCATCGCCACTTTTGACTTTGATTGTCGGTCCCGGAGTTGAGCCATTGATCCCCCAAACTTCCGCTTTTTGAGTACCATTAAACGCCCAATGCACATTTTGCAAAGTTAAGAACAGTGGCTGACCACGACGCGATTCCAACAATGGCGGTATAGGTAATTTTTTATCATTAACTGATTCAGCACGAACAGAAGATATAGAGCCCAGACATACCGCTAAGCCTGTAGCCTGAATAAACTGGCGACGACTAAATGACATACTTTCTCCGCAACAAAATACAAATATTCCTATTGCATAATCAAAATGCTGTGACAGGAAAAAAGCTGCTGTGATTTAAAGACAAAAGGACTTAAATGAAATTACGGGAGCATAATAGCGCGGATGTGACATAAATCCTAAAAATAGTTGATAACCAGCACGCTAAATAATTCAAAATGCAGCTAGGCAACAACTGGAATACATAAAAATATATACTCTAAATAATTTAAGGTGCAACTAGGCGACAAGTGAGTGAGTCGCTAGTCACATACATAAGTGTGTGACTAGTGCAAATGAGCTTAGTCAACAACGTTGCACCTTAAAGTATGACGAATATATGAAGATCAGGCTTATATTCGTACTAACAAAGAAACTAAAAGAAGTATTAATTTAACTTACCGGGAAAATCACGTTTATTCATTTCTTCAACTTCTCTATCTAGCTCTTCAATTTTCGCTTTCATAATTTGACGACAATCTTCAGCTAATTCTCGAACTTGATCTTTGGTGTATTTTGAAACATCAATTGGAGGTAACATTTCAACAATAACGTAACCATTATTCCAACGGTTTAGCTTGATCTTACCCTGCGTTGTTGAAACACAAACAGGAATAATCGGTACCCCCGCTTGAATGGCAGCATGGAATGCCCCCGTTTTAAACGGTAATAATCCACGGCCACGGCTACGAGTTCCTTCTGGGAACATCCAAACAGAAATCTTCTTCGATTTAATTTGATCAGCAACTTGTGAAATAGTGCCATGCGCTTTAGAGCGATTTGCTCTATCAATTAAAATATTCCCCGTGATCCAATACAATTGACCAAAAAAAGGAATAAAAATTAAGCTTTTTTTACCTACTGTAACGGTATTAGGTTGAACCGCATTTGACATCGTTACCATATCAAAATTATTTTGATGGTTTCCGATATAAATACTTGGACCATAACTTTTTGCTTCTTTTGGAAAGCGCTCAACGAGTTTGATACCAAAAATAGTAGATAACTTGCCGAATAAGCGTCCATAAGTCATTACATGCTTAGGATTTCTTGGTGAAAACATGCAATAGATCATTCCAAACGTCACCACAATAATGGTGTAAAGAATGACAATGATGCCTCGAATAATGGCTAACATAAGTTTTAGCGTCCTAAATAGAAGTGGGTCAACCAGACCCACTCAATATCAATTAAGTATTAGATTTAATTTGTTTCAATATCAATATGATCGATAACTTGAGCACCACGAGGTAAAGAGGTTCCTCGACGTCCACGTTTTGCTTTAAAGCTAACTAGCTCATTCATCGACATGGTTATTTTACGTTTACCAAAATGCAGTGTAACAGAGGCATTTTCAGGTAATACACGTAACCAAGCGACATTATCTTCACCACTTGCGGCTTGTGACGCCGGAATAGAAACCATTTGATTTCCTTTTCCTTTTACCATCGTTGGTAATTCCGATGCTTCAAAAATCAGCATTCTACCGCCTTTAGTAATGATCATAATGAGATCAGTGAGCTCATTGTTCAAGCGTTGTGGTGGTAATGGTAATGCATTTTCAGGTAAAGTCAGTAATGATTTTCCTGCTTTATTTTTAGAAGTTAAATCATCAACCTGACAGATAAAACCATAACCAGCATCAGATGCCATTACGATCTTATCCGTATTTTCGCCCATAACAACATGACGTAATTGTGCACCTTTCTGGACTTTTAATCGCTCAGTTAGCGCATCACCTTTGCTACGTCCCGAAGGTAATGCATCAACATCAACGGTGTAGCTTTGACCTGTGGTGTCAATTAAGTGTACTGGTTGATTACTCATCCCTTCAACAGCATCAAAATAATCATCACCGGATTTAAAACCAACCGATTTAGCATCGATACTATGTCCTTTTTGACAACGAATAAGTCCTTTTTCAGACATAATGACGGTAACTGCTTCAGGATGTAGATGTTTTAACGGAATAGGTTCATCACCCGCATTACCGCTAAAATAGTTGATCTCTTCTGCTTTAAGCACTTCTTGCTGACCATCAACAGTAAAGATTAATGCTTCATCTTTAGGTGCAAACAGCATTTGTTCAATCACATCACCTTGTTCTTTTCCTAAAGCAACAAGACGTGTACCACGTCCTTTTTTATTCATTTCATTCAGTTGTTCGGCTGAAATGGCTAAAATACGTGTTTTATCAGTGATGATAATAAACCAGTGTTGCTCATTTTTCTTTTGAGGATCAACTAAGAGTGGTGCTAATAATTCAGTCTCTTCAGAAACGGTTAGTAGCCCTTTACCTGTTTTATTCTTCGTTTCCATCTCATCGTAGGAAAGAACTGAGCCATAACCTTCTTTTGTTGCCAGTAAATATTCTTGTCCCGCACTTCCCGCTAACATGTATTTCACACTGGCTTCAGGTGGGAAAGTTAACTTACCGGTTAATGGTTCGCCTTGGCTACGTCCTGAAGGCATATCATTTGGACTCAAGGTATAGCTTCGCCCGGTGGAATCAAGGAACAGAACAGGCTGATTACTCATACCTCGTACGGCACTGTGATAACTATCCCCAGCGCGATAACTCATGCCTCTAGGATCAATATCATGTCCTTTTGCATTACGTACCCAGCCCATTTCAGAAAGTACAATGGTGACAGGCTCTGATGGCAACATATCTTGCTCATTCACTACTTTCGCCTCTTCTTGAGGGCGGATAGGTGAACGACGATCATCACCAAATTCTTTTGCGTCGGCTTCAATTTCTTTTTTCAGTAAAGTATTTAAACGACGTGGTGAGCTTAATAATTTCTCAATACTATCGCGTTCTTTTTCAAGCTCATCACTTTCGCCTTTTAGTTTCATCTCTTCCAGTTTGGCTAAATGACGTAAACGTAATTCTAAAATAGCTTCAGCTTGAATATCAGATAACTCAAAACGACGCATTAATTCTGCTTTTGGCTCATCTTCATGACGAATAATTTCAATCACTTCATCAATATTGAGATAAGCAATTAATAAACCTTTGAGGATCTCTAAGCGACGTAAAACTTTTTCTAAACGATGATTTAAGCGGTTTGTCACTATTTGGCGACGATAAACTAACCATTCGTTTAAAATAGTCAGTAACCCTTTTACTGCTGGGCGGTTATCTAACCCAATCATATTTAGGTTAATGCGATAACTTTTCTCTAAATCAGTATTCACAAACAAGTAGTACATCACTTGTTCTAAATCGACGCGATTACTACGAGGAACAATAACAAGTCTAGTAGGATTTTCATGATCAGATTCATCACGTAAATCTTCAACTAAAGGCAGTTTTTTTGCTCGCATCAATGCAGCGATTTGCTCAAGTACTTTGGCACCAGAAACTTGATGAGGTAATGCCGTGATCACCGCACATCCTTCTTCTTTCTGCCACACTGCTCTCATTCTGACAGAGCCACGTCCTGTTTTATAAATCTTTTTGATATCGTCTTGAGCAGTAATAATTTCAGCTTCAGTCGGATAATCAGGGCCTTGAACATATTGCATCACGTCAGATAACCCTGCATCAGGGTTATCTAAAAGCATGACTAAAGCTTGCCCTATTTCACGCGCATTGTGCGGTGGAATGTCCGTTGCCATCCCAACAGCAATACCCGTTGTGCCATTAAGCACAATATTAGGTAAGCGTGCTGGCAACATTTTCGGCTCTTGCATCGTGCCGTCAAAGTTAGGGATCCAATCTACCGTACCATGACCTAATTCACTCAATAATGTTTGTGAATATTTAGAAAGGCGTGACTCGGTATAACGCATCGCAGCGAAAGATTTTGGATCATCCGGTGCCCCCCAGTTACCTTGTCCATCAATTAACGGATAACGGTAAGAGAACGGTTGAGCCATCAGTACCATTGCTTCATAACATGCACTATCACCATGCGGATGATATTTACCTAGCACGTCACCAACAGTACGGGCTGATTTTTTAAATTTAGCGGTATTACTTAAACCAAGCTCTGACATCGCATAAACGATGCGACGTTGCACAGGTTTTAGCCCATCTCCAATAAAAGGTAATGCACGATCCATAATGACGTACATGGAGTAGTTGAGATAAGCATTTTCTGTAAATAAGTGGAGCGGTTGGCGCTCTACACCATCATGAGTCAATTCACTCATTCAATTTTTCCTCAGACTCTTGTGGTATCCATTACACTTCGATGTCAACTTCATCGCCCTTCTCTTGTAACCAATTTCGGCGATCTTCAGAGCGTTTCTTCGCTAACAACATATCCATCATGCCTAAGGTTTCTTGATAATTTTCATCATCAATCACCAATTGCACTAAACGACGCGTATTAGGATCAAGCGTTGTTTCACGCAGTTGAAGAGGATTCATCTCCCCCAAACCTTTAAAGCGCTGTACGTTAGGCTTTCCTTTTTTACGACTTAAACGTTGTAAAATGGCATTTTTTTCTGATTCATCAAGGGCATAATGAACTTCTTTACCTAAGTCGATACGGTAAAGTGGTGGCATCGCCATATAAACATGCCCTTCCTTAACAAGAGCCGGGAAATGGCGCACAAATAAAGCACACAATAAAGTTGCGATATGTAAACCATCCGAGTCCGCATCCGCAAGAATACAAATTTTACCGTAACGCAGTTGGCTTAAATCATCGCTATCAGGATCCATACCAATTGCTACCGAAATATCATGGACTTCTTGTGACGCTAACACTTCATCTGAAGAGACTTCCCATGTATTTAGGATCTTACCGCGCAAAGGCATAATCGCTTGATATTCACGATCTCGAGCTTGTTTAGCAGAGCCTCCTGCAGAGTCCCCTTCAACCAAAAATAGCTCGGTGTAACGTAAATCTTGAGAAGTACAATCAGCCAATTTACCCGGCAATGCTGGCCCTGAAGTGAGTTTCTTTCTCACCACTTTTTTAGCTGCTCGCATACGACGTTGAGCGCTACTAATTGCCATTTCAGCAAGTAATTCACCGACTTGAACGTTTTGATTTAGCCATAAGCTAAAAGCATTTTTTACTGCATTTGCAACAAACGCACTCGTCTGTCTTGAAGAGAGTCGCTCTTTGGTTTGCCCTGCAAATTGGGGATCTTGCATTTTCACTGATAATACATAAGCACAACGCTCCCATGTATCATCAGCGGTTAACTTAAGGCCTCTTGGTAGTAAATTACGGAATTCACAAAATTCACGCATTGCATCTAACACACCTTGGCGTAAACCATTTACGTGTGTACCACCTTGAACTGTCGGAATTAAGTTAACATAGCTTTCAGTGAGTAGATCGCCACCTTCAGGTAGCCATAACATAGACCATTCAACGGCTTCATTATCTCCTTCAAATTTACCTGTAAAAGGCTCTTCAGGAAGGCGAACAAATTCAGCAACAGCTTCACTTAAATAATCGGTTAAACCATCAGCGTAACACCAATTTTCTTGGGTGTTGTTTACTTTATCGACAAAAGAAACATTCACGCCCGGGCACAATACCGCTTTAGCTTTTAATACATGAGATAAGCTTTTAGAAGAAAAACGAGGAACATCAAAATAAGTCCCATCAGGCCAAAAATGCACACTCGTTCCTGTGTCTCGTTTTGCACAGGTGCCAATCTCATGCAACTCTTCAACTTTATCGCCATTTTCAAAGGCTATTTGGTAAATTTTACCATCACGACGAACAGTTACTTCAATACGTTTTGAGAGGGCGTTAACAACCGAGATCCCCACACCATGCAACCCGCCAGAAAATTGATAGTTTTTATTAGAGAATTTTCCTCCGGCGTGGAGGTGAGCAAGGATTAACTCGATAGCTGAAACCTTAAGTTCCGGGTGAATATCGACAGGCATTCCTCGCCCATTATCGATAACTTCGATAGATTGATCTGCATATAAAATGACATCGACCTTCGATGCGTGTCCCGCAAGCGCCTCGTCCACGCTATTATCTATCACTTCCTGTGCCAAATGGTTCGGTCTTGTTGTATCTGTATACATCCCTGGACGGCGACGTACAGGCTCTAGACCATTAAGAACCTCAATATCCTTTGCGTTATAACTTGATTGAGTCATTGTTTTAATCTGCGGTTCGCTGTTAGAAAAATACTGTTTATAATAACAGGTGTTGGCGGCAATATGATATTAATTTTCGGATAGATACATCAACCTACGTTTTACAGGTTAATCAACCGAAAGGCTAAATTATCTTTAAAAATTGAATAATTTTCGGAAAAAAACGTTCAAAACCCACAAAAGCATGGTTTCCATCCGATTCTATGGTTTGCCTACACGCGCCAAGATATGAGACAGCTTGGCGATAATCAAGTATTTCATCTCCAGTTTGTTGAAGCAACCAAATAAGTTCTGGTGATGTGATTGTGGGAATACGCAAAGCAAGTAACTCATCCATATGATGAGGTTCTAGTTTATATCTTTGATGTGTATACGGATTTTCGTTCTCACCCAAGAAATCTTGCAAAAGATCGAAAGGGCGTATCGCAGGATTAACAACCACAGCGGGTAAATGAAAACGTTGAGATAACCAAATAGATAAATAGCCACCTAATGATGAGCCAATTAATCCAAGCTTGTCATCAGCTCTCTCTTTAGCTAACGATTCAATTAGCTGAGCAGCTTCTTGAGGATAAGGTGGCAATTGAGGTACTAACAATTCAATTTCAGGATGTGTTGTTTCAAGCCATTGGCGAAAAGCCTGTGCTTTTGCTGATTTAGGTGAGCTATTAAAACCATGTAAATAAAGAATACGAGGCATAACTTAATAGCCATCCGCATCAAGATCAGGGCAAAATTCAGTACCCGCTAAACGGTAAACTTGTGTTTCAATTTTGCCCTTCTCATCAGATGAAAGTGACATTTCCAAATAGCGCCAACCCGGAGAAACAGTATCTAATGTAAAATTTGTACAATGAGGACGAAACTGAATGCACGTAGAAGGCGTCGCCAATAAACGAATACCATTCCACATCTCATCCATTTCTTGATGAATGTGCCCACAAAGCATCATTTTTACTTGAGAGTGCTCTCTTAAACGCTCAGCCAATTCTTGAGAATTTCTTAAACTGTGTTGATCTAACCATGTACACCCTGAAGGCATAGGATGATGATGCAACAAGATAACCGTATCTCTGTGTTTTTGACTTTCGAGACAACGTGTTAGCCAATCTAACTGACAATCTGATAACTCACCATGAGGAACGCCTTGAATTTGGCTATCTAGTAACAGCATTTGCCAATTATTACCAATCAACACTTGTTTAGCTGACAAAATTCCTGCCTGATTTAAAGCATCAATCATCGCAGGTTGATAGTCATGATTACCCGGCAACCAAACACAAGGAGGTGTTAGTGTCGCAACACCATCAACAAAATGCTGATAAGCTTCAACGGTTTGATCTTGAACTAAATCACCTGTCGCAACAATCAAGTCAACATCAAGCCCTTGCTCTCTGATCGCATTTAATACCGCATGGTAGCTACGATAGGTATTTATACCCAGCAAAGTGTCTTCCACATTAGCAAAGAGGTGGGTGTCTGTAATTTGTAATATTCTTACGGTGCTTTTGTGTTTCACCGATAATTCAAGCTGGCTTTCCAAAAGGTTTCCTTGTTTCACTCTCATTAGCCGTTATGTTAACGTATTTTTGTAGTAAAGATCTGCCAACCAATACACATTTCAAAAGATTAGTGAGAAATATTCTCGCTTTCAATCACGTTTTTTTCACTTCTTTTTACAATTTAATTCATTTGATATCGTATACTTAGAGATAGTTACTCTACTTGATAATATTATTAAAAACACCCTTTAAAGATTGATTAATATCTTAAATTACTGACCAACGCTTTCTTAACTCAAGGTGATGAAGTTGTAACCATTGGAGTGCAATAACGGATGCAGCATTATCAATAATGCCCTCTTCAACCCAACGATAAGCTTGTTCTCTGCTAACAACATGAACACGAATATCTTCATTTTCACACGCTAACCCATGAATACCTTTTGCGGTTGTTGCATCAACTTCACCGACATAAACATACATTCTTTCGCTCGTGCCACCGGGGCTAGAAAGATAACTCACAATAGGTTCACATCGCCCAACAATCACACCAGCTTCTTCTTGGGCTTCACGTCTAACAACATCTTCTGGACTTTCTCCGTGTTCAACCATACCTGCAACCACTTCTAACAACCAGGGTGTCTCGCTGGTTTCATACGCAGGAATACGAATTTGCTCAATTAATACCACTTCATCACGTTTGGGATCGTAAGCAAGCAAAACACCCGCATTGCCTCGTTCAAAAACCTCACGTTTAACCTCTTCACTCCATCCACCTTCAAAAAGGCGATGTTTAAAGCGATATTCGGTCATGCGAAAAAAGCCTTTGTATAGATCTTTTTGATTGAGCAATTTCACATCTTCACGACCATATAAAAATGGTGTATTTTCCCTTTTCTTCATACAATGTTCCTTAAGTTACATTTAAGAGTCTTTTTATTGCTTACGTTTAATACAGATTTAAAGATATTTGCCAACAATTCATGTAAAGTTAATCTAAAATAAAAGGATATGGCACAAATGGCTACCCCTACTTAGGGAAACAATCTGCTAGAATTATCCCCAATCAAGATTAACAGAGGCAACTCAGCGAAACTGTTGCAACAAGGAATTAAAATGAAAAAACTGCTCTCTCTTTTGATCACGATGAGTTTGGCAGGATTCAGCACTGCAAGTCAGGCTGAGGATCTGCTTCAAGTTTATCAAAAAGCAAAGGACAGTAACCCTGAGTTACGCAAGTCATTAGCTGAACGAAATCAAGCTTTTGAAAAAATTAATGAAGCTCGTGGCTCATTATTACCACAATTAGGATTAGGTGCATCTGCAGATTATAAAAGCGGCTATCGTGATGCAAGAGATACCGAATCCAACTCTATTGGTGCAAATTTAACGCTGACTCAAAGTGTGTTTAACATGGCTTTATGGCGCCAATTAAACATTCAAGAAAAAACTGCGGGTATGAGCGATGTAACCTACCAAACAAGTCAACAAAAGCTGATTTTAGACACCGCGACCGCTTACTTTGACGTTTTGCGTGCGATCGATTCATTATCATTTATTGAAGCGCAAAAAGAACAAGTTTACCGTCAATTAGATCAAACAACTCAACGTTTTAACGTAGGTTTAGTGGCTATTACTGACGTACAAAATGCGCGGGCAAATTACGATAGCGTACTGGCACAAGAAGTCGCTGGCCGTAACCAATTAGATAACGCATTAGAAAAACTGCGCCAAGTAAGTGGTATCTATTACATTAATCTTGCCTCATTAAACATTGGTCGTTTTTCAACCACTTCACCAGACTCTATTGAGAAACTGCTAAAAGATGCTGAAGAGCGTAACTTAAGTTTATTAAGTGCACGTTTGGGCCAAGATTTAGCGCGCGAGAATATCCGTTTAGCACAATCTGGTCACTTACCAACCGTAGATTTAAATGCATCAACTGGTGTATCCAATAGCCATAGTCACGACCATAGAGCTGACGCATTAGCAACTCATAGCAATAACTATAGTGGCCAAAATAGTATTGGTCTGTCCGTTAGCATTCCTCTGTATACAGGTGGCAGAACAAGCTCACAAGTTGAACAAGCACAATATGGTTTTACTAGTGCAAGCGAACAATTAGAATCGGTTTATCGTTCTATTGTCCAAATTGCTCGCTCTTCTTATAACAATATCTCTGCATCAATCAGCAGCATTAAAGCGTATCAACAAGTTGTGGTTTCTGCACAAAGTTCATTAGATGCAACAGAAGCGGGTTATCAAGTGGGTACTCGTACTATTGTTGATGTGTTAAACGCCACAACAACACTTTATGATGCAAAACAAAAATTATCCAACGCGCGTTATGACTATTTAATTAACCAATTAAATATTGAATATGCCCGTGGCACATTAAACGAAAATGACTTAATTAAGTTAAATAATACACTGGGCGCAGAAGTTTCTACTTCACCAGATAGTATTATTCGCTCGTTAACAAGCCCTTCTCTTAACGTTGCGCCGTGATCGTGAATTAAGCATTAAGTCACTTATAAAAAACCGCTTTCAGCGATAAACTGATAAGCGGTTTTTTTTATGCTTCTTCTTCACATAAAATATTATGTTATGGCTTAAATTAAGATCTTAACAATATTTATATTCTTGTATTAACAAATAGCTTAATCACAATTAGGTTAAAAAAAGAAGATTCACCTAATTTCATTACACTTAACCTTATAAAGATCACAAATTTCTGGTTATCCCTGATGATTAGGCGTTTCTTATTTATTTTCTAGACTATTTAACCTATCCTAGCTTTTATTTTGAACGTTTTACTTTTTATGGATCTTATCAATATGCCAATGAAACGTACCAAATCGATTAATCGAGATGCTTTCCGTAAAGCATTTCGTCCTTATCGTCTGGCGCCTGTTGCAATCGCCATCACTGCTGTATTCGCGCTTTCAGGATGTGAAGAGAGCGATGAGACAGTTTCACTGTATATGAATGCACAAGAATGTGCTCAAGCGAATCCTTCACAAGCGGCACAGTGCGAGGACTCTTATCGCACAGCATTGCAAGAAGCACAGCGTACAGCCCCTAAATATGCAACATTAGAAGACTGTGTAGCTGAATTCGGTGATGCACAATGTACACAAACAGCATCGATTGATGGACAAGCTGTGAGTACTGAAAATGCTAATAATTTAAACCCAGACAGCTCACAAATGGCTCAAGCTAACTCCGGTGGTAGCTTTTTTATGCCATTAATGGCGGGTTATATGATGGGTCGCCTAATGGGTGGCGGTGCACCAGCACAACCGCTATTTAGTTCACGTAATCCAACAAGCCCTGCAAATGGTAAATTTGTAGATGCAACAGGCCGTAACTATGGTCCTGCGGTTGGTGGGCGTCAAATGAACGTACCAAAAACAGCCATGACACCAAAACCATCAACAACCTCAACAATAACACGTGGTGGCTTTGGTAATACGGTGTCAAGACAAGCAGCCGCTCAACGTACCAATGCTACAAATAATAACCGTAGCTCAACCGGTTCATCTTCTTATCGTTCAGGTGGTTAATTAAAACCATGAAACGCGAAAATATCATTGAACGCCCGGATTGGCGTGAAAAAGCAACTGAATTTGGCTTTAACTTTCATACAATGTATGGCGAGCCTTATTGGTCTGAAGATGCTTATTATCAATTCTCAATGGAAGAGGTTGAAACGTTAGAAGAAACGACAGAAGAGTTGCATCAGATGTGCTTACAAGTCGCTGATAAAGTGGCTAATAGCGAAGAGTTGCTGACTCGTTTTCAAATCCCACGTCACTGTTGGGATTTTGTCCGTGATTCATGGAAATCGTCTCAACCTTCACTCTATTCACGTCTTGATTTAGCCTATGACGGTAAAAGTCCGGCAAAACTGTTAGAAAATAATGCAGATACGCCAACTTCACTGTATGAATCTGCTTTTTTTCAATGGATCTGGCTTGAAGATCAAATCAATGCTGGTCGTTTACCACAAAATGCCGATCAATTTAATAGCATTCAAGAGAAGTTAATTGATCGATTCGCAGAACTTCGTGATCAATACGGAATGCGTTATTTGCATATGTCTTGTTGCCAAGATACCGAAGAAGATCGTGGTACCGTTCAATATTTACAAGATTGTGCTGAAGAAGCAGAAGTCACAACTGACTTTGTCTTTATTGAAGATCTGGGTTTAGGTGAACGTGGTGAGTTAACTGATCTGCAAGATCAGATAATCAGCAATATGTTTAAGCTTTATCCTTGGGAATTTATGTTCCGCGAAGACTTCTCAACTAAACTGGCTGATGCGGGCATTCGTTGGTTAGAACCTTCTTGGAAGAGCATTATCTCGAATAAAGCATTACTGCCAATGCTTTGGGAGATGTTCCCTAACCACCCAAATCTGCTACCTGCTTATTTTTATGATGGTAAAGCGCCTGATTCATTATCACGTTATGTTATCAAGCCACTGTTTTCACGCGAAGGTGCAAATATTCGCATTGTTGAAAATGGCAAAGATATTGCTGTTGCAGATGGGCCTTACGGTGAAGAAGGCTTTATTGTTCAAGATTTCCATCCACTACCAAAATTCGGTGATAGCTATACATTAATTGGTAGCTGGTTGGTTAACGACCAATCCGCAGGTATTTGCATTAGAGAAGATAGAGAGCTTATCACTCAAGATCTCTCCCGCTTCTATCCACATATTATTTTAGATTAATAAAAATCTTAAAATTATATTGAGCACCTTATTGTTTATAAGCAATAAGGTGTTTTTTATTGCAAAAATCTGCTCATTTTATGATTTCAATATATGGCTATATTCCAGAAATAATCATATCCATAGCAGATACAATCGCAGTATGGATCTCAGATTTAACACACACGATAGATATCAACTGTTCTTAACTTATTCTTTGCTACAACGGTTATAGATTTCGTCATAACAACATATTTCTGATTATCTATTTCAATATCGATTTATTTAATGAAATATAAAAAGTATTCATTGAATAGTAATGAAGCTTATCAGAGATTTATTTAAATAAAAATAAAATCAATATAAACAAAAGGTTAAATGTATTTATTATATCTATATAAAAAATTGGAAAGAACAACAATAAGGGAAATATAATGTGTCGATACGTTATATTTAATATAAAAAAGGTCAAATTCTATAAAAACGAATTTGACCTTTAAATTTTATAAACTGGTTTTATTGGATGATTTTATCCAATTTGAAATGTCATCATGCTGAGCGATTTATTGACAATATCATTATTCAGTAATGTCACTTTTTCACCTTCTTGTTTTAAACCTAATAGGTATAACGCAGGTAAAAAATGCTCTGCGGTTGGATGGGACAATCGCCCTTCTTCCGTTGATAAAATCGTAAATAAATCAGTTGGCTCTTTGTCACTTTGCAAGCTACTTTCTATTGCTTCACTAAACGAAAGTGCCCAAGGATAAGGCGCTGCATCGCTATTTTGCCAATCCATCATTCTTAAGTTATGAACAATATTACCGCTACCAATAATTAAGACACCTTCTTTACGCAATTCAACCAGCTTTTGCCCTAATTTATAGTGCCATTGTGCCGATTGACGTGCATCAATGCTTAACTGAACAACTGGAATATTTGCGTTGGGATACATTTTTTCAAGTATTCCCCAACTGCCATGATCTAATCCCCATTGATCCATATCGAGTTTTAATTTAATCGGATCAATCAGATCTTCAATCAGCGCAGCTAAACTTATCGAGCCTCGAGCTGGGTATTCTATTGCATACAATTCTGGTGGAAACCCGTAAAAATCATGAATTGTCTTTGGTTGCGACATTGCCGTTACATAAGTTCCATCAGTATACCAATGGGCTGAAATCACTAAAATCGCTTTAGGTTGAGGAAGCGTTTCCCCCAATTCTGACCAGAGGCGAGTATATGTATTATCTTCTAATACATTCATTGGACTACCATGCCCAATAAACAGTGCTGGCATCATTTTTGTTTCCATAACCACCTCTATGGCAAGTGTTCTTATCATATAAGCATACTGCCTTCTTACTTGAAATATAGTCAAAGAAGTATGAAATAGTTATTCAAAAAATATGAAAAAAGCCACCTAAGTTTCCTTAAGTGGCTTGATATAAGTGTGTGTGTTTTCAGTGTCGCTTATAACATGTTAATTTCAGCCAGCTTTTTTCTCCTTACGAAGACGATAAGCCACTAAATCTTCAATCGTTAATACCGGCATATTGTGCTTTTTAGCAAAAGTGATCACTTCTGGTGCTCTTGCCATTGTGCCATCATCATTTGTTAATTCACATAACACTGCAACAGGTTTAAAACCGGCTAAAGTTGCCAAATCAATCGACGCCTCAGTGTGTCCACCTCGCGTTAACACACCACCAGGTTGCGCACGTAATGGAAATACGTGACCAGGGCGGTTTAAATCACTTGGTTTTGCATTGTCAGCCGCCGCCGCACGTACCGTAGTTAAACGATCAGATGCTGAAACACCTGTTGTTACACCTTGTGCTGCTTCAATTGTTACTGTAAATGCCGTATGGAAATGACTGGTGTTATTTTCCACCATCATAGGCAAATCAAGTTGTTGGCGACGTTCTTCTGTAATGCATAAACAAACAATACCACTACCATGACGAATAGACATCGCCATTTGTTCTGTAGTCATCGTTTCTGCGGCGAAAACCATATCGCCTTCATTCTCGCGATCCTCGTCGTCGAGCACCATCACGCCTTTACCCGCACGCAGGGCTTCTAGAGCAAGTTCAACACGCTCAAATGGATTACCGAATTCGGAAAGTAGCGTCTGATTCATGGTAAAAAAACCTCAATAATTAATGAAAGTTACCAGAATCAGGGCAGTCTTAGGAGTGGATCTCTGCTTAGTAAAAACACAAGCAGAAACAACAGGAATGGATACAATGATCCTACTGATGCTATTTTATTCTCTCCCATCCAGACTTTAACTGTCGGCTCCAGAATTACACTGGATCTGCTGACCTTTGCACTACAATAGCAATACAAAGCGCTCGCGGGCTTTACCTAACTATTTAGGTATCTACCGCCGGTGGGGACTTTCACCCCGCCCTGAGATTAACGGTGAAACTATACGCTTTAAAATTATAAGAGGCAATCATCAATCGGTGACAATCTTTGTTTCATCACATAATCATTTTATGACATACGGTTATTTAACGATTTATAATAAAAAATAACAATAATCTTGATATCTGGTTTTATTCCCTCTGTCCTCATATTACACTTAGCCTCAGCTTTCTATTTTATTTGTGAGGATTTCCCATGTTGGACCCGAAAAAACTTGAACAAGTTGCGCGCCAAATCCAAAACGTACTGCCACAAGGCATTAAAGATTTTGGTGATGATATCGATAAAAAAATCCGCACTGTTCTGCAATCTCAATTAAACAAATTGGATTTAGTCAATCGCGAAGAGTTTGATGTACAAACTCAAGTCTTATTGCGTACTCGTGAAAAACTTAATCGTTTAGAACAACGTTTAAATGAGCTAGAAGCGGGTCTGCAAGCAAAACCTCAAGCTGAAGTTATCCAAGTTGAAGACGTTGAAATTGTGGTAGAAACTCAAGCAGAAAATAAAGCTTAATCTATTACTTTATTGCTTATTTAAGTCATAAAGCAAAAACCCTGTATCTCACAAAGACACAGGGTTATTTTTTATCTACTCACTATACTTATTAGCAACTATTTTAATTCTGGCCAATACTCTTTATTCGCTTCAATTAAATCATCTAAAATTGCTTTTGCAACAGTCGCACTAGGGACTGTTTTAGACATCGTAATCGCCTGCCAAAGTTTCAAATATGATTTTTCAATCCATGCTTCTACCACTAATTTTTCAACTGCAACTTGTTGGCTCATCATCCCTTTTTGGAATAATGGAATTTTACCCATAACTAAAGGCTCTGGCCCATGACTTCCAACAATACAAGGGATCTCAACCATTGCCTCTGGATCAAAGTTTATAATTGAACCATTGTTAGGAACGATCAATAACATTCTTTCTTGAGTATTAAACGCAATAGCAGTTGCCAGATCAACAATGTAAGAAGCGTGCTCATCAATCTCAAGATGCCCTGCTGATGATTTACCCGCACTCGTAATGGCACGACAAGCGCTAAATACATTCTTTTCTCTGTGCTCCATCACTTCATTTGCACGAGTATGATGAGGATCAGAATGCGCAACGACATAATCTGGAAATAAATAATATTTCAAGTAAGTGTTTGGCATTGTTGATGGATCTAACGCCCAGACATCTTTTGCTTTACCGAATGTATCATTCCAACTCGCTTCAACCGGCTCACCAGCCACTTTTGGAATATATCCATGTTCAGCAACATGTTTACGAATAACAGGCAATAAATCATTACCCTGCAGATCTTCAACCTGAGTCCACCAGCCAAAGTGATTTAAACCGTAGTAACGAACCCGCATCTCTTTGCGTGATTTTAATCCTGCAATTTGCGCCATACGTGACTCAATGCCAATTGGCATATCGCAAATATTTAAGATCTTCGCATTAGGTTTTAAACGACGAGTAGCTTCAGCGACAATAGCCGCAGGGTTAGAATAATTTAGCATCCAAGCATTTGGTGAATATTTTTCCATATATTCAACTAATTCTAAAACACCACCAATAGAGCGCATACCATAAGCAATACCACCAGGCCCACAAGTTTCTTGTCCTAATACACCATGACGCAAAGGAATTTTTTCATCTTTTTCACGCATTGGATATTTACCAACACGGATATGTGCCATAACAAAATCAACATCCGTAAAGGCAGTCTTAGGATCTGTGGTATAGCAAAACTCAATTTCAGGTGCTTTTTCAGTCAGAATTATTTCACACGCTTTAGCAATGATTTCTTGCCGCTCGGCATCGTTGTCATAAAATTTGATGGCTCTTAGTGGAAAACGTTTTAAATTCTCCAGTAGCATCAAAATAATACCGGGTGTAAATGTACTACCGCCACCTGCAATTACGACTGAGAACTTCTTCATTATATAGCCTCCGACAAGGTGATATTTTGTGAATCGTCTTTCATTAGTTGTTCAATCTTGTCTCTCACTTGAGAAACGTGTAGCCCGATAATAATTTGTAATGCATGACCTTTACGCACTACACCATGTACACCGAGCCCTTTAAAATAAGCATCCGTTTCAACTATCTCGTTATCTATTACTTCAATACGTAAACGTGTTGCACAGTTATTTAAGGATTTGATATTTCTGCTTCCCCCCAAGCCTTCGAGAATACCTTTAGGCAATGCAAGTTTGCGGTCTTCTTTTGCTGTTTTTGCACTATCTGAATTTTGTGATTTTTTATTTTTATAATCTTGTTTGCTATAAAGTTTTATCTCTTCGTCATCTTCTTCTCGGCCTGGTGTTTTTAAATTAAGTTTTATAATTAATGTTCTAAACACCACAAACCAAATCATCGTAAAAATTAAACCTATGACTATTTGTGTGATAATCATTCCGTAATGGTTATGGAACATTGGGATCCAATTCATAGGAAGGAAATTATCGATGATCCCCCCACCCATATTTCCAACAACGCCAAAGTGATAAAGCGTTGTCGCTAATGTGGCGGCTAACACGGCATGAATCGCAAACAATAACGGTGAGATAAATAAGAATGTAAACTCTAAAGGCTCTGTTATTCCCACAAATACCGCGGTCAATGCAGAAGGTATAAGTAAACCTGCAATTTTGGCTCTATTTTTAGGTGCAGCAGTAAAATAGAGAGCCAACGCTATACCAATAGAACCAAAGACCTTGCTATTACCATGTAGCGCAAAGCCACCTTCAGGAAATAACTCTTTTAAAGATTGAGTGCTTTGGCTGAAATATTGCATATTTTGAGCCCAATCAACTTGAATACCATGTTCAGTGACTGCTGGGCCAAAAATAAAAGGTCCGTAAATAAAATGGTGTAAACCAGTAGGAATTAAAATACGCTCAAGAAAAGTATATATCCAAACACCCAAAGAGCCTGATTCAACCATAAATACTTGCAAAGATTGAATACCAATTTGCACTTTAGGCCAGAAAAATAACGTTAGCCATGCTAAGGGCAACATGACAAAAAAACTAATTAATACAACATAGGATGTACCTTGAAATATACCTAGAAATACAGGAAGCTGTTTCTCGAAATAACGATTGTGTATACCTGTTACAATACCAGCAATAATAATTGCACCAATAATACTGGTATCTAATGTTTTAATACCTGCAATCATGGTAAGGCCACTATTTCCACCGACTTCATTTGTAAAGTCCACACCAAAATAATTGCCCCAAACAATCCCCATTGCATTAATAAAATAATTCCAAGTGAGAAAACTCACCATAACAGCAAGGCAGGCTCTTGCTTGTGCTGTTTTTGCTAAACCTATGGGTAAACCAATTGCAAAAATAAGAGGCATATTACGAAAAACAGTCCATCCTCCCTCTTCAATAATATGAACAATTTGAGAAAATAAACTATCGGGTCTTAATAAATCTTCACTAATAAATAATGGATTCTGTAATAGAATTGCAATGCCTACAACAATACCTGCAAAAGGAAATAGCAGGACAGGGGTAAACATGGCTCCACCAAATCTTTGTATTTGACTGAGCATAAAAATATCCTCTTATTTACTGCTACTGAGATAACATGCTATTTAATTTATTTTTATTCTGTAAATTTAGATTAGATTCTTTTCTCTTTATTCTCTCACTAGAAATGAGGTATTCGTGATCTGATTCATATTAATCTTTTAAGCAAAGTGATCTATCTTTTAGTAAAAAAGCAGATCACTTTTTATTTCTTGATAACGTTCACATTTTCAACCTATAAATTATTTTTCTATATATCAAAAGATTAGACTCAGATATTCTAAATATAGAAAGCCGTTTTTTAGAATAAAAAGAGGTATAAAAGTGATCTATAAAGACATTGCAAAAAGCCTAAGAATTCAAATAAATTCGGCTGGATATCAAATTGGTGACACATTACCGTCTGAAAAGTTATTAGCAGAACAATATGATGTTTCAAGAATGACTATCCGTAAAGCAATAGACTTACTGGTTATCGCAGGTTTATTAGAACGAAAACAAGGCTCAGGAACTTATATTAAAGAGAAAGATGTTCATCATGAAAATGCAAGCTTAAAAGGTTTTGTCGAATTAATGGCAAATACAGGCCACAATGTAAGAAGTGAAGTTATAGAGTTTAGTGTTATTCCCTGTCCTTTATCTATCGCCAGTAAACTACGAATTAATTCAAATGAACGTATTTTTTATTCAAGGCGAATACGTTACGTTGATAATAAACCACTTATTGTTGAAGATAGTTATATGCCTGTTAAATATTTTGGTAATTTAACATTAACACATTTAGAAGGTTCTAAATTTGATTTTATTGAAAATATTTGCCAAATAAAAATAGCAGGAAGTTACGAGACATTTCATCCTATAATGCCAGAAAACAATATTTGTCAATTATTAAAAATAGAGAATAACATACCAATATTAAGACTCAGCACATTATCATACAGCACCCATGGTGATTATATAAACTATTCAATAATGTATAGAAATACCCAAGATTATATTGTTGAGTATCATTTAAAACGAGAGCAATAGTTATTAATAAATAATATTAAAAAATAACAAATAATCACCATAGCAAAAAAGCACCCCGTAGAGTGCTTTTTAAACTTAATAAAGGCGCTTAATTATTTCTTTTTAATCGCATTAATAATATTTGTTGTAGAAATGCCGTCTTCAAAATTCAGCACTTTTACTTCACCACCTGCGGCCCAAACTTCTTTGCTACCAGCAATATCTTCAGGCTTATAATCACCACCTTTAACTAAGATATCTGGTAATACAGAAGCAATTAAACGCTGCGGGGTATCTTCTTCAAATGCAACAACCCAGTCTACTGCACCTAAAGCGCCGAGCACGGTCATACGTTGCTCTAATGGATTAACAGGACGAGTTTCACCTTTTAAACGCTTCGTTGAAGCATCGCTATTTACAGCAACAATCAAACGATCACCTAATTTGCGTGCATTTGCTAAATAGCTAACATGACCAGCATGCAGAATATCAAAACAACCATTCGTCATAACAATACGCTCACCGCGCTGACGCGCTAATTCGACGGCTTGTTTTAATTGCTCTTCTTCCATGATACCAAAACCGTTGTCAGAACGGCCACGAATAGCATTTTCAAGCTCAATAGGTGACACTGTTGATGTTCCTAATTTACCGACAACAACGCCAGCTGCTGCGTTAGCAAGGAAACAGGCTTCACTTAAAGGTTTGCCAGCAGCTAAAGAGGTTGCCAATACACCAATTACCGTATCACCAGCCCCAGTAACGTCATAGACTTCTTGTGCTTGAGTTGGTAAATGCAATGGTGCTTCATTTGCTCGAAGTAAACTCATTCCGCGTTCTGAACGAGTGATCAACAACGCTTCAAGATCTAAATCTCGAACTAATTGAGTTCCTTTTTCTACCAGCTCTTCATCGGTTTTACAGGCACCAACCACTTGTTCAAATTCAGACATATTTGGCGTTAATAGTGTCGCACCACGATAACGCTCAAAATCTGATCCCTTAGGATCGATTAATACAGGTACACCCGCTTTTTTCGCCAGTTGGATCATCTCTTGAACATGAGAAAGCGCCCCTTTGGCATAATCTGATAAAACCAATGCGCCAATAGAAGGTAATGCTTGCTGAATACGTTCATAAATAGGTTGAGGATCAACGTTGCTAAACCCTTCTTCAAAATCAAGACGAATTAATTGCTGATTACGAGAAAGAACACGTAATTTTGTGATTGTTGGGTGTGTCGCAACAGAGACAAAATCACAACGCACATTGACCTGATTTAATGTATTACTCAATGCTTTTGCGGCTTCATCAATACCTGTTAAACCCACTAAACGCGAATTAGCACCAAGAGACGCAATATTCATTGCAACGTTTGCTGCACCACCTGGTCGCTCTTCTGTGGTATCGACCTTAACCACTGGCACTGGGGCTTCTGGTGAAATTCGACTTGTTGGTCCATACCAATAGCGATCTAACATGACGTCACCGACAACCAACACATTGGCCTTATTAAAATCCGGCAGCGTTACTTTCATCCCATACTCCACATTTATTTTCAAAATAAGCCGAAATAATACCATAACTTGTTAGGCAAAAAGAGATACACATAAAGACTTCATGCCAACAAACTATTACTCTTGTTCACCAAGCCACTTCAGTTTGCTTTTTAATACACACTCTCGCTCTGCGATAAAACAATGATTATCCACAATGGCAGGCAATGCTTGTAACGCCAGATGATGCAATTCATTACGCAATGTGACATAAGCATGTGTTAAAGCGAGAGCTTCATCTTCATCCATCACTTGATGCTTTGCCATTAGCTCAAAAATACGCACATTATCAGACCAACGAGTTAAAACAGGGTATTGATGAGAAAAACGCAATACTAAATATTGCGCGATAAATTCAATATCGGTAATACCACCAGATGAGGTTTTTAAATCAAACTTGTCCGCTTGTGTTGGTGCAAGGTGTTGCACCATTTTTTTACGCATATCGCGGACTTCATTTTGTAATACAGTAGCATCACGAGAAAGACACAGCGTTTCATGACGAATACGTGAAAACATCTGTTGTAATTCATCATCACCATAAATCATTCGAGCGCGAATTAAAGCTTGATGCTCCCAAGTCCAAGCTTCATTTTTCTGATATTCATCAAAAGCTTGAATAGTACTCACCAACATACCCGACTCACCCGAAGGGCGTAAACGCGCATCGACTTCATACAACACGCCAGAAGATGTTCTGGTACTAAACAAATGGATAATACGCTGTGCTAAACGCAGATAAAATTGGCGAGCATCGATCTGTTTTGCCCCAGTTGTGAGCGTATTTATTGGACAATCCAATAAAAAAACCAAGTCCAAATCAGAGCTATATCCTAACTCCCATCCTCCCAATTTACCGTATCCAATCACCGCAAAGCCCAATCCATCACGATGAGCTAAATGTTCAGGCTCACCATAACGTTTCACCATATATGACCAAGCCTGATGAACAACAGCATGAATAATAGCTTCAGCTAAATAGGTTAAGTGATCGCTAACCTTCATCACTGGCAATACCCCAGTAATATCTTCAGCGGCGATACGCAGTAATTGAGCTTGCTTAAACTGGCGTAATGCTTCTAATCGCTGTTCTTCATCTTCTTCTGGTACACGTAATAAATATTGACGTAATTCATCACGATAAGCATCTAACGGTAGCGGTTGATAGAGTGAATTAGGATCGAGTAATTCATCTAATAACAAAGGGTGAAGTGCTAATTGTTCCGCGATCATCGGAGATGCTGCACAGAGTCGTATAACATGGGTTAAAACTTCATCCGACTCTTGCATCAACTCCAAATACGTTGTGCGACTTACAATGCTTAATAGCAACGGAGTGATCCGTTTTAACGTGACTAATGTTTGAGGTTGCTGACAAATTTTAGCCAATAGTTTTGGCATTAAGGTATCAAGAACATCGCGTCCTCTCGGTCCTATTGTTCGCTTGCCAATATCTTGGCGAAAATTCTGCAACGTCTGATTTATTGCCTCAAGCACCTCAATGGTTAATGTTTCATGAAATAATGACGACGTTTCAGGTAAGCGTCCAAGTAACCAAAGACGCTTAAATTCAGAGATATCATCTTCATCATCATTTTCATCTTCTTCACCAATTAATTGCGTGAAAATCACAGAAACAGCCTGCATCTTGTGATTAATTTCTTGATAAAGCGTTTCCCAATCCTCAAATCCCATTGCAACAGTTAACCGTGCTTTATCTTCTTCATTTTCAGGTAAGGTTTGAGTTTGTTGATCGTCAATAGATTGCAGTAAATTTTCTAATCGACGAAGGAAAAGATAACTTTCAGAGAGTTGAGCCGTTTCTTGTGACGTTAATAACTCAAGTTTAGTGATGACATTGAGTACTGTTAACAATGAATTACTTTGTAACTCAGGCTCTCTTCCCCCACGAATTAGCTGGAACACCTGAGTAATAAATTCAATTTCACGAATACCACCAGAGCCTAATTTTATATTATCAATCATGCCACGACGACGAACTTCTCGACTTATCATGGATTTCATATTTCTAAGTGATTGAATAACACTAAAATCAATATAACGACGGTAAACAAAAGGACGCAACATTTGTCGTAAAACTTGGCAATACTCTTTCTTCTCTGCACCTAAAACACGCGCTTTGATCATCGCATAGCGTTCCCAATCACGCCCTTGCTCTTGATAGTAATCTTCCAGAGCGGCAAAGCTCATGACCAAAGGCCCACTTTCGCCAAAAGGGCGTAGTCGCATATCTACACGATAGACAAAACCATCAATGGTGTGCTGATCCAAAGCCTTAATAAGCTTTTGGCCTAAGCGAGTAAAAAACTGTGCATTATCTAATTCTCGGCGTCCACCCTGTGTAAATCCATTTTCAGGATAGGCAAAAATCAAATCGATATCAGAAGAAAAGTTAAGTTCAAATCCACCTAATTTTCCCATTCCTAAAATCAGTAATGGCTGGGGTTTTCCCTCATTATCACAAGGTGTACCCCATTGTTGGCAACACTGCTGATAAAGCGTATCTTTCGCGACACAAATTAATGTTTCAGCCAATACGCTCAAATGTTTTAGCACACAAGGAATATCGCCTAATTGAAAAAATTGTAGCCATGCAATACGCACTAATTGTTGATGACGAAATTGGCGTAAAATCCTCATCACATCATCTTCATTATCAATATTGGCTAATTTTGCCGTTAATTGAGACTCGTAACTCTGCCATTCAATACAGGTTGGTGGATTTTGCCTGATATCAATCAACCATTGAGGATTAACACGTAAATGCTCTGTTGCAAAAGGGCTAAAAGCAAAAAACTGTTGCTCTTGTTGATTAAAAGGCGCTAGCGCATTTAATTGAGAAGAGAACCCGCACTGTGCTTTATTCCACAATTGTTGAAATACACCGATAACAGACATAAATAGACTCTCAAGTTGTCAGGAAATTAAGCAATAGATAGTAACCACGCCATAGAAGATAACTTAAAGTTCAACCATAAAACATGATAATAGTCGGTTGCTGTTGTAAATGTTAACGGCGAAATGCCATTGAGCGACTGTTGCATAGATTCAGGTAAATCAGACTGTTTTTTACACCAATCTGAAAATAACGCCAACATTGCAGGCATAGTAATTGTCGGTGGTGTTGGGTTAGCAAAGATAGCTTCTTCTAATGCTTGTATTGCACTTAACCATTTTGTGAGTTGCTGAGCGGTTGTGTCACTCGGAGAAAGATTTACCACACTTAACGATAAATCTGGTTTATCTTTCGCCAGATAATAACCTCTAGCTGCTTTACTGCGAGAAGCAAGACGTAATCCCCCCTTTTCCCCCAAATAAGCCGCTAATGCGATAACATCTGATACATGACCTTTTTTAAGTTCTAACTCGAACTCTTCAATCGGCAACTCATATTGATGAGTGCGAATAGCACCTTTATCTAACACCACTTCAATTTGGCTATCTTGAAAATCCACCAGCCAGATTTCGCGATAAAAATCAGTATTAAACAGCACATCAAGTTGCGTTTCTAATTGAGCAAGATCGGTATTTTCAGGCCAGATTTCTGCAGGAAAGCGGGCCAGCTCTAGTTTGGGCTGTGCTAATTCCACGTTATATTCTGGACGTTGATGCAAACCTGCAACGACTTTACCCGCTGTTTTAATTGTCATTTCATAACGTTCATCAACACCACGAATACGCAGCCCCATATTCCAACGACGAATTTGATTATCTGTCGTCTCAAAGTAAAGATTAGTCAGCTTTTTGGGTGCAGAGTGCTGATGAGGTAGGCTCAGAATGCGCTGAATAATATGAGGAATAGCGGCAGGTATGGCACTCATTTTGAGTTCAGTTTCTAATTGGCTCATTCTATTTCCCTTAAGTAAATCAATTGATTAGTAAAATATTTGACGCATTTTCATTTTGCAAGTGATAGCCTAATAACAATAATGAATAAAAGGCAGATTATCCCTATATTCTACCAGTTAAGAGTGTTCTCATTCTGGTTTACTATTTGCTTACGCAAACTTTACTCTTTAGTATCAGTAAAAATATTCTCTTGTATAGATAAAAAAGTTGAAAACATAATGCGAAAATTACCCTTACTTTTTCTTTCCTTACTTGGCTTAGGCGTTTCTCTGAGCTCACACGCAGAAACTCGTTATGTTTCCGATGAATTATCCACTTATGTACACAGTGGACCTGGAAATCAGTATCGAATTGTTGGCTCTTTAAATTCGGGCTCAACTGTGACTGTACTTTCTCGTAATGCAGCAACGGGTTATGTACAGATTAAAGACGATAAAGATCGTACCGTTTGGTTACCAGAAAACCAACTTAGCACACAGCCAAGTATGCGTACTCGTATTCCTGCTATGGAAAAAGAGATCCAAACACTGCGTGATAAATTGGCGAATATCGACCAAAGCTGGAACCAACGCACCATTGATATGCAAAATAAAGTTTCAAACAGCGATGACATCATCAATGGCTTGAAAAAAGAAAATGAACAAATGAGAACAAAGCTCGCTGTCGCAGAGAAAAAACTCGATTTTGCTAATCAACAATTAGATGATAGACAACGCGATATTATCTTACAGTGGTTTATGTATGGTGGTGGAGTGGCTGGTGCAGGTCTTATCTTTGGTCTGATCCTTCCACATATTATTCCTCGTCGTCGTAAACGCAATGATCGTTGGATGAATTAAGATCCACACAAAGGAATAGAGATCCCGTGAAAATATATCTTGTTGGTGGCGCAGTGCGTGACCAACTATTACAGATCCCAGTAAAAGACAGAGATTGGGTCGTTGTAGGTGCAACACCTCAAATGCTGTTGCAACAAGGCTATCAACAAGTAGGTAAAGATTTTCCCGTTTTTCTTCATCCTGATACACATGAAGAATATGCACTTGCACGTACGGAACGAAAATCTGGATCAGGTTACACGGGATTTACTTGTTATGCAGCTCCTGATGTCACATTAGAAGACGATCTTGCACGCCGTGATCTCACTATAAATGCCATTGCGTATTCTACAAATGGTGAATACATTGACCCTTACCATGGTATAGATGACATTAATGCACGATTGCTTCGCCACGTCTCTGATGCCTTTTCAGAAGATCCTTTAAGAGTTTTGCGGGTTGCACGTTTTGCTGCACGGTTTGCACCTTTAGGATTTAATGTTGCACCAGAAACACTGCAATTAATGAAGACAATGGCACAAAGTGGCGAGTTAAATGCACTGACTGCAGAACGCGTTTGGAAAGAGACTGAAAAAGCTCTTGAGAGTCCCGCTCCTCAAGTCTATTTTGACGTTTTACGTCAATGTGGTGCTTTAAGCGTTCTTTTTCCTGAAATTGATGCTTTATTTGGTGTACCGGCTCCTGAAAAATGGCACCCAGAAATCGATACAGGTATTCATGCCATGATGGTACTGAATATCGCCAGTCAATTAACAGATGATATTGCGGTACGCTTTAGTGCCTTATGTCATGATCTAGGAAAAGGATTAACACCTCCAGAGAATTGGCCACATCACCATGGACATGGTCCAGCGGGCGTTCCTTTAGTTGAAGCTTTGTGCCAACGCTATCGTATTCCTAATCATATCCGTGATTTAGCTCGTTTAACGGCAAGATTTCATGATCATATCCACCGTATTGATAGAATGCGCCCTTCTAAAATAATCCGCTTATTTGATGCTATTGATGCATGGAGAAAACCTGAACGCGTTGAACAATTAGCTATAGTAAGTGAAGCTGATGCCAGAGGACGTCTAGGGCTAGAAAATCTGGTGTATCCACAACGCACATTTTTTTGCCAAGCTTTCACTATTGCAAATAATGTGGATATTAAGCCAATTATTGAAAGTGGATTAAAAGGAAGTGCAATACGAGAAGCATTAACAAAACAGCGAGAAGTTGCGATTATTAAATGGAAATCGCAACTTAATCAAGAAAGCAAGTAATTAAGCGCAACGCTCAATAATCACACCCACATTTGTAGCTTGCGCAACGGCTCCTGGCTTCGCTAATTTAATTTTTACTTTAGGTACAGCAAATTGAGTTATCAATAGCTGTGCCACTTCTTCCGCAACACGCTCAACTAATTCAAAACGTCGACTCTCTACATAATCAATGATTGCATTGCTCACACTGGCATAATCTAAACAATGAACAACATCATCAGTTTGGGATGCGCGTTTGTTATCCCATTCCATTTCGATATCGAACACTAATTTTTGTTTTATGGTTTTTTCCCAATCATAAACACCGATTGTGGTTATTACTGATAATTGCTCAATAAATACGATATCCATCACGTCATCTCTTATTTTTTCTGTTCATCGGATACCACTTCCGATGAAATATGCGTATTATCCATACATGCCTAACGAACTTACATAAACATTGGAGAATACAAATGAGTGCTAACGCACTTGGAATGATCATCTTCGCCTACTTGTGCGGCTCAATCTCCAGCGCGATATTGATTTGCCGACTGGCAAGATTACCTGATCCAAGAAAATTTGGCTCTGGCAATCCCGGAGCGACCAACGTCCTACGCATTGGTGGAAAAGTCGCCGCAGCAGCCGTTCTTATCTGTGACGTCCTAAAAGGGATGATCCCTGTTTGGCTCGCCTATTACTTAAATGTGCCTCCTTTTTACCTCGGCATTGTTGCCATCGCCGCATGTCTTGGGCATATCTACCCTGTTTTTTTCCACTTTAAAGGGGGAAAAGGGGTTGCAACCGCCTTTGGTGCCATTGCCGCGATTGGCTGGGATTTAAGTGGCCTTATTGCTGGAACATGGTTACTCACCGTATTACTTAGTGGTTATTCATCACTTGGCGCGATTATCAGTGCATTACTCGCCCCTTTTTATGTTTGGTGGTTTAAACCAGAATTCACTTATCCCGTTGCGTTATTATCATGCCTTGTACTTTACCGCCATCATGACAATATTCAACGTTTATGGCGCGGTCAAGAGAGTCGAATTTGGCAAAAATTGAAGAAAAAAACGGAAAAAACAGAAAAAGAGATCATTCAAGAAGCTAAAGAGCAAGAAAAAGAAGATTAATTACATTGCGATTCAAATATCCCCAAAAACAAAAAGCCACTTATAAAAAAGTGGCTTTTTAACAAAGAGATGGAGTCTAAATACTCAAATAAATTATTGCTTATCAAGCGCAGGTAATTCAGCTAAAGGCCAACGTGGTCTTACTGTCACACTTAATGGGCCTTCTGTACCGCCTTTAAAACGGATCATACCGGCCAACGCAATCATTGCACCATTATCTGTACAAAGCTCAGGGCGAGCATAAAAGACTTCTCCACCGATTTGCTTCATAACAGCTTCCATTTTTGCTCGTAATGTACGGTTTGCACTCACTCCGCCGGCCATCACTAAACGCTTAAAACCCGTTTGTTCTAAGGCTCGACGACATTTTATTGCTAACGTATCAACAACCGCATCTTCAAACGCGCGTGCAATATCCGCACGCGTTTGGTCTGTATCATCATTTTGACGGATAGTATTAGCTGCGAAGGTTTTTAAACCGGAGAAACTAAAATCAAGTCCTGGTCTGTCTGTCATTGGGCGAGGAAACACAAAGCGGCCTTCTGTACCTTGTTGCGCCATTTTCGATAATACTGGGCCACCAGGATAATCTAATCCCAACAATTTTGCCGTTTTATCAAAAGCCTCACCAGCAGCATCATCAATAGATTCACCTAATAAGGTGTATTCGCCAATTCCTGTCACACTAATTAACTGTGTATGACCACCAGAAACCAGAAGTGCCACAAATGGAAACTCGGGCGTTTTTTCTTCAAGCATTGGTGCTAATAAATGGCCTTCCATATGATGAACAGGAATAGCAGGAACATCCCACGCAAATGCTAATGAGCGCCCAATTGTTGCGCCAACAAGCAATGCGCCGACAAGACCTGGACCGGCAGTATAAGCAACCGCATCAATATCTTTTGCTGTAAGATTGGCTTCTTTAAGCGCAGCTTGAATAAGTGGCACTGTTTTACGGATATGATCTCGTGAAGCCAACTCAGGAACTACACCACCATAATCGGCGTGCAATTTAATTTGGCTATAAAGTTGATTTGCTAATAGACCGGCTTTATCATCGTAAATTGCGATACCGGTTTCATCGCAAGATGTTTCAATACCTAAAACTCGCATGACGCTTCCAAATTCTTCATCGCTGATCTGCGTAATAAATCAATTGTATCATTATTTCGGTGATTTTATACGCCTCCACAACATCTTTTACATACCAGCATGTGACAAATTCCTTTTTCTGGTCTATAATTATCCACCTATTTTAAGTGATTTAAATGTGTGGTTAGCGACTTTCGCTTTTTGTGCTTATTAAAAAGACACAAAAGTGAGAGTTTGCGTTTCAATTTTGTGCATCTCTTTACAAAGTGCCCTGCTTTGAAGTAAAATTCCGCACCATTTTAAATGTCGGCTGGCTTAAATAATGCCAGCGCAAACCGATTTCTATTGAGGTGAGAGGCACATGCCGGTAATCAAAGTACGTGAAAACGAGCCATTTGACGTTGCTCTTCGTCGTTTCAAACGCTCTTGTGAAAAAGCAGGCGTATTAGCAGAAGTTCGTCGTCGTGAGTTTTATGAAAAACCAACGACTGAACGTAAACGTGCTAAAGCATCAGCAGTAAAACGTCACGCTAAAAAATTAGCTCGCGAAAACGCACGTCGTACTCGTCTGTACTAATATATTGCGGCTTATACCGCAACATATGCAGACACAGTAGTCGCAGTTAAAGGCCGTGCTTTCTTCCGAGAGCGCGGCTTATTCTCGTTCAACAACAGGCGTAAAAGGGCTTATGGCTGGACGAATTCCACGTTCATTTATCAATGATTTGCTAGCTCGAACCGATATCATCGATCTTATCGACGCTCGCGTGCCGTTAAAAAAACAAGGCAAAAATCATTCAGCGTGTTGTCCGTTTCATAATGAAAAAACGCCCTCTTTTACAGTAAATAGCGACAAACAGTTTTACCACTGTTTTGGTTGTGGCGCGCATGGCAATGCTATTGATTTTTTGATGAATTACGACAGGCTCGATTTTGTCGAAACCATTGAAGAGTTAGCAGCAATGCATGGGTTAGAAGTTCCTTATGAATCAGGAACAGGCAGTAGCCCTATTGAACGACATATAAGACAAAATCTCTATCAAGTGATGGAGAAATTGAATCAGTATTATAGTAGCGCTCTCAATAAACCTGATGCACAGGAAGCAAGAAACTACCTTGCGCATCGTGGGCTTAGTGAAGATATTATTACCCGTTTTTCTATTGGATTTGTGCCAACCGGTTGGGATAATGTCCTAAAACGTTTTGGTCAAAGTGCCGATAATAGAGCCTTACTTCTTGAAGCGGGTATGGTAATCACTAACGATAATGGTCGCACTTATGATCGTTTTCGCCAACGAGTCATGTTTCCTATCCGAGATAGACGTGGCCGAGTTATTGCCTTTGGTGGGCGTGTTTTAGGTGATGATTTACCTAAATACTTAAACTCACCAGAAACAGAGATTTTCCATAAAGGTCGTCAACTTTACGGGCTTTATGAAGCACAACAATCTAATAATAACGTCACAAAGCTATTAGTTGTTGAAGGTTATATGGATGTTGTGGCATTAGCGCAGTTTGGTATTGATTATGCCGTTGCCTCATTAGGAACCTCCACCACTGCAGAACATATCCAGTTGCTTTTTCGAACAACGGATAACATTATCTGCTGCTATGATGGAGATAGAGCTGGACGTGATGCTGCATGGCGAGCATTAGAAACCGCCCTTCCTTTTTTAAATGATGGCCGCTCTTTACGTTTTATGTTTTTACCCGAAGGTGATGATCCCGATTCTCTGGTTCGTCGTGAAGGTAAAGAATCTTTTGAAAAACGTATGGAACAAGCACATTCATTATCAGAATTTTTATTTGATTCACTCGTTCCACAAGTGGATCTGAGTACTCAAGAAGGCAATGGTAAGCTATATAGTTTAGCCAGACCATTAATAGATAAGATCCCAAGTGAAACTTTACGTCTATATTTATTAAGAGAGCTTGGTAGCTTAACGGGCAATCCCGATATTGAGCAGATGGATCGTTTATTTGGCAGAACGCCGGTTAATCACGAATTATCGTATCAACCGACAAAATTACGCACAACACCGATGCGTATATTGATTGCCCTATTGATACAAAACCCAGAATTCTCTAAATTAGTGCCCCCTCTCGAGGGATTAAGTACAGAAAAAATCGCAGGTTTATCGCTTTTTATTGAATTAGTTTCTGTTTGCCAAGCACAACCAGGCCTGAATACAGGACAGATTATCGAACTCTATAGAGAGAATAAATTCGGTAAACAGCTTGAAAAATTGGCAATGTGGAACGATATAGATATAGATGAGATTGCAGAAAAAACCTTTACAGACACGTTAGATCATATTTTTTTAACCGCAATGGACGAACGTTTAAACGCGCTTATTGCGAAAGAGAGAACAGAAGGTCTAACGCAAGATGAACGCGAAGAAGTCCAATTGATAATACAGGCACGCGTTAAAAAGTAAATACAAAATTAAGATTAAAAACACGGCTTAATTGCCGCTATCGGTAGGTACTAAAAACCTACATTTGCTACGCTGAGGGGACCGTAGCAATCGACAATGAAAATGCCCCTCCGTAGTTATTGTTGGCTAAACAGTTATCGCCGACCGACACCAACCCAAATTACTTTGAAGTGTGGATACCGTCTTATGGAGCAAAACCCGCAGTCACAGCTGAAGCTACTTGTTACTAAAGGTAAGGAGCAAGGCTACCTGACCTATGCTGAGGTCAATGACCATCTGCCGGAAGATATCGTCGATTCAGATCAAATCGAAGACATCATCCAGATGATTAACGACATGGGCATTCAGGTTATGGAAGAAGCACCTGACGCCGATGATCTGATGCTGGCAGAAAATTCAAATGATACTGATGATGATGCTGCAGAGGCCGCAGCTCAGGTACTTTCTAGTGTAGAATCTGAGATTGGCCGTACAACCGACCCTGTGCGTATGTATATGCGCGAAATGGGTACAGTTGAACTGCTCACCCGGGAAGGTGAAATTGATATCGCAAAACGCATTGAAGATGGCATTAATCAAGTTCAATGTTCCGTTGCAGAATATCCTGAAGCAATTACTTATCTTCTTGAACAGTATGATCGTGTTGAAGCAGGCGAAGCACGTCTTTCAGACTTAATTACTGCGTTTATTGACCCTAATGCCGAAGAAGTGGCAGAAAGTGAAGATGTCAATTTAGGCAAAGAAGATGATGAAGTTGCCAATGACGCTGAAGACGAAGATGAAGATGAAGACGAAGATGGCGACAATGACAGCGATAGCGATGACGATAACAGCATCGATCCTGAATTAGCACGCCAGAAGTTTACTGAGCTTCGTGAGCAATACGAAAAAACTCGCCAAACTATCAAGGCGAAAGGTCGCAACCACAAAGATACAGAGCTTGAAATCTTATTGTTATCTGAAATTTTCAAACAGTTCCGTTTAGTACCGAAACAGTTTGATTATCTGGTTAACAATATGCGCGAAATGATGGACAGAGTCCGTGCTCAAGAACGTCACATCATGCGTCTTTGTGTTGATCAAGTTAAGATGCCAAAGAAAAACTTCATTACACTGTTTACAGGTAACGAAACCAATGACACATGGTTTACTGCTGCTCGAGCAATGAATAAGCCTTGGTCTGAAAAGCTGGCAGGTATTGAAGAAGAAGTACAACGCAGCTTACAAAAACTGCAACAAATTGAAGTTGAAACTGGACTGACAATCGAACAGGTTAAAGATATTAACCGTCGCATGTCTATCGGTGAAGCAAAAGCACGTCGTGCGAAAAAAGAGATGGTCGAAGCGAACTTACGTCTCGTTATCTCTATCGCGAAAAAATATACCAACCGTGGCTTACAGTTCCTTGACTTAATTCAGGAAGGGAATATCGGTTTGATGAAAGCGGTTGATAAATTTGAATACCGTCGTGGTTATAAGTTCTCAACTTATGCAACATGGTGGATCCGTCAAGCAATTACTCGTTCAATCGCTGATCAGGCGCGTACAATCCGTATCCCTGTTCATATGATCGAAACGATTAATAAACTGAACCGTATCTCTCGTCAAATGTTGCAAGAGATGGGACGTGAGCCTTCACCTGAAGAGCTTGCAGAACGTATGTTAATGCCTGAAGACAAGATCCGTAAGGTACTAAAAATCGCTAAAGAACCTATCTCCATGGAAACCCCAATCGGTGACGATGAAGATTCACATTTAGGTGATTTTATCGAGGATACGACTCTCGAATTGCCACTGGATTCTGCGACATCAGAAAGCTTACGTTCAGCAACTCACGAAGTGTTAGCTGGCTTAACACTGCGTGAAGCGAAAGTCCTGCGTATGCGTTTTGGTATTGATATGAATACCGACCATACCTTGGAAGAAGTGGGTAAACAGTTTGATGTTACCCGTGAACGTATCCGTCAGATTGAAGCGAAGGCACTGCGTAAATTACGCCACCCAAGCCGTTCTGAAGTATTACGTAGCTTCCTTGATGAGTAATCAACTTACTTTTCAATAAAAGTTATAATGAACGCCTGTGATATCACAGGCGTTTTTTTATGGGGATTTAGCTACGATATCTACAATCTCTTTAAACTACGAGAGATTTCACCTACACCTATTTATAAAAAATAGCCTTATTATTTATATTTTTGTATCTGCACGCATGCCTATTAATGGATCGTTACGCTATCCTATTGATATCATAGTTATTCTCTGTTTTATCTTTTTATTGTTTAGATTGAACAGAATTTGCGCATACAGTCATCCAAAGGCTAGACCTAGTGCAAAATGGCACGTATAATCACACTCCATTAAGGCCCCTTAGCTCAGTTGGTTAGAGCAGGCGACTCATAATCGCTTGGTCACTGGTTCAAGTCCAGTAGGGGCCACCAAATTTAGCTGTTAAATCAGCGCATGAAGCCACTTCTTAGCAAGTGGCTTTTTTGTTTCTATGGACAAAACTGAGTGTTGCACTATTTTTTCTAATTATCCGCTATAACCTTCTATAAAACCCCTACTCCACATTTTGATATCACTCATCCATCTTTGTTGTTCAATATCCTCAATGTCAATTCCTAGAGAATGATAGCTGTATTTAAGGTGTCTGTATTTAAGGTGTCTGTATCGAATTCACTCTTTACAAGAAAAGTGATATCTCTTTTTATATTTATACTTTTATAACTATATTCGAATATCTGAATTAGAATATCTGGATCTTTTTTTGATTTATTCAACTCTGAGATGATAAAGCGAAATGGTAAATAACAGCTGAAATACCCCCCCTTATTTTATCAATTCTAAATTTTCATGAATTTATTTTAGATAAAAAATCGAGTTTTGAGTTATGGATAATATCTAATAATTCCTAGTATCATAAAAAACGCCTCAATATAAAATAAATCATAAAAAGAACATTTCATAAAAAGTTAATTGTTAAATTAAACTGTTTTTTATTTAAAATAAATCTCACTTACTACTTTATAGTGTAAATAATTAAAATAAACTTATTTTTTTACAAAAATAAACAACAATTTAATTGTGTATTATTCATAATATTTGATCATTGTTATATATTTATAAAAAAATAAAAAAACAAACAAAACGAGTATTTTAATATTTTTAAAATAACGCAACCACATGTTATATTTATAAAATATAAAAACATACTTATACGACAATCTAATAGAGAACAACTATTAATGACTTAAATAGAAAAACAATAAATTAACATACACTTATTGAGTGTTTTGTTTTTTATGGAATATTACAATTACCTACTTTTCACTGTCTTGATTTTATAAAACATCTCGAGTAACTTATTTAGTCGAGAACATAATGAAGTGAATTATTTTATTATTTCCATTAAAAATGACTAGGCAATTAATAAAATAATATGAATAGGTAAATAGGCTATGTGATTGTTATAATAAATGTGACATTAGACTTTTTCATAAAAATAGTTGGAAAATAAACAAATAGAGTTCGCAAAAACATGTTTAATGGATTAATAACGGGTAAAAAACGGGCCAAGCTATTAAACACCAAAAAACAAGCACTTAAATTTAGATATAAATGTAATGTTTGTAATATTACAGCCAATACATTCATTATTATACTTATATCCTAAACGTCTCTATTAATAATGAACTCTTGAAACGAAGAGTTTCTTTAATATTTTTATTTTAATTAATAGTTAATGAACATTGCACACTAAACAAGTGTTATTTTATTTTCACATCAAGCTAAAAATTTAGTCTATTGGTATTACCTTAATGAGTAAACATAATATTCCTTAAAACTAAAAGGAATATTATGTTTGTATTGTTATGGAGATAAGATGCTTATATCCATCATTATTTAAAGTGTTCATCCGATAAAGTTAATAAGATGTTACTTATATTATAGAGGAAAAGTATGAAAAAGGTTATTGTTGCTACTTTAATTACTACTGCCGTAGCTTTAAGTTCATCAGCATTTGCTGCTGGTGGACAAGGTCAAGGTTCTGGTGAAGTTAAGTTCCACGGTTATATTATTGATGCTCCATGCTCAATAGAATCAAAAAACCCAATCGAAGTTGATTTTAATCAAATATCTCGTAAGGTACTGGCAGCTAATGAAAACACCGGTGAAAGTCATATTGAAACATTTAACATTGAATTAGCTGACTGTGATATCTCTGACTTAGTTGATAAACAAGTTACTACTACATTTAGCTTCACTGATGCTGGTCAAAATACCAACTTAATTGGATTTGCTGGCAAAGATAATATGGGTGCTGGGATTGTAATTACTTCTGGTGGCAGCAAAGTATTGAACAACGTTGCCACTAAACCACACAAATTAAGTACTGGTCCTAACACTCTACAATTCGCTTCTTATGTGAAAGGTCTAGGCGGTACAGGTGATGATGCTATTAAAGTCGGTGAATTCTACGCAACCGCTAACTTTACTTTAGCATACCAATAAGAAATAGCAGGTCAGTTTTATTTAAATAAAACTGACCTGTTCTACTAATTGGAACTATTAATGAAAAAATTGATATCTCTTTTATCATTATTATTAGTCACTTCATATACGTATTCGTCCACAGAACAAGGACATGGTCGAGTTGATATGAGGGGAACTATAGTTGAGACACCTTGCTTAATTGATACGGGAAGTGCGGATCAATCTATAGATTTAGGTATTATTCCTATTTCATATATATCCCAATATGGTGCATCTCCAGAAAAAGCATTTTCAATTAAATTGATAGATTGCCAGTTGGTGTCAACAACAAAAGAAAACTTTCAATGGGAAAGTTTCGATGTGACTTTTGATGGAGCTAATAATGGTAATTATTATACCGTTAATGGAGACGCAAAAGGTGTTGTTTTGCAAATAAAAGATACCAGTGAGCAGTTAGCTATACCAGGGAAGAGTATGGATAAAATACAGATCTCGCCTGGGGATATGTTTTTAAATTATAAATTAAGACTTATTGCTGATGGTTCTGATATAAAAGCTGGTGATTTTCATACTATTATTATTTATAGAATCAGTTATTACTGATTCTAATTATTCGGATAATTATAATGTTATTATTGAAAATAAAAAATGTATTAGTAAAGAAACTGATCATAATAAGTGCTTTTTTTATTTTTAATCCGGCATATTCAAACACATTTGAATTTAGTTCGAATATGTTTAATTTAGAAGATGGCGAAAATATTGATGTCACCCAGTTTTCTAAATCAGGGTATATCCTACCTGGAACCTACACATTAAAAATTCAGCTTAACCAAAATGTTATTGCTGAACAACCAATCACCTTTTATGCTGATGAATCTCGAGAAACAGGTAGTTCAGTCTGTTTATCACCAGAACAAGTGTCATTATTAGCCCTAAAACCAGAAATACTAAAACAAATCACTTGGCTAAATGATGGAAGTTGCCTTGATTGGAGTTCACTTTCTGGTGCAAGTTATACTGGTGATCTCGGTACATTGACATTACATATTAGTATGCCTCAAGCCTATATTGAATATTCAGATTCAACATGGGAGCCTGCTTCACGTTGGGATGAAGGTATATCTGGACTTATATTTGACTACAATTTAAATGCTAAAACAAATAGACCCCATAAGTCAGGAAATAATACATATTCATTAAATAGTAATGGTGTTGCTGGTATTAACTTAGGTGTTTGGCGTGTTCGTGGTGATTGGCAAGGACGTTTAAACCATGGTACGGGATCTCAAGATGCTGTAAATACAGATTTTAAGTGGAGCCGATTTTATGCTTATCGTGCAATCTCCCAGCTAAAAGCTAAATTAACGTTGGGAGAAGTTTATTTAGAATCTGATCTATTTGATACATTTAGATTTATTGGTGCGGTATTAGGTTCTGACTTATCTATGTTACCACCGAATTTACGTGGATATGCTCCAGAGGTTAATGGTGTCGCACAGACCAGTGCTCAAGTCATTATTTCGCAACAAGGACGAATTATTTATCAGACCCAAGTTGCTGCCGGACCTTTTAGTATTCAAGATTTAAGTAGTGCAGTTAGTGGTACTTTAGACGTTAGAGTTGAAGAACAAGATGGACGAGTTCAAGAGTATCAAGTTAATACTGCAACAATCCCTTATCTAACTCGCCCTGGACAAGTGAGATATAAAGTCGCTTTTGGACGCCCAGCAGATATGGATCACCGAGTTAATGGGGATGTGTTTGCCTCAGGTGAGTTCTCATGGGGTGTAACAAACGGTTGGTCATTATTTGCAGGTAGTATTAATAGCCAAAATTATAATGCGTTTTCTGTTGGTTTTGGACGTGATTTACTTGCCTTTGGTGCACTATCATTTGATGTAACTCAATCTATTGCTAAGCTTTATAATGGTGGTGACAAAGATAAGTACCAAGGTCGTTCATATCGAATCAGTTATTCGAAAAGATTTGATGATATAGATAGCCAAATACAATTTGCTGGATACCGTTTTTCTGAACGTGATTTTATGAGCATGTCTCAATTTTTAGATGCTCAACATAATAATGGTATTCGGGAAAATCACCAAAAAGAATTATATACCATTACACTAAGTAAAAACTTTAGAGATTATCGACTTTCAACAGGTTTAAATTATCGTTACCAAACATATTGGAATCAGCCAGACCAAAACCGTTATGATTTCACTGCAATAAAATATTTTGATATCGGTAATTATAAAAATTTATCTTTATCATTAAGTCTCTTTAAAAATAAAAGTAATTGGGGTAATGACCAAGGTGCTTATGTAAGTATGACCATGCCTTGGGGAACTGGTGGTAATTTAAATTACAGTTCAAATATTGATAATGATAATAATATTTCAAATAGCGTTGGTTTCTTTAATCGCATTGATGAAAATACTTCATATAGAATAAGCGCGGGTAATCAACGTAAAGGTAGTCTTGCTAATGCTTATATTTATCATGAAATGAATAATGCTAAGTTAAGCGCGTCAGCAGATTATGTTCATAATCAATATACTGCATTTGGTTTGAATGTTCAGGGTGGTTTGACTATGACAATGAATGGTGGGGCCATGCATAGAAGTAGTTTACCTGGTGGTACACGTCTGTTAATTGATACCGACGGTGTTGCAAATATCCCTGTTCAAGGATATAGCACTCCTGTCTATACAAATGTTTTCGGCAAGGCTGTCTTACCTGAAGTAAATAGTTATTATAAAAATAAAATTAAAATTGATATTAATAACCTTCCTGAGGATGCTGAGGTTAATGACAACGTATTATTAGCAACGTTGACTGAAGGTGCTATTGGTTATCGTAAATTTGAAGTTAATTCAGGTATGAAATTAATGGTTGTTATTAGATTAAGTGATGGAAGTTATCCTCCTTTTGCAGCTCAAATAACGAATTCGAAAGATAGAAATACCGGCATAGTAGGTGAATTCGGTAATGCTTATATAACAGGTATTAATCCAAGTGAATCAATGACTGTTAGCTGGGGTGGAAATAAAAAATGCCAAATTAATTTCCCTGATAAAATAGAAAACAATGGCCAATCTTTAATACTAGCATGTTCCAATGTTGTGGAATAAAAAATTAATTTTAATAGAGCTGACGTTATGACTATTCTAAATAAAAATTTTTGTATCGGGTTATTATGTGTTATTTCCACGAGTGCACAAGCAGCACTTTCCTTAGACCGTACACGAGTGATATTTGAAGGAGATAAAAAATCTGTTTCTTTGAATGTTGCAAATACAAGTGAAAAACTACCTTATCTTGCTCAAGCGTGGATTGAAAATGATAAGGGCGTTAAAATCCAGTCACCCTTTGTTGTTGTTCCTCCTGTACAGCGAGTTGAACCTGGAAAACCGACACAAGTTAAAATAGAAGCTATTAATGTCTTACAAACATTACCACAAGACAGAGAAAGTATTTTTTATTTTAACCTAAGAGAGATTCCACCTAAGAGTGAAAAAGCTAATGTTTTACAACTAGCGTTACAAACTAAAATTAAGCTTTTCTATAGACCAGAAAAGTTAATTATGAGTGGAACGGATATTATTAATAATCCATGGCAAGAAAAAGTAGTGCTACAAGAAAATAGTAGTAACTACACTATTGAAAATCCAACGCCGTATTATGTTACTATTGTTAATATAGCAAAGGATGAAAAAAGCAAAACAGACCCTAATTTTAATCCAGTTATGCTAGCGCCATTTGGTAAAGATACTATAAGTGTTAATCCATCAGTATTAGGTTCTAAACCTGTGATTACGTATATTAATGATTATGGTGGACGTTCTCAGGTATCTTTTTCTTGTGTAAGCAATAAATGCGCTGTAAAAGAAAAAGGCTGATAATGAAACTATCAAATTTTATTTTGTATAAAGTTGTTGGATTAGTTGTTTTTTCTTTATCTTTAAATGCAATGGCACAAAAAGATCCAAATCAAACACTATTCCGACCGTACACTAGTACTGAAGGTATTGATGGTGCTAAAGGGCAACTTTATGTTTATGGCTCTCTTGTTGAAAGTTCTTGCAAGTTAGCAATGACATCTAAATATCAAGAAATTGATTTAGGTGTTATTGGTACTGCTGAACTTCAAAGTATTGGGAAGATCGGTAAATCAATACCTTTTTCTATTGAATTAATAGATTGTATTAGAACACCAGCAAGTGCAACAAATGAAAAGTCGGGTACTTCTTTTTGGAGTCATATTCAACCATCTGTTAAAATTAAATTTTATGCCAAAACAGTTCCTTTTTACCCTAATCTAGTTTCTGTTACTGGTGCAGAAGGTTTTGGTTTAGCTATTCTTGATAAAGATAAGAAAACAATATCATTGAATGAATATGCAACACCTGAGATTTTGCAGCCTGGGCAAAATATTTTAACTTACAATTTAGCACCAGTACGAATCTCTCAAGATTTAAAAGCGAGCAGCTATACAGCGATTATTTACTTTTTACTATCTTATGAATAGAGATATTTATTATGAAAATGATAAAAGAAATAATTTTAGTAATATTTGCTCTTATTTTTATACCTAATATTTCCTATTCTGCTTCTTCAGAAAATAATCAGACTAATATTTATGTTCATGGTTCAATATTAAATGCTCCTTGTAAAGTAAGAAATAAGATTATAAATGTAGAATTTGGCGATATTATTGGCAAATATCTTTATATACACGATAGAACACGTAGTATTCCTTTTTCTATTGAATTAGATGATTGTAAAACTAATATAGCCAATTCTGTTATTGTTACTTTTACTGGAAGATCTTCTTCCGGTGAGGGACTAGATGGTTTTCTTGCATTAGATAGCAGTAGTGTCGCCACTGGGGTTGGGATTGGGATAGAAACAGATAATGGAAAATTTTTACCCCTAAACCAAAGTACAAAGGCTATGAATTTAATTAGTGGCTATAACGCTTTAGCTTTTAAAGCCTTTGTTAAAGGTGATGATAGAGTGTTAAGGAATAAGTCGCTAGGTTTTGGTGAGTTTTTGGCGACAGCGACATTCGTATTGGAATATCCATAAGGTCATGTATTATGAGAAAGTTATTTGTATTGCTATTATTTTTCCCCATGCTGTCTTTTGCTAATAATGCTTGGTATGTAAGTATTCCTAATTATAGAATTAATCCCGGTGCTGAGTGGGGTAAACAGTTCGAATATACTGCGGTGTTGTATCTAAGTGAGGAGGGTTTAAATTCGAAAGAACCCTTAAATGCTAATTGTTTGAACGGATGTTGGATAGGCGTAAATACACAAACTTTATCTCATGGCATTGAAGATAAGCGTTATCTCGATGTTGGACAAACAAAGACTTTTTTTAAAGGTACAACTGTTGGTGACGCTTTAACAGCACTCTATAAGAATATCGGGACCTACTATTATGTACATCAGTCATCAGCACCAAATAGAACAGCCGAAGGTACCGTATGGTGTGGTGCAATTGGTATATCTGACTCGGGTAGTGGTGATGGTATGTCATATAAAATAATGGCTGGAGGGGAATGTGGTAGACTACCTAATCCACCTGATGTGGAATGTTCTTTAGAAACCGCGGGTATTGATTTGGATCACGGTGAACTTGTTGTAGATGAAGTGGCAGGAAATACTGTGTCTGGTGAATTTGTCATTCGCTGTAACTATGAAGCCAAGATGTATTTATCGTTAATGAGTCCTAATGAAGAAAATAGCAATCCTTATATAGGCACTAGATTAAAATTAAGACAAAATGAACTATATAGCATACTCACTATTAATGATAAACCAGCTGTAGATAGGACTCCATTTAATCTATCTGCCAATGATAACAGATTTACAGTTACCTCCACTCTTTTCACTCCTACCGGTCAAGTAGAGCCTGGACCATTCTCAGGTTTTGCTTTTGTTATTATGTCGTATATGTAAAAAATTTTAATACATTTCATTTCGAGTGAGTTATTGTATAAAAGTTGTTTGTTTAAACTTTTATACAAAACTCACTTTTTAAAAACCGACCTTTTTATTTGATATATTTTTATTTCTCACTATCAACAGATCTCCCATACTGATAGAACAAAAAGGAAAAAGCTCACTCTACTACCTCGCTCAAAGTGAGCTTATTTTACATACGATATTAACTAACTAATTTAACCTATTAGTCTTGTTCTTTAACCTTAAAGACCGACACTTTATCTGTTAAATTTTGTGCTTTCTCATCTAGAATCATCGTAGAAGTCGCGCCTTGTTCAACTAAAGCGGCATTTTGCTGAACAACAGAATCCATTTGGTTAATAGCGACTGCGATCTGTTCAATACCCACTTTTTGCTCTTCTGATGCAATACTAATACCTTGCATAATATCGCTGACTTTAGTAATAGAAGAAACGATATCTTGCATATGCTCACCCGTTCTATTCACTAATTCACGACCATGAGCCACATCCGCAACGGATTCTCTAATTATCTGGTTAATTTCACGTGCCGCATCTGCACTTCTTGCTGCTAAGTTTCTCACTTCTGTTGCAACAACCGTAAATCCACGGCCTTGTTCACCTGCTCGAGCAGCTTCAACAGCAGCATTTAATGCCAGAATATTCGTTTGGCTTGCTATGTTATTAACCACATCATTGATTTCAGCGACTTTTAATGTTCCTACCTCAATCTTCTTCATTGAGTTAATGGCATCATTCATAATGTTAGAGCCATCAATTGCTAAATCGCGGGTTTCTGCGGTAATCGAGTTTGCTAAAATCGCATTATCAGTATTATTTACTACTGCGATTTTTATCTCTTCCATACTTGCTGCTGTTTGTTGCAGAGCACTTGCTTGCTCCTCTGTACGTGAAGAGAGATCTTGGTTGCCCGAAGCAATTTCAGCCGAACCTTTTTTGATCTCTAGTGCTTCTTCTTTAACAAGTTGAATAGTCGATGTTAGTGCAGTTTGCATGTCACCCACATTAGAGAACAAGGTGCCAAACTCATCATTTCGTTTCTTAGGTAGAGTAAAACTTAAATCTCCCTCTCCCACTTTCTGTAAAATGGCTGAGAGTGTATTTAAATTAAAGATAAACGTTTTATTGACCCAACGGATAACGATATAAAGAAGAACAAGAATGATCCCAAGGGCAATAATAGTCGTGTAAAGTGACAACTGTACCATCCAAGCTTGCTGCGCTTTAATGTCATCATTTACACCTTTAGTGATAATAAGATATTCATCAAAGAGATCAGATAAGCGATTAAAATCATTGGAGAGGTTTGATTCTGTGTAATCTAGCGTATCGATAGGTGCAATCAGTTCATCGAGAAGATAATAGAATAGCACTGATAGTTGTTCTGAATTTCGTTGAGCATCAGGACTTATCTTCTTCACTCCTACCCAATGTGTAATCGTTGCTTTTGATTTTGTCGCCAGCGCTTTTGCTTCAGTAACAAGTGATTTAATTGTTTCTTGTTTATTCTCATCCGTCATTGTTTTCAACAACATTAGGTAGTTGACGTGAGAACGAATGGTCGCTAATTCATACCTTGCTTCTTGCACATTATTCAATCTGGTATTCAAGGAATCCAATGATGCGAAGTTTTCTTGCATTCTATAAATAAAAAACGACGACAATACAGATGATAATAAGAAAATAGCTAATAGTATGATAGAACCTACTTTAGCTGATCTTTCAATACTCATGAAATAATCTACCCCGGCAATAAAATATTACAAATGTACTCATTTATCGGCACGAAATAGATTTTATTTACTCATTAATCAGAATTATCAATACAAACACTTATTACAAATCTCAATCAATGATACTCATTAGTCTTTTACTCTGTTTTTAAACAGTTAACTAAGATAATATTCCATAATGAAATAGTATTTTAGTGTTATTAATTGACGGGTAACTAAGTTTTGACTTTGATTAAAACTAAAAAATAAGTAAAGAATTTAAACGCCGCACAAATTAATAAATATTGAATACTCTAGAAAAATAAAATTAACACAGAAAACTTCTTAAATTTTCAGCTTTTATTAGTTGTTTAAAGATTATTAATCATAAGTTTTACTTTACTATATTATGTCTATACAGTTTTAAACAATAAAAATAATGAATGGTGAACTAAACTACCCGCTTATCTACTCAAGTAGATAAACAAAATAGAATGTAATAAATAGATACCTAATAAATCATTAATTAGCCAATTTAACTTCAATAGATTATCCTCAAATAAAAGCGATAAGTTAATATTTTTATTTTTAATAATACTAATCCATCAATAGTTAATATCTACATTTAAAATAATCAGCTTATTGTTTTATAAAATATCTTTTATTCATTGTGTAAATAATTTGTACTTGTACACATAAAAAATAGTCATTTTGAATAACCAATAGACACACTGTCTCATTTTGAGAACAGTGATATAATAAGCTTAATGACCTTAAAAACTCTGATGATTTACGGAGCCTTATCCTGTATGCAACCCCAATTTGAAAACGCGAAAAACACCGTAAAAACGTTATCAGTGTTTGATTTTGATGGCACGCTAACCTATCACGACAGTTTTATCCCTTTTCTAAAATTCGCCTTTGGTAAACGTAAATTCTCACGCCGTTTGATTAAAATGGTATTACCAACATTGCGTTGTTTTAGACGCAAACTCACGCGCGATGAGTTAAAAGAAGTGTTGATTAAAACCTTCCTAACCAATATTGATGAGCAATGGTTAAAAGAAAAAGCAGAAGAATTTTGTAAGCTTTACTGGAGCAAATTAATGCGCCCTACAGGGTTACTAGCTGTTGCAGAAGAAGTGAATAGCAATGCTGAAGTAACGATTTGCTCTGCATCACCTGCAATGGTATTACAACCATTTGCTGACCGCTTAGGCATTAAATTAATTGGTACAACACTTGAAGTTGTTGAAGGTGTATTAACAGGTAAAATTATTGGTAATAACTGTCGTTGCGGTGAAAAAATCAAACGATTAGAAAGTGTTTATGGGGATTTAACACAATATCATTTAAGAGCTTGGGGAGACTCTCGTGGCGATCATGAATTACTTTTTGCCGCACAAGATCCTCATTGGCGCCACTTTCATACTGGTCGTCGTAAATCTAAACATTCACCTATCAAAGTAACCACAAAAAAAGAGTCTTAATGACTTGCTCTTTTCTTATCGACATAACAAATAGCCCCCGCAAAAGCGAGGGCTATATAATAGAGTCTTAGATATTTACGCCGTGCTGTGATGCTAATGCACTTAAGCCACCCGCAAAACCTTGACCAACTGCCTTGAATTTCCACTCTGCACCATGGCGATATAGCTCACCAAAGATCATTGCAGTTTCTGTTGATGCATCTTCAGAAAGATCAAAACGTGCAATTTCAGTGTTATTGTCGTTGTTATAAACGCGCATAAAACTGTTGCTAACCATACCAAAGTTTTGTTTACGGTTTTCTGCATCATAAATAGTAACCGCGAATACCAATTTTTTCACTTCAGCAGGGACTTTTGATAACGTGATTTTGACTTGTTCATCATCACCGTCGCCTTCCCCTGTACGGTTATCTCCTTGGTGTTCAACGCTTCCACATTGACTCACTTTGTTATTAAAGAAGATAAAACTAGCATCTGAAAGTACTTTTCCATCTTCACCTACCATGAATACTGACGCATCTAAGTCAAACTCTGCGCCATCTGTCACGCGGGCATCCCATCCTAGACCAACCATAGCAACCGACATTGTTGGTGCTTCTTTAGTCAGAGAAACATTACCACCTTTAACGAGGGAAACTGCCATATCAAAGCTCCTACTTTATTGAATAAACTGGCAATCATATCTTATGACTGCCAGTAGTTAGTATTTTATCGATCCGCTATCAAGAGGCATTAATACCGTATTGAGCACAAACTGAACCTAAGCCTCCCGCATAACCTTGACCTACAGCACGGAATTTCCACTCTGTACCATGGCGATATAACTCACCAAATAACATTGCAGTTTCCGTTGAGGCATCTTCCGTTAAGTCATAACGAGCAACTTCGATTTGGTTGTCATCATTAACCAAACGAATAAATGCACCTGATACTTGGCCAAAGCTTTGGCGACGTGCTTGCGCATCATGGATAGTGACAACGAAGATAACCTTATCGACATCATTTGGGATCATGTCTAATTTGATTTTCAGCGCTTCATCATCACCATCGCCTTCACCTGTGCGGTTATCACCGGTATGAACAACAGAACCATCAGCAGATCTTAAATTGTTATAAAAAATGAAATCGGCATCGCTACGCACTTTTCCATTTGCAGCTAACAGAAATACAGATGCATCTAAGTCAAAATCTTGACCATCTGTAGAACGGGCATCCCAACCAAGTCCGACAAGGACGTTTTTCATCGTTGGGGCTGCTTTGCTCAGGGAGACATTACCACCTTTAGAAAGAGAAACGCTCATTTTATAACCTCTTTAGTCTTGTTTTTAATATTCTGATTTTTCAAGAATATTTATTAATTTGTCTTACCTTCATCATCTTTTTTCTCTGGGAATAAGAAGCTTGCAATAATACCCAGAGCAAGAACACCTAGCACAACAAATAAGCTAGTTGTCGCGGAGATGCTGTATCCATGTTGCCAGATATGGTCTGTTGCATTTAAACCTAGTTTTACGGCAATAAAGAACAACAACACAATAACCGCTTTTTCAAGGTAAACCAGATACTGTTTTAACGCTTCTAACACGAAGTAAAGCGTACGTAAGCCTAAGATTGCGAACATCATTGCACTATAAACAATGAGGGGTTCACGGCTTACTGCGATAATAGCGGGAACCGAGTCGAAAGCAAACATCACATCGGAAAGCTCTACAACAGCCACACACAGCATAAGTGGTGTTGCATATAACGCAGCTTTTGTACCACGACCAATAGTAATTTCTTTGTTTTCTGGTTTTGCTAATTCAGCATCGACTTCTTTTTGTGTTAATAAGAAAGCGTGCCCAGTGATTTTTGGCCATATAGGGAAAAATCGTTTAACTAAGCGATAAGCAAGATGTTGTGAATAGTCTTCAATCTCTTCACTGTCATCACCGCTTTTCAGCATCATTACTGCCGTCCAAGCAACGATTAAGGCAAATACTATCTCAACATATGGTCCTAAACTTAACAGTCCTGTACCGATGGCAACAAAGATCCCACGGAAAACGATAGCACCGATAATACCCCAATAAAGAACGCGGTGACGGAAGCGATCAGGTACCGCAAACCAAGAGAAAATCGCCATCATGACAAACAAGTTATCAACGGAAAGCACTTTCTCTAATGCATAACCTGTTACGAATAAGCTCGCAACTTCTGCACCATGGTGAATATAAAGGAATCCTGCGAATACCATTGCAATGGCAACCCAGAATATAGACCAAAAGATGGCATTCTTTAACGTTACCGGCTTATCTGCACGATGCATAAATAAGTCGATAAAAATAGCGCCAATCGCAAGAACAACAAAGACAATGACAGTTTCTGTCGGAAAACCAATATGTGTGGATACCATAATAATTCCTGAACGGTTCCCTATATAAAATTAATTACAAACCAAATTCTGCGGGCTGAAAGCCTAATGCAATGGCAATAGCACGCACAGCTTCTTTTTCATCATTGTCAAAATCACCATCACTTTTCGCAACAGCAATACCGACACGAATAGCTAATTGCGCAGCTTCTGGCTGATCTTTCATTGCCAGAATATACTTCATGGTTTCGCCTTTACCGACTTCAGTATCGAATTCGAAACTCAAGATTAGCTTATTAAAGAATTCGATAACTTCAGAAGTATCAAAAACTTTAAGTTCATCCGATGCTTTTAAAAAACCAAGCATCTTCTGTTTTTCTTCAGAACTGACACCGTCACTAGCAATGGCAATACGCGCACATACTGCAACAGTACCTTGCATAAATTTTTTATTTTTAAAGCGACCAACTTGCTTGGCTAACTCAGAACGGCTTGTATTGAAACCTTCTTTTAATTTGTTAAAAAAACTCATGTTATTTTTCCTTATATCAACTTGATCACTTAGAACCCGCTGTCCAGCGAAATCCCCACCCATAGGCATTATCCATATCACGGTGGCCTTTAAAAAACTCATTGAGACGTTCAACTTTTATTGATCCGTTCTCATTAACTAGTCGGGCAATCGCACACATACCACGACCATTATTACCATCCGTTAAGCGAGTCTCGATAGGCGGTTGATCAGGTACATGAATGGTAACCACACCATCAGTCTTGCTCCAATTTGGTACACCTTCATAAATAAACGCGAAAATAAGCACTTGCTTAATATTTTTCCATTCACGTCCATTTACAAAGATCCATTCACCACCAGCAACATCTCCGGTACGATCATCACCTTGCAATTCAACATAAGGAATTCGATTAAAATCTCCAAAACCATTTCCTAATGCTTGAATAACGGACTTATGACCTTGCTGAAGTTCAACAAATGCACCTATATCTAAATCGATACCTTTGTTGCCTCCGAACAAACCACCTAATAACCCAGAGCCCCCACTTTTACTTTCGCGATGCCAATCAAGGTTGATTCGAATTTTACCGAAGTCATCTTTCTTCGTTAGGCTGATCGCTGGTTTCTCTTTAGTTAAAGAAACTTTACTTAAGTTCACCGGATTTGGTGCTGGTTTCGGTGCTGGTGCTGGTGCTGGTGCTGGTGCTGGTTCAGCGTCTGCAATATCAACACCAAAATGCTCAGCTAATGGCTGTAAACCGCCATTAAATCCTTGAGCGATAAAACGGAACTTCCAGCTACCATTACGACGATATAATTCACCTAAAATTAATGCAGCTTCAGAACGACCGTTAATATCAACATTACCATTCGCTACAACTTCGTTATTAGCATCAACTTGAATTGATAATCGTTGTAAATTTGCAATAGTTTGTTGACCGTCACAAGTCGCTGTAAACGCAATTTTTTCAACATCTGGACGTAAACGCGCTAAATCTACAGTGAAAGATGTGCTGTTTCCTGCTGTTGCATAGATAACCGTGCGATCATCATTCGCTGTCTGTCCATAAAACACCATATCGGTATCGCCATTCACTTTACCTGACGCATAAAGTCTAAAAGCGGACACATCAACAGGCGCACCCGATTGAATTCTAACGATTAATGTCTGATTAGGAACAGGTAAATTCCCACCTGGAGTCATATTCATTTATCGCACCACCGTAGCCACAATATCAGGCATCATGTCGTTAATAACACGACCTTTGCAAGGCGCACCAAACGCAGTGAAATCCCATTGACCATGATTACGTTGTAAAGAAGCAATCACGATACCGGTATGAGAACCTTGCTCTGTTAAGGTATAACGCACCAGTTCTTTGTTAGTTGCTTTATCAACAACACGACAGAATGCGTTTTCAACTTCATTAAATGTTTGTCCACGGAAACTGTTTACAGTGAATACCAAGTATTCAACATTTGTTGGTAAACGGTCTAAATCAACGAAGATTGTTTCATCATCGCCATCACCGTCACCCGTTAAGTTATCACCAGAGTGAATAACTGATTGGCAACTTGATTTTAATTTTCTAAACCAAATGGTATCGATTTGATTGCCACTTGCGTCAAGCAATACGCAACTTGCATCTAAATCAATAGAACCACCACCACCAAAAAGACCGCCTAATAATCCTTTTTTCTTAATCGGATCCCAGCCCAAACCAAACATTAAATGGCTCAGTGTAGGTGCTTGTTTACTGAGAGAAACTGTTTGATTCTTGCTTAATGAAACCATAATTAAATTCCTTCAGAGGTAGAGTGAAACAATAACGCCATTTGTGATTAATTCCATATTATGAAAATCATCATATCATGATGAAGTACATGAGCAAGACTATTTTTCTTATACAAACTTAAAGTTTTGTCAACTAATTGATATTAATAGCATTTAATTATGTAAAAATGTTAAAAACACAAAAAAATCATAATAATAACTCTATCAATAACCTGATTTTAAAATTAACTCAAATAAATCATATTATGATTGACACAGTTCTTCGAAATCTTCATGATTATAAGCATTGAACCCTACACTTTTATTTCACGGTATACAGAGTCATGAATAACACAGTTTGGTTTATGGAAGGTTTATCATCACAACGCGATATAATTCAAAGTGTTAAAGACTTTGCAAAACAGCAGCACCAAGAGATCTTTGTGCTCGCCTCTCATCGTCATACTCGAAATGAAATTTTATCGCTTGCTGATGGCGCTTTTTATGAACCTCTTGAAGAGACATTACGCTTAAAATTTATCGCTGATGTTATACAACAGCATCACGTTAGCGCCATTCACACGGGTCGTAATAGCATATGGTTTGAATTACACCGCCAAGAAATTGAGTCGTTAGGGGTAAAATTAACAACCGGAGCCACACAACTTGAACAGCTTCAATTAGCTGATAATAAAGTCGCATTTGCACAAGCGATGGAACAATGTGGGCTTCCAGCAGTACCTTCTATTTACATTGAATCTATTGATGAACTAGAAGCGCATATAAAAGAACCTCCTTTTGGCGAAATACCTTTATGTATCAAACCCGTAAAAGGGATTTATGGCATGGGTTTTTGGCGATTTGATAATCAAGTTTCACCAATGGCGCTGTTTAATCACCCAGAAAATCGCCAAGTCAATCCTCAACAATATCTTGAGGCATTAAAAGCGGTTGAACGTTTTGAACCTTTAGTCTTAATGCCTTATTTACCTGGCCCTGAATACTCCGTAGATATGGTGGTTGAACAAGGTGTTGTTATTGCTGCGGTTGCTCGGCGCAAAGAAGGGGCAATACAACATTTAGAAATTTCAGGTGAAGCTTATGAATTAGGTAAAGCGTGTGCAACAGCGATGAAAGCAGATGGGCTTGTAAATGTACAAACTCGACATAATCATCAAGGTCGCCCGCTGTTACTTGAAATTAATATGCGCCCTTCGGGGGGAATTGGTTATACCCAACATTGTGGAATTAATCTTGCCGGTATTTTTGCTTTACGCCAATTAGGATTAATGAGTATTGAAGAGGCTGTAGCCCAAAATAACCATTTTACACCAACAAAAATACGCTCAATCACCGATTCTATTGTTTTCGATTCAAGGTTAACAAATTTAATCAGTACGGATAATAATTAATAATGAAAAATAGTATGAGTGACTCATCCGTTTATCGTCGCCCTCTTTCTTGTGGCACATTAAGTGTGACGCCAAATTGTTCTATTGAGTTACTTGATGAATTATTTGATATTGCAGAAAGACGCAATCCTAAGCGTGCATTTTTATTTGTCAGTAAAGTATTAGGCCGGCATATCCCTGTTTCACCGAAAAAAATGCGTGAAATCTACCAAAAACTTGCCCGCCAATTTCCTGATTCACTCGAAGGCCCAGTTCTGTTTATTGGTATGGCAGAAACCGCGGTTGGTTTAGGTGCAGGTATTTTTGATGAAGTGAGAAATCGTTATCAACAGGCCATTTATTTAACATCAACGCGCCATCCTGTTGATAACGGTGAACTGCTATGTGAGTTTAAAGAAAATCATAGCCACGCAACTGATCACTTACTCTATTTACCTAAAACAGCAGAGCAACGCCAATGGGTACAACAAGCAAAAACCGTAGTATTAATTGATGATGAAGCGACTACGGGTAATACCTTTATTAACCTGTTGTCGGCACTACGTAAAGACGGTGGATTAACCCATATTGAGCAGGTTATAGCGGTAACTTTAACCGATTGGAGTGGTGATTCTATCGCTGAGCGCTCCCCATTACCGATTAAAACCCTCTCCTTAGTACAAGGGAAGTGGCAATGGGATGCCGATCCAAATGCGCCTTTACCTGTTATGCCTAATGTCAATATCACGGCTTCAGGGCAAGTTGCGATCACGGGTAAACAGAGTTGGGGTCGATTAGGCATGACAACGCCCGCAAGCGATCTGGGTTTATCGATCAATATTTCTTTGGGTGAAAAGATCCTTGTTTTAGGATCAGGAGAATTTGTTTGGGAACCGTTCTTATTAGCTGAACGTCTTGAAAAACAAGGCGCTATCGTAAAATATAGTTCGACAACACGTTCACCTATTTCAACCAATTTTGCCATTCAATCAGCAATTACATTCACTGATAATTATGGTTTAGGTATTCCAAACTTCGTCTATAACGTAGCACATCAACAATTTGATCGCATTTTGCTTTGTTGTGAAACCCCCGCCGAAAGTATTGATAGCCAACTGATTGAAGCCCTCAATAAAGTTGCACCTATTGTTGAGGTAATTAGTTATGACTAAGCCTGTTATTTTAACTGATCTTGATGACACTCTATTTCAAACACGTCGTAAGATGGTGGATGAATTAGCATTAGAACCTTACAAAGCTGGCGCGCTAGATAGAAGCTTAGAACCTCGTAGTTTTATGACTCAAGAGCAAGCCATGCTGGTAGATTGGATGTTAGAGCATGCAGATCTAATTCCTGTTACTGCGCGTGGAACGGAAGAGATTAGCCGAGTCACTATACCTTTTCATTCTTGGGCAATTACTACACATGGTGCAGTGATATTAACGCCAGAAGGCAATGCTGATACACAATGGCAAAACCACATCACTCAACGTTTAGCGCCATATACACAGCGTTTGTTGACGCTACAACAAGCAATTACGCAATTAATGGCGGAGCGAAATATTGATGGTTGGGCTCGTATTAACTATGAATACGGTGATTTGCCTATTTATTTAGTCATGAAGCATAACGATAGCACTCGATTAGACGAGTTATACGCCATAGGTGATGAGATAGAAAAAACATTCTCAACCGAAGGTTTTTATATTCATCGCAACAGCAACAATATTGCTTGGTTACCAGAGCCTATCGAAAAAGGCAAAGCTGTTACCTATTTGCTCAATCAATTAAAAGCTGAGCGTGGTGTTTTTCCTGTGATTGGACTCGGTGACAGCCTAAGTGACCATCGCTTTATGAAATTATGTAGTTGGTATGGACTTCCTCGTCAAAGTCAATTTGCGGATGCGATCAACACAAAAATTTTTGGAGAATAAACATGATGGATCATAAACCTTTTTCAGGATCTTATGTATCAGGAGATGTCGATTTTCTACTTCAACCGGTTAATATCGAAATGACGCCCGTTGAATTAAAAGAAGAGCTGATACAATCGGGTAAACGACACTATTCTGACATGCTAAGTCAAGAGCCAGAGCCAACTAAATGGCATTTAGATCTGTTTGAAAAAGCGCTAGAAACGGGTGCTACACGCTTAGCCACTGAAGTCATCATGTTGGCTAAATCATTGATTGAACGTTTTGGTGATACCCCAATTATCTTGACAAGCCTTGTTCGTGCAGGTGTTCCTTTAGGCGTCATGTTGCAACAAACATTGCGTAAAATGGGAAAAACCTCTTACCACTACGGCATTAGTATTATTCGAGATAGAGGCATTGATAGTGAAGCGCTTTCATGGATAGAACAACGTCACGGCACAGAAGGTATTGTGTTTGTTGATGGATGGACAGGAAAAGGCGCTATTACGGGTGAACTTATTCGTTCATTATCAGGACGGAAAGGTTATCCAAACCAACCTCGCCTTGTCGTCCTCGCTGATCCTTGTGGCTGTGCATGGTTAAGTGCCAGCGATGAAGATTGGCTTATCCCATTTGGGATCATGGGAGCACCTGTTTCAGGATTAATTTCACGTTCAATTTGGACTGAAAAAGGCTTTCACGGTTTTGTAGATTGCCAACATTTAAAACAGTATGAATGCAGTCGTTACCTTGTTGATACTGTCGGACAAGTCGTTGATACATTAATCAATAACGATATTCCATTAGCTACATTTAAAGAACAACAATCAGATTTAAAAAGACTGAGCGAAAACGTCGTTAGTTCACTTGCAAACAAATATGATATTTCAAATATCAATCGTATAAAACCTGGTATTGCTGAAGCCACACGCGCTGTTTTACGCCGTGTACCTGATCATATCCTTGTAAGAGAAATAACCGATCCTGATGTCGCGTTACTGGTTTATCTTGCGCAGGAAAAAAATATTGCTGTTATTGAAGCAGGGCAAGCGCTTGGTCAATATCGCGCAGTGACTATCATTAAAAAGGTGAAATAATGATTGAACGATTATCCCCATGGAATTTAGGGGCAACGCTTTATATGCCGGCAACACGGACAGATATCGCGACGACAATTATCAACCAGAAAATTGAAGGGTTACGCTCTTTAATTATCTGTTTAGAAGATGCCGTGAGTGATGCTGATATTCCTGTTGCATTAGAAAACCTAGCAGTATTATTAAATACTTTAGCAGAACACAAAAAAAACAGTGATTGTAGCCATTGGCCACTGCTATTTATTCGCCCTCGCCATACTGAAATGGGTCAATGGATCACTGAAAACCTTGATGTCAGTGCCATCGATGGCTTTGTTTTGCCTAAGTTTACGCAAGCTTCTCTGCCAGTTTGGTGGAAAATTATTGAAAATACGCAGTTATGTATGATGCCAACACTTGAAACAGAAGAAGTGTTTGATGTTATCCAAATGACAGAGCTTGCAAATCACTTACTCACTCACCCTTGCCATAACAGAATTATTGCATTGCGTATTGGTGGCAATGATTTAATGAATGTTATTTCTCTTAGACGTAATCGCCAATTAACACTTTATGATGGCCCAATGGGTTACGTGATAAAAATGTTGGTTGCTGTCTTTGGTGCTCGTCAATTTGCCCTCACAGCACCTGTTTGTGAGCATATTGATGATCACCACATTATGGATAAAGAGCTGGCACTTGATATTGCCAATGGTCTTGTAGGTAAAACAGCGATCCATCCAAAGCAAATTCATAAAATTGAACAAGCTCTCATGGTGTCTCAATCCGATCATTCAGATGCATTGCGTATTTTAAATTCAACGCAAGCCGTTTTTAAATCACAAGGTGCAATGTGTGAGCCAGCAACACATCGTCGCTGGGCATTGAGTATTTTAACTAGAGCTAAAATTTATGGTATTATTCCTAACCAACAAAATAATGCTCAACGTTTTAACGCGACGTAAAATACTCTATAACAGAGCAATAATCTCTATGAGATAAAATAATTATTTTGTATTGATTTCAATTTATAAGTTTCTAGTTAAAGCATATTATCTTTAACTAGAACTTATAAGAATAACGCGAACTTTTTTATTTAAAAAGTACATTTTTTATTTCAATTATTAATTTATACTACATTTAATAGGAAGCTTATTTTATTTATCCTTGTCAACACAGAACAAGAATAATAAAAATTATTGCTGACTATTTTAACACACGAATAACAGAATAAGTGGTAACTAAGCATGCAATTAAGCACCCGTCAGGTCAGAGTCTTTACACTGGCAACCCTTTTAAGCTCAGGAAAAAAGGTTCCAACCATTAAGATTATTTCTGCTCTTGAATGCTCAGAGCCTACGTTAACTCGCGTATTAAAAGAGATAAGAGATTCTTATGGTGCTGAAATAAAATACAGCAAAGCCTCTCGCGCGTATCAAATGACTGAACGAGGCCAACTCGATAGTAAAGCATTACGTCGTATGCGTGAAGCATTATCCGCCAGTGAATATCTTCGTCACAATGGAATGACAAGCCGAGTTTATCTCGATAAAGATAAAAAGAAATCAGTTTCACTTTCATTAAAAATGTCAGCATTACGCAAGATTGATAGATTATCTTATTTAAATAACTCCACACGTAGTGAAGCTGTAGAATTATTAGTTGATCACTATATTGAAAATTTAATTCAATCAACACTCGCAGAAAAAGCTAAGAAAGAAAAAGAATTAAAATAAATAATAAAAAGTAACTTGACGCTTCGGCATCAAGTTACTTTTTACAAAACAAAAAATATATAAATAACTCATTTAATGAATTTAATTTTCATATTAATACTCGATTTTATTTTCTTTTAAATAAATTTAAAAACCCCAAAACAAATATATTAATTAATTGAATTTATTGGCTTTTATAATTATTAGTATTTTTAATTAAATTGAGTATTTACACCTAATCATTATTAGCCATTCATTTTTTGTCATACTTATAAATACGGACTTAATAATATAGGTTTTCTTTAATAAAATTAAATCGCTTCGTCACTCGATTTAAGAGGGATAAACAGGCCAATTCCTCTTTTATTTTGCTTTTTATACTATCTTTATTCAGATTAATAATATTGGACAATCATCACTGCGTTTTTTCACCAATTTAATTAAACTAAGCATAATCTCAATTGAACACCTTCATGAGTCGGTTAGTATATTAATCGCTTGTTTCTATCTCACTCACAGGATAAATGCATGAGAAGATTGCCAGTTTACCTTTTACTTGATACATCAGGTTCTATGTATGGAGAACCTATTGCTGCAGTAAAAAATGGCGTTGAAATGCTCTTATCAACGCTACGCCAAGATCCTTACGCATTAGAAACCGCTTATATTTCTATCATCACCTTTGACTCAACCGCACAACAGATTGTGCCACTCACTGATTTAATCAATTTTAAAGTCCCTGATTTAGTCGCAAGTGGAACAACAGCATTAGGTTCTGCGCTCACTTTAGTTTCTAATCGTATTGAAAAAGAAGTACAAAAAACTACGGCTGAAACAAAAGGCGATTGGCGCCCATTGGTTTTCGTGATGACAGATGGCGCCCCCACGGACGATTGGAAAAAAGGCGTTGAGAAATTTAAAGCAGCACGCACTGGTGTTGTTATTGCGTGTGCAGCAGGACAATCAGCACAAACAGATGTACTAAAAAATATCACTGAAATTGTATTACAGCTAGATACTGCGGACTCCAATACGATTAAGTCTTTCTTTAAGTGGGTTTCAGCCAGTATTTCTGTGGGTAGTCAAAAAGTTGATTTAACTAAGAAAGATATTAGTGATCTTGATGACTTACCGCCACCGCCCCCTGAGGTTAACGTTGTACTTTAAATAAAAAAGGAATGAATATGTCTGTTAGTTTAAAAAAAGGACAAGGTGTTAGTTTAAAGAAAAATGAATATGACCTTTCCTCTGTTACTATCGGTTTAGGCTGGGATATCAACGAAGAAAAACGCGGATTTCTTGGTGGTCTCTTTGGTAAAAAAAGCGAAGAATACGATTTAGATGTTATCGCCTTTTTATGTGGCGAAAACGGCAAAGTTAACGATTTGGGTAAAATCGAAGGTGGACAACCTTCTCTCGTCAATGGCGATATTATTTTCTTTAATAGCCTACAACACAAATCAGGACAGATTTGGTTAACAGGTGATAATCGAACAGGCGCAGGTGATGGAGACGATGAGCAGATCATCGTGAAATTAAACACACTTGATCCTAAATTTACCAAAATTGTCTTTATTGTTCAGATTTACAATGGTCGAGAACGACAACAACACTTTGGTAAAGTACAAAATGCCTTTATTCGCGCTGTTGATGCGAAAAATATAGAAATGGCACGTTTTGATTTATCTGGAGGTGAAGCCTTCAACAATCAACGTTCAATGCTGTTTGCTGAATTGGTCAGAGAAGAAAATGGCTGGAAACTTAACGCCATTGGTGAGCCTTCGAGTTCAGATAGCTTTATTTCTTACTTAAAGGACTTCACCTAATGAGAAGACTCCCTGTTTACCTGTTAATTGATACCTCAGGATCAATGAGAGGAGAATCTATTCATGCAGTTAACGTAGGGATACAAACAATGCTTAATGCATTGAGACAAGATCCTTACGCATTAGAAAGCGTGCATATCTCTATTATTACCTATGATAACGAAGCACGTGAATTTATCCCATTAACTGCATTAGAAGATTTCCAATTCTCTGATATCACCGTACCTAGCTCTGGCGGCACTTTCACGGGTGCTGCGCTAGAATGTTTAATCCAGTGTGTCGATCGAGATATTAAGCGTTCCGATGGTGACCAAAAAGGTGACTGGCGTCCTCTTGTCTTTTTGATGACGGATGGCACACCTTCTGATGCTTACGCTTATGGTGAAGCGATTAAAGAAGTGAAAAAACGTTCATTTGGTTCGATCATCGCTTGCGCTGTTGGCCCTAAAGCCAAACATGATCACCTTAAAGAACTCACGCCTCAAGTGGTCGCTTTAGAAACGCTAGACTCCAACGCTTTTTCTGGCTTTTTTAAATGGGTTTCCGCCAGTGTTGCATCCGGCAGTTCAAGTGCAGGTGTGAATACGGATAAAGATACTCTACCGCCACCACCTCCTGAAATCCAACTAGTATTATGATCCACAAAAGCAAAGCGCTTCAAAAGGCTTTGCTTTTATTTTATTCAGGCTTTGGTTTATCCATCACAATACATAATAGCCACGATAAAGTGATAAGGTATAACAATGAGAAGGTTACCCATTTTCTTTGTTTTAGATTGTTCAGAGTCTATGATTGGTGAAAACCTAAAAAAGATGAATGACGGTCTAACGACGATAATTAGCGATTTAAGACGAGACCCACACGCCCTTGAAACCGCCTATATTTCTATTATTGCCTTTGCTGGCGTTGCAAAAACGATTGTTCCACTCACTGAAGTCATCTCTTTTTATCCTCCTCAACTTCCTTTAGGAGGAGGCACGTCATTAGGTAGTGCATTACGAGAACTTTCTCACCAAATCGACACTCAAGTAAGAAAAACCACGCTTGAGCAAAAAGGGGATTGGAAACCCGTCGTTTACCTTTTAACAGATGGCAGACCTACCGATGATTACGCACAAGAGATCAAACGTTGGAAAGCACACTATGCCAACAAAGTTAACTTAATTGCAATTGGATTGGGCTTAAGCGCAGACTTACATGTACTGTCACAATTAACTGAAAATGTGCTGTTATTTACCGAAGCACAAGACGGTGATTTTACTCGTTTTATTAAATGGATAACGATGTCAGTGGTTTCTCATAGCCGAAGTGTTGGCGAAGAGCCACCACCACTTCTAAATCAAACAGAACATATTGTTCGTCTTGCGAAAGATGATGTTGCTCGTGCTTATGATGAATCTTGTGTCACTTTTATCGGGCGTTGTAGCCACACGCGTTCACCTTATTTAATGAAATATGAACGCCCGCCGATGAAAGCATCAGGACTCGATTTTAACCTCAACCTTAATGGCTTTAACTTGACGGGGTGCTACACCTTAAATGAAGATTACTTTGCATGGAGCGATCTCAGCGCCACGGCATATCAAGTTAACACCAGCGAACTTCATGGTACACCCGGTTGCCCTTATTGTGGCAATGCAACTGCTTTTGCCGTTTGCCAATGTGGTAAATTACTCTGTGTAAATGGCCCTGAAACCGTTATTTGCCCTTGGTGTGATAACAGCATCACCTTTGGTGATAACAGCAATCAATCTGACTTTGATGTCACACGAGGTAAAGGCTAATGGATAAAAAAGCCCTACTCACAAAACTAATTATTGATAACACGCTGACACAATATCGCACGCCTGTACATGAAGAGCTGGTTATTGCGTTGTATGAAGATACAGAAATTGCTCAACACATTGATTTTATTATTGATAAAATCAATGCTAAAACGGCAGAAAGAATAATACCGCAAGACAAAGTCCCCCCTATTCTTCTGTTATTGCCACCCGCTCGCAATTTAGCCTCTGAAGTAACATCATTACCAGAAGAGCTCTCATTAAAGCCAGGTCAAATTCCAACACACTCATCGACAATGCCTCCAGAAAAACCGATTATTCATCGCCCTACGGCAAAAATTACCCTTTCTAACGCAAAAGTAGGTACAGCGTTCAATTCCACACTCAGTATTGAACTAGATACCCTCGACATTGCCAAAATTGAATCGGTTGATTTTCCCGAAGTAGTTGGAATAAGTTTTGATCCTGAAAGTCGTTGCTTAGTGGGTACGCCAACAAAAAGTGGCAATTTCACATTGATTGTCCATTGGTCTGTAAATGCCATTCACTATCACAATGAAGTTTTATTAATCATCAACCCTGATCCTCGTAGCTTATGGCAAATCAATGAGCCTCCCGCAGATAGCCTTTATCCTAAAGCACATATTGATAGCAAACTTATTCTTGAAAAAGACATTCGTATTGTCGGTGCAAGCCGTCGCGGACGTTCGCACGAACATGCAGGCACATTCCGTGATGATGATTTTTATATTCATCACGATAACCAAAGCCAATGGAATATTTTAATTGTCGCAGATGGTGCAGGCAGTGCGCGCTATTCTCGTGAAGGCTCACGCATTGCTATCAATACCGTAAGCCACTATTTAAAATCGCAGTTAAGTTTGGAAAATAAAGCGTTTAAACCTCATCTTGAAACCATTCATCAATGGAATGACAGTAACGCAATTAATCAAGTGGGAAGCTTTTTCGCTCAACTCTTCCGTAATGCGGCCCAATTAGCGATTAATAACCTCAAAAATGAAGCTATTCATATTAATGAGCCGGTAAAATCTTTTTCTACTACGTTATTAGCCACCGTTTCTTTGCGTATCAATGATGAGTTATTTGCAGCCTCATTTTGGATGGGAGATGGTGCTATTGCTGCTTATGGTCCGGCAGGAAAAGTGCGTATTTTAGGTATTCCTGATAGTGGTGAATATGCAGGACAAACCCGTTTCCTTGATGATAGTGCGCTCAACGATGCTGAATTTAATCGACGCATTATTATTGGCAAATGGAAAGACATTTCACATCTTATTTTAATGACTGACGGAGTATCCGATCCGGTATTTGAAACGGATAATGGCTTACAAGATCCCAATAAATGGGCGGCACTGATTGATGAAATATCGCCTTGTTTAGCCTCTCCTGAAAATGCAGATAACGCATTGGCTGAATGGCTGAATTTCTTTTCAGCAGGCAATCACGATGACCGCACTCTGGTTGTGGCTTGGTAATCATAAAAGAGAGAATGGGTGAGTTTCATGGCAGAGATCATTACCTGTACAACACAAAGTGGAAAAACAGTTCAGTACGTCAATGAGATTATTGGCTCAGGCTCAATGAAAGATGTCTATTTTTCCCCTGACCGAACCTATGTTGTTGCCTTCTATAAAACAAAACAGAATGCACAAGCCAAAGATAGAATCGATATGATAACAGGCTCTTATCGACATAATATCTTCGAGCAAAGTGGTGGAGAATATTGGAAAAACCTTTTTTGCTGGCCAACTGATGTTGTCGAACATCAAGGAAAAATTGGTATTGTTGTTCCGACTTATCAATCCCACTTTTTCTTTAAATATGGCTCTAAAAACAATGACTTTCTTGCAATAAAGGGCCGAGAAAAAGAAGGTAAATGGTTTGCAAGTGCTAATAACCAAAATAAATTCCTCGATCCTCGTGAAAGAGGCAATCTATTAAATTACCTAAAAGTCTGTTTATTGCTCTCTCGAGCTGTACGCCGAATGCATGCGGCTGGCTTATGTCATAGTGATTTAAGCTATAAAAACGTCCTTATCGATCCTGAGCAAGGCCATGCTTGTGTTATTGATATTGACGGATTAGTGGTCCCCGGTAAATACCCTCCTGATGTCGTGGGAACACCTGATTTTATTGCGCCAGAAGTGGTAAAAACCAGCCATTTACCGAAAGAAGATCCTAACCGAATCTTGCCAAGTATCACGACAGATAGACACGCACTTGCGGTATTAATCTACATGTATCTATTTTATCGTCATCCATTACGGGGCGGTAAAATTCACGATCTTGACGATGAAATGCGAGATGAAACACTCTCTATGGGTGAAAAAGCGTTATTTATTGAGCACCCAACTGATCGTAGCAATGCTGTAAAACTGAATCAGGTAAAACCGTCATCGCTACCTTGGGCTGATCCTGAAAAGATCCCATACACAATTATGGGACCCTACCTAACGCCTCTTTTTGAAAGAGCCTTTATTACTGGATTACACGATCCTTCACAACGCCCTACCGCTGATGAATGGGAGACGGCTTTAGTCAAAACGGTAGATTTAGTTCAACCTTGTCAAAATAAAGATTGTGAACAGCAATGGTATGTTTTTTCTGGAAAAACACAGCCCGTCTGTCCTTATTGTCATACACCTTATAAAGGTCAATTACCGATTTTAAACCTCTACTCCTCACGTAAAGCGGGCAGTTTTAGACCTGATGATCACCGCTTAATGGTCTGGAGTAATCAATCACTCTTTCCATGGCACGTTAATCGTCTTATTGCCCCAAATGAGCGAACCACCGATGAACAGAAAAAACGTGTCGGTTATTTTGTTTATCACAATTCAACATGGTGGCTTGTTAATGAGCGTATTGAGGGATTAATGGTATTGCCAGAAAAAAAACGGATAGCCATTGGCGATAAAATTGCCCTAACTGATGGATTGCAATTTGTATTATCGACAGAAGAAGGCGGACGACTGGTTGTAGTGCAATTAGTCTCAAATTAATAAAACAAGAGAATAATCTGTTTAGTTTGTTGTGGGTTATTCTCTGTTTATCAATTCAATCTTTATACTCATTTTTATTTCGACTGCTGAGCTGAGCGCTATGATTATTTTTATTCCTAACAGCATCATTTAGTTAAGAAAAATTGTTGAATCAATCCTATTTTAGCCATTTTATTTAAATCTAAATCAGATCGCATAATTACACCTCTTACTCTTTCTATTTAGTACTAATGTTCAATATTGGATAACAAGATCCCAGTTTATTAAGCCCCAGTGTTTACAATACCGCACAGTGATAATTGGAGGGGCTAATGAAAACTAAAAATAAAATCAACGTACTAGAACTTATTTCGCCAGAAATGCAACAAGTTATGCAATTTTATGCAGATAACCCACAACCTGCACCAGAAAGTCATGACTACCCTTCTATGCGCCTTGCTTATAATCAAGATAGACGTTATTGGAATGCAGATGCACCAGAAATGTTTAGTATTCAAGATATTTCGGTTAATACTTCTTATGGAAAAATATTAACACGTCTTTATCAGCCCAAAGAAAAAACACCTGCAACACTCTATTATCTTCATGGCGGGGGGTTTATTTTAGGGAATTTAGATACCCACGATCGCATTATGCGACTGCTTGCCTGCTATACTGGTTGTGCTGTTATTGGTATTGACTATTCACTGTCACCAGAAGCGCATTACCCGCAAGCTATTGATGAATCGGCACAGATTTGTCAGTATTATCATCAAAATGCAAAACGCTATAATATTAATACACAACATATTGGTTTTGCTGGTGATTCTGCGGGTGCAATGCTATCTCTGGCCTCCGTATTATGGCTACGCGACAGACAAATTCACTGTGGTAATATTTGTGCTACTTTACTTTGGTATGGATTATATGGCTTACGCGATTCCACCAGCCGTCGGCTTTATGGTGGTGAATGGGATGGATTGCGCCAGCAAGATCTCGAAGAATATGATAATGCCTATTTAACCGAGCTTGGTAGTCGTGATGCACCTTATTATTGCTTGTTCAATAATGACTTAACACAAAATATTCCCCCTTGCTTTATCGCCAGCGCTGAGTACGATCCGCTTATTGATGATAGCTTGACGCTATTTAAAACCCTAAAAGCCCACCAACTAGATTGTGAATATAAAATGTATCCCGGCACATTACATGCCTTTTTACATTATTCACGCATGATGAAAATCGCAGATGACGCCATTCGAGATGGCGCCGATTATTTTGTTAAACAACTCAAGAATTAAAACTCAAGATTACGAATAAAACGATAATCTGCTGACGCCTCTTTAAGTCGATACAGACTTGCGGGGCGTCCTCTCTCTGCTCGTTTTTCTCCCGTATCAATCAATAAATCTGCTTGTTCGATGCGTCGTCTAAATGATTTTTTCTGGATCTCTTTACCTATCAGAATTTCATGGACATGTTGCAGCTCTGGCAAAGTAAAGACTTCTGGCAATGCAAACCCAGGAACAATTGAATAGAGTGATTTTTGTTTTAAACGCTCTCTCGCTTGTGCAATTAATTCATGATGATCAAAAGCTAAGCATTGTTGTGCAACCTCATCGATAGGACACCACATTACTGAATCTACGGTATCAATATGTGCTTCACACACTTGATGTGCAATCAATGCGGTATAACAGACCGTCACAGACCAACCTCTTACATCACGCTGGTTATTTCCTACTGAACAAAGTTGCTCAATATAAGGGGGGATCACACCTGTTTTCTCTTTTAATTTTCTTAGCACAGTATCTTCAAGGCATTTGTCCTGTAGTTCATCGACAAATCCACCGGGTAAACCCCATTTTCCTTTTTCAGGGTGTTCCCCTCTTTTCACCAACAATACTTTTAGCTGCTCTTCATGATAAGTAAACAGTACAGCATCGACGGTGATAAGTGGGGATAGGAAATCTCGGCGGTTATAGCTGGCTAAAAAATCTTGTTCATTCATGGCGTAAGCTTTATTAGAAAACGATAAAACTATTTTAAGCTTAAACAGCAAAAAATCAAATTTTGTCATAAAGACACTAAATAAGTTGACAAGCATAGTGTCGATAGGACACAATTCAATTATTGTCATAAGGACACTAATTAGAGGAAGACTATGTTTAACTTAAATTACTTTAAAGCAGACTCATCAACATTCATTATCAAATCCGTCAATGGTAACGTGCGCCAACAAGGTAAAGGGTTGAGTTTTTGGTATAATTCAGCCACAACCTCTATTGCTGCATTACCTTTAAACGCTCAAGAAGCTCCTTTTATTTTTAACTTCCAAACCTCGGACTTTCAGGGTTTACGCATTCAAGGGCAAATCTCATTTCAGGTTAAAGCGCCTGAAAAAGCCGCAGAAGTACTCAATTTTAACTTGAGCAAAAACGGCAAATCTTATGCCTCTGAAGATCCACTAAAACTCAGCGATCGTGTTGTGCGTATTGCACAAACCTTAATTCAAGCAAAGATCCAAAGCACACCACTTAGAGAAGCGTTATTACTCAGTCAATCATTAGTCACTTTAGTGATGGAACAATTAATCGAACACCCATCATTAGAAGCATTAGGTATTGCGATTTTAGATGTCTCTATTGCGGCAATCACTCCATCACCAGAAACCTTAAAAGCACTCGAAGCCGAAGCAAGAGAATCCTTACTGAAAGAAGCTGATGATGCGATTTATGCTCGCCGTAAATTCTCAGTAGAACAAGAACGCACCATTAAAGAAGCTGAATTAGAAACCGATTTATCCGTTCAACGTAAACGTCAAGAAATTGAAGAAGCACGCCTAGAAAATGAACGTACATTATTACGAGAGCAAGCAGAGATTGAAAAAGAGCGCCTTGAAGCGAAGGTTAATGCAGAAGCAAAACGCAAAGAACTGGTTGCGTTAAGTGCTGAAAATCAGCGAACACAATCAGAAGCCGATGCTTATGCTATTGAAGCGACCATGCGAGCTTATCGTGAATTGCCGGTTGAAAACCTAAAAGCCATGGCACTGGCAAAAATGGACTCACAACAATTAATGGCAATGGCATTTGAAACCTTAGCACTAAATTCGGGGAAAATTGGCGAATTGAATATTACACCTGATTTATTTAGCCAATTTATGAAAAAAGGGAGTAAATAATGCAACGTAGCGAAGATTTTCGTTTTGTGCTAGTGATGAGAAAAAGCCGCTTACAGGAATTAATTGAGCGTTTTAATACTTGGTCACAAGCCAAATTCTATCTTGAACACAACAATGTTGAGGTAAAGGATTACCTCAATGAACACAATTTATATCAAAAACAACTAACAGAAGCTGAACTGATTTTAAAATCATTAGGACGTTTTCAACTTTTAGAGAGAAGTTTATTACCTAGCTATCAATTCTCACCCCACGACATTGTGGTCGTGATCGGTCAAGATGGGCTGGTTGCTAATACATTGAAATATCTTAATGGACAACCCATTATTGCCATAAACCCGGATCCATCAAGATGGGATGGTAAATTATTACCTTTCGAAATCGGACAATTAAAAGAGACAGTTATTAATACTATTAATAAAAAAATGCCATTTAAAACAGTTACTTTTGCACAAGCAACAACCAATGATGGTCAATCATTATTAGCGGTTAATGACTTATTTATTGGTCCTAAAAGCCACACCTCTGCACGGTATATTTTGCAATGGAGTGGCACCCAAGAAGCACAATCTTCATCAGGCATTATTATATCAACAGGACTGGGATCTACAGGTTGGTTTCAATCTATTCTTGCTGGTGCGATGGCAATTACAGGAGAAACTTCGCACCCTCTGTTACAAGGTTTTAGCTGGAGTGAACGAAAACTACAATTCAGTGTAAGAGAACCGTTTCCAAGCAGAACAACAGGCGTGTCACTGACTTTTGGCACTATTGAGCCAGATTCACCGTTACAATTAGAATCTTTAATGCCAGAAAATGGCGTAATTTTCTCTGATGGTATTGAAGATGACTATTTACAATTTAATGCGGGTTGCATTGCCCACATCGGTATCGCAGACATACAAGGGCAATTAATTAGCCCAAAAGGATATCAACATATTTAGATTCATTGTTAAAGAAAAAAGTGAAGATCAAGACAAGCATCCCTGTTTGCTTGATCTTCGATTGCCGTTATTAACATCCGTTGTTCTAACGTTATATTGTCTCGATGCCATCCTTGAGCAATCCAACCCAAACTAAACGCCAGTCGTGCAATCCATGCATATAACGCTTGTGTGTTGAACATGACCTAACTCCTTCGTCATTCGAGACAAAACTGACTTTATCGACTTTTATTATGATGAAAACATATTGCACTTTTTACTTGGTATCCTCTTTTTCTTTCCCTGAAAAAAATTGATTACCTCGTTTACGTAACCAGATTTCAACTAACTGATAACCCACAATACCGAGCGCTGAGCCGATCCCCATTACTGCGACAGAATCAATTCCAGGCCATAAAATAAGCAGTGCACCAGCAACAACAGAAACCGCCGAGCCTAAAATAATTTTCCCGATAAACAATCTTAATGTCATTGTTTCATTCGCAACGAGCATCTTTCCTAATGCAATAAAAGCGCCCACTACCACTAACGATATCAATGTGCTGTCATATTCATCCATGAATACACCTCATCTCTGATCACACTTTCTTTACCCGTAAAAAGAACCCTCTCCTCCCAACATTCATCAGATAATCTGTAAAGAATTAGCAGTAAGCCACGACCTTGTGTAACTGAATAAACTCCCGATTGAGATAAACGTAAGTTCCTTTTATTTCAACGATACGCCACATCCATTTGCGATAAACAACAGGCGATCCAGTTATATTACTGCTCACATCCTTGTTAACTTGTAATAGACTTCTTGTCTCTTGTTTTCTACTCACACTGAAAACAAACAAAAATAATAAACAATAAATTCAATATGTTGCTTATCTCCATCTGATTTAACGTGAAGCCATTATCTACAAAGTTTGTATTTCAGGCTAGTAAGTTTGTTCGGTTATTGTCGGTTATCAAGCCTTAACCGACAATAACCGAACTATTTACACCACTCGAAACAAATTAACTTGTTTTAAATCCCTTTAAACAACCACAAAACAAATATTTATATAAAAAAACAATAAATAGGCTGGTTATAATACAATTTTAAGCTAATATAGAAGGTATCCGATAGCCCTTAGTAAAGAGAAAAACAATATGCGTGTCTTAACTATCTTTTGTCCTGAATGTGGTGAAAAAGCGCTTATAAAGAAAAGTAATCGTAAACACAAAGAGTTATCCGATCTCTATTGCGCTTGTCGTGATCCTGAATGCGGGCATACCTTTGTTTTAAACCTCACGTTTAGTCACACCCTTATGCCAAGCGCAAAAAATAAGGATACGTTGTTATTAGATGTGATTAAAAATCTTTCTCCAGAGCAACGAGATAAAGCATTAACGCTTTTGCAAGACATGTAACCATCACGAACAGATACTCTTTTTTCATTTATTTTTATGATCTTGCTCCCATTCTGACAGGTTATTTGACTAACCTATTCTTATAGAAAGATAAATGATGTAGATTCATTTTTAAGCTAAATAAAAATAATTCTTATGTTTTAAATAAAACAAACACGCCTATTGATGCTGTGTTTGCTAATCCTTTAATAAATAATTTGTCAGCCCCCAAACCAGAACCCCTATTTCTAGTTTGAAGACTAAACACAAATTTCAAATGGAGCATTTAAGATGAAAAAGCTGATTAATCGAGTTGATGATGTGTTATCTGAACAACTACAAGGCTTTGCAAAAGCCCATCCTGAAATCAAACTTCATCCCTCCTCTTTTTATGTCACGCGAAAAGATGCTCCAGTAAAAGGTAAAGTTGCACTATTGTCCGGCGGTGGTAGCGGGCATGAACCTATGCATGCGGGTTTTGTGGGTAAAGGAATGCTTGATGGTGCATGTCCGGGTGAAATATTTACGTCACCAACACCAGATAAAATGTATGACTGCGCCAAAGCGATTGATAGCGGTGAAGGTGTTTTAATGATCGTGAAAAACTACACCGGTGATGTCCTTAACTTTGAAACCGCAACAGAACTGCTTCATGACGATGGTGTAAAAATCGCAACGGTATTAGTTGATGATGATGTAGCGGTAAAAGATAGCTTATATACCGCAGGACGCCGTGGTGTTGCCAATACCGTTTTAGTAGAAAAACTACTGGGCGCGGCAGCGGAAAGAGGTGACACTCTAGATGAACTGGTTAAATTAGGTCACCACATTAATAACAATGGTTTTTCTATCGGTATTGCCTTAGAAGCCTGTACGGTTCCAGTCGCAGGAAAACCCTCTTTTACTTTACCTGAAAATGAAATGGAGTTTGGTGTCGGTATTCACGGTGAACCAGGTATTGACCGTCGTAAATTTACTTCCCTCAATGATACTGTTGATGCCATGTTTAATACCTTAATTGAAAATGGCCACTATCAACGAGTGATCCGCAATTGGGATCGTGAAAACGGCACATGGATCGATGAAAATCAGGAAAAACAGCCGTTAAAATCTGGCGATCACGTCATTGTCTTAGTTAATAACCTTGGTGCCACACCACAATCTGAACTTTATGGTGTTTATAACCGTTTAACTCAATGCTGTGAAAAATTTGGCTTGACCATCGAACGTTCTTTAATCGGTTCTTATTGTACTTCGCTCGATATGACAGGGATCTCAATAACGTTATTAAAAGTTGATAATGAATTACTGACCTTATGGGATGCCCCTGTGAATACACCAGCGATGGTGAAATAAGTCTTTAATAACAAGAAAAGGAACAATAAATGGCTTTAACACATGCTCAAATTATTCTTTGGTTACAACAATGTGCACTGCTATTTGAACAAAACAGTGATTATTTAACCGATTTAGATCGTGAAATTGGTGATGCTGACCACGGTTTAAATATGAACCGTGGCTTTAGAAAAGTGCAAGAAAAACTACCTGAATTTGAAGGACAAGATATTGGCACAATCCTTAAAACCACAGGCATGACATTGCTCTCAAATATCGGCGGAGCAAGTGGCCCACTATTTGGCACCTTCTTTATTCGCGCAGCCAAACCTACGGCTTCATTGCAAAACCTAGAACTTAATCAACTTGTTGAAATGGTAACAGAAGGTGTAGAAGGCATTGTAAACCGAGGAAAAGCAGAGCCAAATGATAAAACTATGTGTGATGTTTGGTGGCCTGTAGTTGAGTCATTAAAACACTCAAGTGAACAAAATCTTTCTCTCAAAGAAGCCCTCAATCAAGCACAAATTGTCGCTGAAAAAGCGGCTGAAAATACCATTCCGATGCAGGCTCGAAAAGGGCGAGCAAGCTACTTAGGCGAGCGCAGTATCGGACATAAAGATCCCGGCAGTGCTTCTGTGGTACTAATGATACAAGCCCTTGCAAATAGCATTAATGCATAACTGACCAAGCAACCCATAAAGGTCTACCATGATAAATATCGTTATTGTTTCTCATAGTAAACATCTCGCTGATGGTGTGGCAGAACTTGCCAGTCAGATGCTTAATCCGACTCATTGCCAACTTGCTGTTGCCGCGGGTGTCAATGATGAAGAACATACCATTGGTACTGATGCCGTTAAAATTATGACGGCGATAGAATCGCTTTCACCAGCACAATCTATTGTTGTGATGATGGATTTAGGTAGTGCAATACTAAGTGCAGAAACTGCTATTGAGTTACTTGATCCAGAGCTAGCAAAAAAAGTCACTCTCTGCTCAGCGCCTTTAGTTGAAGGAACGCTTGCTGCAGTTGTAGCGGCATCTTCAGGTGCATCACTGGAAAAAGTGATTGAAGAAGCTTCAAATTCTTTATATCCAAAGAAAATTCAACTTGGTGAAAATTTCGTTCAACCTAAAAGTGATATTAATGCCCCTGCCAAAATTCACGGTAAAGAGGCAAGTTGGGTAGTCCGTAATCCTCATGGTCTACACGTCAGACCGGCCGCAACGTTAGTTGAGGTACTTTCTGCTTTTCAGGCTGATTATCAATTAGTTAAAGGGGATAGACGTATTAATCCCCTCAGTTTAAATCAGCTTTCATTAATACAAATTCGCCAAGGTGATGAGATAACACTCATTGCCTCTGGTGAACAAGAAGAGGAAGCGATTGCGGCTTTTCTTGAACTCGCCCAAAATGGCTTTGGAGAGGAGCTATCTTCTGATTCTAATACCATTACATTAAAAGGTATGTTAGCCCCCGTCACCCCAATTAAAGCCCCTGCTTTTATTTGGCATGAAATAGAGCTCTCGCCAATCGAAAACTTATCTGAACCGATGGATATTGATGCTCAAATCAGCAAACTTAAATTTGCAATAAAAAGCACTCTAAAAGCACTACAACAGAGTGCCAATAAAGCTAGCGAAAAATTAGGTGAGCATATCGGTGCCATTTTTAACGGCCATATCATGATGTTAGATGATGATGAATTAATCACAAGTGTGATTGATCGCATCAAAGAAAAGAAGATCAGTGCCCAGCAAAGCTGGTCGGATGAAATGCTAGAAAGAACACAGTTGTATTGTGCTCTCACCGATCCTTATTTACGCGCACGTGAACTCGATCTTCGTGATCTGCGTAATCAAGTGCTTTATCATTTACAAGATAAAACTCGCCCAAGCTTTACCCCTTCACAACCCGCAATCTTGGTCGCCAAAGAGATTTTTCCTTCCACATTAATTCAATTGGAATATAAAAAATTCGTGGGAATAGCGTTAGCTAAAGGCGATGTCCTTTCTCACAGCGCCATTATCGCGACTGAAATGCATTTACCAATGTTAGTAAATTTGGGGCCTGAACTATTAAAAGTAACTGAATCTCAGATGCTAAAATTAGACACAAATAAAGGCGAGTTAAGTATTGAACCAATAATGCCATAACCCTTTTTTCAATTCATCCACACAAAAAAACCCGCACAATAATGTGCGGGTAAGTCAACGAAAAACGCTATCGATAATAGGTCATTATTGACTCTTATAATTATTAAGGTATTGATAATACCAATGTTGTAGCACCACTAAAGTTACCTAATGAAGGTGTGCCATAAGTTTGAAGCTTTGACCTCACTCTCACATAAGTATATTCGTTCTTTATTGTATCAACCTGTGTTCCAATTGACGCAGGTGAACCATTTAACGTTAAAAAAGAGCGAATGCTACCATCAGGTTTTAAGTTTAAAAAATGGTCATCCATCGAGCTGGTAATTTTTACTGGCATAGTTTCATTACAAGTGAGCGCAAATTGTTCTTCCACCTCATTACCATTAACTTGTGTCACATCAAGTACACCATGTGAAATAGTAAGATTATTAGAAATAAATGCACATTTTCCTTCAGGCGGTGGAGCAATACCACATACGCCACCAGGTACCATTCTTCCGCTACCACCTGTTGGGCTACTTGTCATAAAGAAAGCGATACATTCATCAACGGTTACAGATCCCGCATGAGTACTATAATTCACATAAGGGAATGTCAGACCGCATTGATTAACAGCCACATCGCGTATTTCAGCCATAGAGCTTAAATGTTGTAAATCTACACCACACCGCCATCTTGCTCGATGCTCAGTACCCGTTCCTCCTCTATTAGGTTTTGAGTGGAAGTGATTTAATTGAATATAACACCGACCACTCAACCCTAAACTTTTACAAGGGTTTGGCGTAAATCCCATTTCTGTCCAATATTCCAATACATAGTCATAACGAATATTACCTTTAATCTCTGGAGAAGGGCCTGATTTAGTAATATAAGTAAAATAACCTGCTTGTACGCTAAAGAGTGAAAAGCTGCATAACACAATTAATAGCTTTAAAATTTGCTGTATTTTTTTCATTATCTTTTACTCATATTTCAAAGAAAACACGGCAGTAGCAGAGAAATGTCCCGGTTTAATTGATTTGTCTGCTATCGCTTTTGCTGTCGCTTGTAAATAAGCAATAAAGTTCAGCTCAAAAATGCCATTATTAGGAATATTATATAGACTGGTATAATTCCCTAAATTAACAGGGACACCTTCTTTAGTCGTAATTTTTATTCCTAAATCAGGATTATTAGCGTTATCGTCTAATGCTAATAATCCGGCAAGTTCATTATGCGTTGCCCCTTCAAACTTAATTTTTACTTGCTTAGCGATAGAAATATCACATTCCGATAAAATAATTTTGAAATCCTTTTTCTCGAATTCAAAATAACTTTTATAAATATCATCCAAACGAATTTCATCAAAAACAACATCGAATTGAGAATGCTCAGGTAAAACTTTGCAAGGTGCGATAATTAATGAACCAAAAATATTAAGATTCTCAGCTGAAAAAACAGAAGAAGAAAATAATAAACAACTACCAATAATAGAGCGAAACACATTTAATCTATTCATTATTGGTACTCCACAAATAAAGTGCCACCCGCAGTAAAATTACCCGGAGCCAATTCACTATTTTCTTTTTTCACCAATACTGCCCAAATTTTTTCAGGGTTATTTAAATTAACCGGATATTTTTTATTTAAATCAATAATGGAATCACCCAGCATAAATTTTACGGTTAATTCATTAATATTGGTTCTCAACCCATTAGGATCGAAGCTACTTTTATTACCATCAATCGATAAATACATATTCCAGTTATTTAAATTTTCTTCACAGGTAATTTGGTAATTAATTTCTCTTTTTTGATCGTAACCTTTAATTGTTTTGATCGCGACAGGACCAAAATTTACCTCAATCATATTGCCATCATTCACTTTACAAGGAGGAGGCGTTAGTAAATTACCTTTAATCAATACTTGTGTTTCATTATCTTTTGCCAAACTGGGTGAAGAAAATACAGAAAATAAAAATAACATCATGAGGAATGGATAATAACGCATATTGTTTATTCCTCTGTTAGTTGTAATAAACCTGCATAGTCGCAGTTGCAGTAAAGGAGCCTGTTGGTAGCGTGGCACCACTTTTTTTCACAAGTACCGCATAAAGCTCGGGTCTAGTTTGATAGTTAAACTGAAAAGGTGTTTTCATATAAATATTGGTATCAGTCGTTTTAAATAACACCCCTAAATCTGTCACACTCGTTTGTAAATAACGTGTATCAAACCCTGCGCCATCACCTGTAAATTTCAGCGACATACTTGGATCACCTGTTGTTTTACAATCCAAGGTGTAATCCATTTTTTGTTTATAATTGTCATTTTCTATTCTTGTGGTCATCACATCATTAAAGTTCACTTCGATAGGTTTACCATCGTTAATCTTACAAGGACGTGACTCTACACTCCCGCTCACCGTCACTTTTAAAAAACCAGAAACGGCCCACGTAGAAGGAGCGAGAAAACTCATACAAAGAAAAAGTATTACACCTCGGAATATAAGCATAATATTACGCCTTCTTATCTTTAATATTTGCTGAACAAATATCTCCACGGCATTGGAAAGTAACTTCAACCAAACCACCAAAATCATTGAGATATTCAATTGCTGGCGTTGCGCCTAAATCACCGACTTTTGAGCCTAATGGACGTTGACCAAAAGGCTCAATCATCACGGCCTCAAAACCATTAACCTCAGTATTATTTTTTCTCACTTTGGTGATAGTCAGATAATAAGGTGAAGGATTTTTCACATTGTAATGACCACCCTGTTTTTCAATCACAATATCTTTTTCCATTGGATTAGCCTCTAAACGGCTAGGTGCGACAATACTTTTTGGTCGATAAAACACTTTAATTTTTGTTTGTAATGCAATTTGCAAAACATTTGGAGAATCACTGCGAGGGGGAATTTCACGAACATTAAGGTAATAAATACTTTCTCTATCTGTGGGCAACATATTTATTGCAGGTAATGCCTGTATTTTAATTTGGCTTTTGTTACCGGCTTCGATACGTTGAACAGGCGGTGTTACCACAAAAGGAGAATTAATTTTTTCATCTTTACTATTCTCAAGCCAAGATTGTGCTAAATAAGGTTTAGATTCATTTTCATTTTCTAAAACCATACTGACTGAGCGCTCACCTTCATTATATAAAACACGTGTTCTATCTAATGCGATAGCGGAATAAACGGATTGAGAAAAAAGGCAAAGTGTAACGATAGCGCCTAATGTTCTTATATTGATATATTTCATTTCATTCACCGTTGACTTAAATTTAATTACTTACAAGGAAGCAACAACATGTTGCTTAAATTATTTTCTAGTACTTGAGGTAATTGGAATTGGCAAGTTTCGCCATTCCAAGCAAGCTCTAAAGTTTCACCTGCTTTTACACCTGACAAATAAACAAAACCATCGTCTGAAATAATGCCGACTTCTAATTTGTCTTTGTTATAAACACTGGCACCAAAAGGAGGATATTTATTATTTGCCATGGTGATCACCGCTAAAACTTTTTCACCTTCAATCACATTAAATTTGCGATAACCAATTGCCCCTTCGGTTAACGTGGCATATTGTGACGATTGAACGGCATCCGCTTTTTCAGGAAGATTATTAATATCGATCTTAATATGGCTACGAGAGTAGTTCTGTACTCCCATTAAAACCGCTTTGCCGTGTCGGTTAGTTTCAATTGGCGTTAAACTTGTCTTAATCGGAATATCTTGAACATTATTGGTATCAACCAATATGCGTGAATTTCCCATTGATGTGACTCGGTGGAATGCTCCTCCTTCTGGAGTAACAGTTATTCCCCCCATTAATTGCATCGATAAAGCGCTTTGATTATTTTGAGTATAAGTACCACTTGTAGTTAGTTTGGCTAAATTACCGTCGTAATTGTAGAAACCTGAAAGATTAACTTTATCGCTATCCCACGTTCCCGCAGATAAATTATACGTACTGCGATCATTAAGTCGTTCATAATAGCTAACGCTGTTACTGGTATTATGACGATTAAAAGATCCTGAATAACTAATATTGGCTTCATTACGCTCTAGTGGAATACCCAATGACACATAAACACCTTCGTCATTATTATGGTTAGACTCTACTTTATAAGCTGATAAGTTAATCGATAAATTTTTAAAATTAGCCCAATCAAAATAACTCGAAACCGTAAAACTATAATTATCCGTTGAAGGTCGATTCCAATACGTTTGGCGAGAATAGTTTAAGTAAGTATTAATATTATATTCAGGGAAAGCCGTACCAAAGATTGCGGTATAAAGTTCTTTACCACTATCAATATGAAGCCCACGATAACGACCATCTAAAAACTGAGTCATACTTAAATAGTCACGTTGAGAAAAACGATAACCCGCAAACGTGATCTGACTATTTATTTCATCAAATTGCTTTGAATAAGTAACGTTATAAGACGTTCCTGATAGCGTTTTATCATCAAAGTTACTGCCCATCTCAGCGCGTGACGCTGAAATATTAAAAGAGAGAACCCCGAATGGTGCTAAGTCTTGCCCTAAACCTAAAGCAATATTTTGATACTCTGTTGAGCCCAATAACCCGCCATAAATTGTAGTGTTATTTGCAGCTCCCCATGAGAAAGAGCCTAATGAAAATGCAGGCCCTTCAGTATCATGTTCATTTTTAGTGGGCTTACCCACCACCAATTTATATAAAAACTGTCCCGGTCTTGTCAGTGTTCCTAAACGCGACGTTTCCACTTTAAAAGTTTGAATAGAACCGTCTTGTTCTTCAATAGAAACATCTAAAGTCCCCCCCCCAAATGTATTGATGTCTTGAATTCGAAACGGTCCAGGGCTCACTTCATTTTGATAAACAATACGACCATCTTGACGCACAATAACCGTGGCATTAGTTCTTGCAACTCCAGCAATTTCAGGCGCATATCCTTGCAAACGAGGGGGGATCATCGCATTATCACTCTCTAATGAAGCACCTAAATAACGGAAGCTATCAAAAAGTTCTGATGAGAGATATTGCTCACCTAACGTTAATTTGGCACCCAAAGAGCGAATAGCACGAAAAATATAAAGCTGATTCCAACGCCATGATTTATCGTTATTATTTAAATTACCGCCAGAAGCTTGCCAATCTGAACGAAAGCGCCAAGCACCCATATTAATACCCATCACACCACTAATATTGGTACCCGTTTCTGTGCCTTTTCCATTATTTTCATATCGAATAAGGCGATTGTTCATATTGTAATCAAGAAAGAAGCCTGCAATACCATCATCCCAACGTGAAGGCGGATCCCAGCTAGGATCTTGATATTCCATAAAGGCTTGAGGAACGCTGATATTTAAAATACCAGTATAGAGATCACCCACTGCATTCATGCTAGGGATAGAACGGAAATCAAGGCACTGGGTATTGTCTGTGGTTAACCAAGTGACTTTTTTTTCCCATTCAGACTTTAAACCTAAAATGGGATAAACCTCTGGAGTAATACAAGGAATAGATAATTCTGCGTTGTAATCTGGGGCAAAAAATAAAATAGGCTCTTCGTTTCTTACTCTTTGTTTATTAACGTCGATAACCAGTAAATGAGTACCCGGCTGAATATAGTTTGCGTAAGAAAATTTAGTAAAATCGGTGTTTTCAATACCCTTATCGGTTAAGAAATCGGTATTAAAATCGACAGCTTCTTCTGCAAAAACAGAAAACGAAAAAGGAATAAAGAATAAAAGCATTACTTTTTTGATCTTATTTATTTTCATGCTTTTCATTTTGCTATGCCATCCTCAGCATTATTAACAGAAGACAATATTGATGAGATGTATGGCGCCTAAGCGCCACACATCTTATTAAAAAACAACAATTATTCGTAAATAACTTTGAAGTTAGCGACTGTGTCGAAAGAACCGGTTGTTGCTTTCTTATCAACAGCTTCATTACCTTTCACGTAAGCCGAGAATTGCAATGTTGTGATAGAGCCGTCGCCATTATTTAAAGCGTGACCGTCAACTGGGAAGCCTTGACCAAAAGTAATTGGATTATTACCACGGTCAGTGATAACGATACCTGCATTTTGTACTTTGCCACCTAAGCCCAGTAATTCGCCGGTATAGCCGTCAAAACCACTTACCGTTGCACCGGTGAATGACACTTTTGCAGTTTTGTAAGTTTCTGTTGAGCAGTTTTTCAGGATAATATCGAAGTTTTCGCTATCTGAACGGAATTTATTGCTGGTCAGTTCATGCAATGCGATTTCACCAAACTTAACAGTTTGATCTAAACTTTTATCATCGATTGAACATGGAACGTCATTGATAAAGCCCGTAAAACGTACTTTACCTTCACTACTTTCAGCAGGATCTGCTGCAAAGCTAGGAGCAGCAACAACTAAAGATAACGCAACACCTAAAGCTAATTTAGTAAATTTCATAAAATTTCCTTTATACACAATAAATATATTGATATTTCTTGGTTTCTGACTAAATAAGCGATAGGTCATAAAACCTCACCGCCTTTCTACAATTTAAAATTCACAACTCCACCGTTCTTAATTTATAAAATCAAGATAGGGGATATCCTACAAATGCATCCTTTTTGCATTCATATTCAAATTAATTTATGGAATAAATTAATCGCATTAACTTATTTAAACGTCATTTTTAAATATTTTATAAAAATAATTTCCTTAATTAATAAAAACATCTTAATTAGACATATAAATAAGTAATAAATTTTAATCAGAAAGTAAGAGACAAAATTCAAAGCAAAAAAACAGATTTAAATTATGTTCTTTGGCTTATTTGCGACTAAATACTCGCAAAAGGTGTAAATTAAGTCAAAAGTCAAAAAATGATATCATTAGTAATATCAAAGAATAGTCACATTACGAAATAACTCTTAAAGTGAGTACTTAAGGTATTTTAAACTAAGATAACATATAAATTAGATATTATTACTTAATAAAAAATAAAGACACCACAATTAACACTTATTAAGTGTAAACAAAATATAAAAACCAAAAAAGGCCATTATTACAGATTTTTATAAACGAAATTAATTTAAATTAAGATAATAAAACCAAATCATACTAACAATTCCATATATATACAAAAACACTTAGGATTCATCTTATTTAGTTGATAATTTTATATTCTTTAATTTAATTAAAATTTAGACAATCTAATTATGACAATATATTTAAATATCGTTTTTTATTCTTAATAAAAAATAAAAACAAATCATAAATAAAAAGTAAATATGATAATCTTTTAATGAGCACTCTTTTTAATATAGTCAATTATTGAGTGGAAACTTGCAGGATAAATAGAGATAATATTTTTTACAAAATGATATCTCGTCACTATTTTTTCTTTTTTATATTTAACAATTAATAAGATTTTAAGAAAAATAAATTTAATATATAGTAATAAAGATGACAGTTTTTGCTATTGCTATGAAGGGAGTTCCTCCCTTACTCAAATAGGTGCTTTTAATATCCTTCCCGCCCTTAAGGACGGGCTTTACTACATGCAAGGTAAATCAAACTTTTGGTTTATAACTATCTTTATCGAGCTCATGTTTTTTCATTCGTAAATATAGCTTTTTACGTGGGATCCCCAAATAATCCGCCACATCACTAACACGTCCCGCAAATAGATATAATGCATCTTCGATTAATCGACGCTCATATTCATCCACAAGATTATCTAAAGGGCCTTCTGGTGGGATAATAGCTCGATGTTGTTCACTATCAACCATTTTCACAATGCCTACCGCATAGAGTTCGGCCACATTTCGTAACTCACGAATATTCCCTGGCCAATCGTAACGCTTTAAAATATCGAGATAATTACGATCAATCTTCGGTACAACAATACCGAGTCGTTGCGCGCTTTGTCGTAAGAAAGCTCTAAATAACGGAATAATATCTGGGCGTCTTGCGCTTAACGGGGGCAATGAAAAGGTGATTTGTGAAAAATAGTAATAGAATTCAGGGATTAACCGCCCTTCTGTTACAAGTTTCTGTGTATTATTTTCTAAAATTGCAATCGTTCTAAAATAGCGTTTTCCTTGGCGTTCCATATCTAAAAGATAAGAACTTAACCAGCGTTGTGCTTCTGATGATAAATCATAAGGAGAACGCAAAATCAGTGTACCTACCTCATCCGCTTCAATTTGAGCAATAACTTGTTTGATATCCGATAAATTTTGACAATCAACGGTTTGGACAGCTTTATCACTATGCGGGCTTAATTCATGCAATAGTTGAGCAAGAAGATGACGCCCCGTGCCCATCTCACCTTCTATCATTAAATCTTTATCGATATCGGCAATTTGTTGTACTTGTTTTCTGATCGCGGTGATTTGCGCACTGTCTCCCACTAATCGCTCTTGTGTAGTGCTTATTATGGCGTTTCTCAGAGAAAGAATGGATTGACGCTCTTTATGAGCCTTTGACACTAACTCTAAGAAAGCAGGAGGATTAATCGGTTTTTCAATAAAATCATAAGCGCCTTTTTTTACCGCTTCTACTGCTAACGGTATATCGCCATGGCCGGTGATCATGATAACCGGAATACGAGAGTCTATTTGTTTAATGCGCTCTAATACTTCCATACCATTCATTGCTGGCATATAGATATCAAGCACAACAGCACCTTGCCATTCTGGTGTTAAAAAGCTTAAGGCTTTTTCTGGTGAGTCAGTTACTCTAGCAACCATTCCCGCAAGATTAAGCAAATGACGATAAGATTCCAGAATATCTTCATCATCATCAATTAATAAAACATCGATATCATGCATGTGTGATTGTGTCATCTGTAAACTCCAAAACAACCATGGCGCCACCTTGTAATGTAGAGGCCAAGTAAATTTCATAACCAAACCGTTGCATAATTGAACGGCAAATGGATAACCCTAACCCAAGCCCCACATCTTTTGTGGTTGTAAATGGGGTAAATAATTTGGGTAAAACCTCGGAATTGAATCCTTTTCCACTGTCAGCGATCGCCACTAATTTTCTTTTGGGATCAACAGATAAAAGATCAATGGTGATCTGGCTTTCACCGAGACCCGCAATAGCATCCATCGCATTAACAAACAAATTAACTAAGACTTGTTCAATTTGTGTCGGATCTGCACAAATGGTTAATTCATCAGGAATATTATTCTTAATAATGCACTGCTCTCGTTTAGAACGAGACTCTACCAGCACCATCGCGCTATCTACCAGCTCTTTTAATGGCGCTGAAACAAAACTAATTTCAGATGAAGATTTACGTGAGAAATTACGCAATGCAGTAATGATTCGATTCATTCGTGCGCACAACTTTTCAATACGTTCGATAGAATCAGGTAATTGATCATATTTTCCCATCTGCATAGTCAGTTTTGCACTGTAAAGATAGGTGTTGATTGCAGAGAGTGGCTGATTAAGCTCATGTGCGAGGCTTGTCATCGCCTGACCTACAACCGCCATTTTAGCGGCCTGTACTAGCTCTTCTTGTGTCTGAATTAAATGTTTTTGTGCCTGCTCACGACGTAACATCTCTTCATTTAATTGCTGGTTTTTATCCTGTAAATCTTGTGTTTTTAATGCCACCAGCCGTTGAAGCTCTAATCGGCTTAACTCTTGGCGCGTAATATCTGTGATAGTCACAATATATTTGTGTTCATCTTTATGTGGATATTCTCGAATATTAAATTGTAAGAAATGAGGCTCACCCGCTTTTACCATTCGAATAATACATTCACTCTGCCCTAAGCGATAAAGCTGACTAGTTAAGCCAAATTGTGCTTTAAGCATTGAACTCGCCTCTCCACTAAACAGTAGCCAAAGTGGCTTATTACTTTGCTCTTTTCCTGTTCCTAATAACATTGCTGCACTTGGGTTAACTGTTTCTATTCTGCCATCGTGGTGACAAGTTATTAAACTTGCATCGGTGTTATTAATAAGATTTAACGCATTGCTGGCTTCAACTTCTTTCATTTGACGCCAAAATCGACGAAGTCGCCGACTTAATAGGCCTATTTCATCTTGCCCTTCAATCAGTACTGGCTCGGTTAAATTACCTTTAGCAACATGCGCTAAATCATCACTTAGTTTATTCAATCTTGCGATAAGTCTTCTATCAATCAAGATTTTCATCACAATAATACTCAGCAAAAGTGATGCAATAATGATGACAACAATAACGATTTTCCCCGTTGCCATTAGCTTACGAGTATTATCATTAAGCTTATTTAGCGCTTCACTTGTAGCAAAAACATTGCTTCTTACAGCACTATCAAATTGAGATAATTTTTCATTCAGTTCAGGAGTTAATGCTTTAAGCTTTTTCTCATTATCTACATCATCAATCAGTGTTTGATAGATATCACCATCATAGCGAGTAATGGCGATGATCTCTTGTAATATCTGGCGGTGAGCAATCGTTGATGGATAGCTTTTTAGCTTCTGATTTAAGGCGATGATTTCATCAATCTTAACACTGATATAATGAAAAGCGACATCGATATCACGGCTATAACGTTGGTGAGCAATTTCTTCAACTAAACTAATTAACTCATTTTCTGTAGTAAATAATTCTTGTAATAATGTGGATTCAAGTAAAAGTTGTAGGCTGTTTTCCTGTACATTTTTCTCATTAATCATTTGGCCAACATGCCACTCAATTTCATTCAACAACGGTTTAATATCTTCACCAACAGCGTCATGCATCCATGCCAATTGCCCCAATAATTGAGCAAGACGATTCTCTAATTCACGCCGCTTATCCAGCAACACATCCTGCTGATTAATGAGTTCTGAAAGCTCATCAACAAGTTGAGTATAAAAATCACGCTGTGGCTTTTGCTCAATAGGAAACTCACGTAAATTATCGAGTAACTGATGAATTTCCTGCTGTTGTTGCTCTGAAACTGATTTTCTCTGTGTCTGCTCTCGCTCTTTTAATAACATTTGTAAATTGGTGCTATAACGTTCCATATTATAGCTAGTGGTTAACATTGGGAGAGATCCCCCTACTGACGCATTAATTTGTGTCGCCAATTTCCCCCACATAAAAAAGATAACCACACCAATTAATAAGGTGAGTAAAGAGCTAAAGATAAACGCCATATACAGACGTCTACCTAATTTGCCAAATTGTTTAGGCACTAATAATTTCATCCGTAATACCTTTCATAAAAACAGCGCTTCCTGCTGTATATCTGAACCACAAGGCGGTTAGGGTGATTTGTTTTCTCTTAATAAAGCACGTGCTTGTTCAAGTTTTTCTGCTTCTAAGGTACGCCATTGATAAAGAACGGCTAACGCCTGATCGGAATACTCTCGTTGATCCGCTGCTTTTGTAAAAAGTGCCTGCAAAGTTGGTGAATTAGCCTCATTCTCACTAATCAGCACCGAACTTGCTATATTGCGTGCTTTACTAATCGCATCAAGACGTTCTGACGTTTTATTTTCCTGTCTTTCTGCTTCATGGATATCACTCCAAACTTGGCGCATTAACGGAAAATTATGGGTGATCATTTGATCAAATAACGCATTAACAACTTCACGGCGATGATACGCTTTATTACTATCTAGAATAAAATCTGTTGAATCAGCTAATTGAGAATTAGTACTTAATACATTTTCACTTAGCGGGATTTTTGCCATATCACTGTTATAAACAATCTCTTGTCCCTCTTCAGAAAGAAGAAAAGAAATAAAAATACCAGCTTCAACGTGCTTATCACTTTCAGCTAAAATAGCAACATAAGCGGGTAAAATTATTGATTTATCAAAATAATCGAAATCAATAAAATCAAACCGTTTTTGATGATTGAAAGCGTAATTATCAATTACAGGCCCAGCACCAACAATTCCCCGAGCAACAGCATCACTGACTCTGGCACTTCGTGCGGATATTGATGCTAAATTACCATTCAATTCCAATAAGATTTTCCACCCCTCTTCCCAACCGTTTTCCTGTAAAATATTTTCAACCATTAGCTGTGTCGTGCCAGAATTAGCGGGTGTTGTCATCGTCAAATGACCTTGATAAATAGGATCAGTGAGATCTCTCCAACTTTTAGGCGATGGTAACTGATGTTTTTGTAAATACTGTGTATTACTAATAATCCCAATACCGGAATAACCAAATGTTGTTACCTTATCGTTGATAATACTACTGTGCTTCAATAACCAATCAGGGGTTTCATATTTAATAGGCAAACGAGAAAGCAAACCTTCCCTATCAAGATGATGATAAAAATTTGCAGAAGAAGACATGACAATATCAATGGACTGATAAGGATAATTTTTTATTAATCTTTCTGCAATTTCAACACGTCGATAAACAACTTGTGTTTTAATATCAGGATATTTATCAGCAAAAGCTAACATTAATGGGCGCATTACTGTATCTGAATGTGTAGTCAAAATAACAAGCCGATCATCTTTTGCATTTGCACCGAAAATAAAAAACAAACAAAAGAATGACAGAATAAGTTTCCCTTTCATTTTCCTCACCATAAAAGTTTTCTTAGAATTGTGCTCAAGATCATAAATTTAAAATTTCATGACAATTATTTTATTTCGATTGTGAGTCAACTATGACCCAATCTTTTTGTAGATACGCTTATATTCCCTTCTTTTGATACTAATATAAATTGCCTAGATTACAGTTTTAACCCATCGAATTAAGGTAATGAGTCAATCGTGACCCATTGTTAACGTTTTGCTGTTATTCCTTCCTACTCGTTAGTATTCACTCCGACTAAAAACTTTCAGCTTTATCTATTTTTTCGGAGCTATCTATATGTTTAATTTCTTTAAAACAAGAAAAGATCTCCCTCTATTAGAAGAATCTAATGAAAAGATCAGATCAATTTATAAAAAATACCAATGGCAGGTTTTTATAGGACTTGTTTTTGGCTATGCCATGTTCTATGTCGTTCGTATGGCACTTGGTGTGGTAAAAAAACCCATGCTAGATGCGGGTATTGTAACAACAACTGAACTGGGCTTAATGGGTTCTGCGTTCTTCTTTACTTATGCATTTGGTAAGTTCTCTAACGGATTCTTATCTGATTATGCCAATATTGGACGCTTTATGTCCATCTCGTTAATTGCCTCCTCAATTACCTGTATTTTTATGGGGATGTCAACCGCGGGTCTCTTCTTTGTCCTATTATGGGGTATTAACGGTTGGTTCCAATCTGTCGGTTCTGCTCCTTCTTGTGTCTCTATCTTCCAATGGTTTTCACCAAAACAACGAGGTAGTGTTTATTCTATCTGGGGTGGCTCACGTAATATCGGTGAAGCTATCACATGGATCTTAACTGCGACTGTTGTAAGCTTCTTTGGCTGGCGCGCAGGCTTTATCGGTGCAGGTATTGCTAGTTTAGCTGCTGGTATTATCTTATTAATGCTATTAAAAGATCGCCCTCGTACTTATGGTCTACCAGAACCAGCAACTGCATTTGGTGAAGAAGCTGAATCGGCTAAAAGTAATGATCCAAAAGAAACACGCCGTGCACAATTATTCATATTAAAACAACCTACTGTATGGATCATCGCTACAGCTTGTGCCGCAATGTACATCTCTCGCTATGCAATCAGTTCATGGGCGGTCCTTTATTTACAAGGTTCAAAAGGTTATTCACTGATTGACGCTGGTTTTGCCATGTCAACTTACCCGATCGCAGGCTTCTTTGGTGCAATCTTAGCAGGTATCGCATCAGACAAACTGTTTAACGCTAACCGTCATATTCCAACACTGATTTATGGTATTGCCAATATCGCAGGTTTTGCTCTGATGTTCTGGGGACCACAAAGCCGTGTTATGGATGCGATTGCATTAAGTATGATTGGTTTTGCAATTGGTGGTCTGGTTGTGTTCTTAGCAGGCTTAACCGCTTGTGACCTAATGCCAAAAAATGCAGTAGGTGCAGTAAAAGGGTTTATTGGACTATTTGCTTATATTGCAGCCTCAGCACAAGAATTAATTTCTGCATCATTAATTAAAGTCACTGAAATTGATGGTGTCACTCACTATGACTTCAGCATAGTACAGTATTTCTGGATTGGTTCTGCCATCGTATCCATGATCCTCGCCATGATGGTCTGGAATGCGAAAAAAGTAACCATGTAATAATAAAGTTGTCATCAAGGGATACCTTTAGGTATCCCTATTTTAAAAAGAGAATGTCACTATGCGTAAGACAAAAATTGTTGCGACACTTGGGCCTGCTAGCTGCTCAGAAAGCATGATTGAAAAACTAATTTTGGCGGGTGCTAATGTATTTCGTTTAAATTTTTCACATGGCACTCGAGAACAACATCAGGTAACAGCAGCAACTATCCGTCAGGTCGCAGAAAAACATCGTATATTTATCGGAATATTAGCTGATCTCCAAGGACCTAAAATTCGCATCTCTAATTTCCGAAACGATTCAGTTAATTTAAAACCAGGCGATACATTTACTCTAAATGCTGATTTAGACAGCACATTAGGTGATGAGCAACAAGTTGGTTTGGATTATCCACAACTTGTCCAAGAAGTCACACCAGGGAATATTCTGCTACTCGACGATGGTAATATCCAATTACAAGTCAGCGCAGTAAATAATAATCAAATTGAAACAAAAGTTACTGTAGGTGGAAAACTCTCTAACCGTAAAGGCATTAACCTACTTGGTGGCGGTTTATCAGCACCTGCATTAACAGAAAAAGACAAACAAGACATACACACAGCTGCCGCGATTGGAGCTGATTATATTGCAGTGTCATTCCCTCGTAATGGTGCTGATATTGAATATGCGCGCAGTTTAGTGATTGCGGCAGGCAGCCATGCCAAGATCGTTGCTAAAGTCGAACGTGCAGAAGTGGTCTCCTGTGAAGAAAATATGGACGACATCATTAAAGCATCTGATGTCATTATGGTAGCGCGAGGCGATCTCGCTGTTGAAATTGGGGATGCCAGCTTACCGGGGGCTCAAAAACTATTAATCGCACGCTGTCGCGCATTAGGTTGTCCTGTTATTACAGCTACTCAAATGATGGAATCTATGATTGAAAGCCCGATGCCAACTCGTGCAGAAGTCATGGATATTGCGAATGCTGTTGGTGATGGAACTGATGCAGTAATGCTATCAGCCGAAACAGCGGCAGGAAAATATCCCGTGGAAGCCGTTAGTGCAATGGCTCGCGTAGCTGAAGGGGCTGAGCGCTCTTTTGCCGCGAATGTTGAAAACCCATGGCAAACACCGTCTTACTATTCACAAACAGGTCGTTGGATTGCGTTAGCCGCAGCGACAACAGCTTTCCATGACGACAAGCATTTAAGTGTTGCCGCATTAACAGAAAATGGTAAATCAGTGACCTTATTGTCACGCTTTATGCCAAACAACAATGTATATGCATTAACAGATAATCCCTCACTTGCAGGTCAATTGACGGTATTACGTGGTGTAACGCCTGTGGCTTATCAACGTCAAAATAATAATGACTGTGATGAAAACATCATGCAAAAACTGCAAACAGAGGGATTATTAACAGACATGAATTCACTCTTAATCACCCGTTTATCAACCTTTGAAAAAACAGGTGAAAGCGATTGTTGTCATCTTGTTCCTGTCAAACAAGTTGAAGCAGTAACAGCTTGAGTGTCTTCCATCAAGGGGCTTATGAGAGAGGCAACTTGAAGTAAATAATAAAAAAAAAGAGCACACCAAAATCATTTTAGCCACAGGGAATGTGGCTATTTTTCATGTGACTGCTCCCCGCCCTGTCGGGCGAGGATTCCCACTTCTTAGACCGCAACCGTCTGTGTGACGGATTTACGCTGGCCTCCATGGGCAGAAACGACGAGTCCCGCCGCTTGTAATTCCAGTATGCCCTTGCGTTCGATGTTGATCGCCGCGTTGAT